>NZ_JBIWNZ010000005.1:0-314136 GCF_044767505.1 Kitasatospora sp. NPDC101235
ACCCCCCCCCCCCCCCCCCGGGGGGCCGCACCGGCCCCCCGGTCAGCCCCCGCGGGGGCCCGTGCCCGCGCAATCCGCGTGGCACGGGCCCTCTCGCGGTCACTCCGAGGTCGCCGGCTCCACCGGGCCACCGCTGTCGCGCGCGTGACCGTCAACGCCGCGCCGACCACGGATCTCACGAAGCTGCTCGCCGCCACCGCGACCGCGGTCACCCCTACGCCGGTCAGGTTGATCGAACGTGCCTGCTGTGCCGGGCTGTCGGGGTTGAAGAAGCGCGAGTCCCGATCGCCCCGGCTGATTTCGCCTTTGGTGACCGCTCCGGCGGCGACCCCGATGTCGAGGTGCTGGGCGCTCGACCGGGCGGCCGCCAAGTGCTTCGCGTCGATGAAGAACCCCTTCGCGGTGGCCGCTCGCTTGCCACCGGTGAGCCGCAGCGTGAAGGTGCCGAGCACCGGGATCGGGAAGACGGCGGACTGGCAGAGCCCCTGGATCGTGGCGGACTCGAACCCCGTCACCATGACCGGCACCGGGTCGTGCTCGCGGGTGAGGTCCACCGTGCCGTACAGGCTGAAGCCTTCACCGCGGAGCTCGTCGGCGGAGAGCTTGAACTCCTCCCCGGAGATGAGGAACGACGCGGCGAGCGCGTTCTGGGCCACCCCGGCCACGAGGGCCGCGGTGGCCGCGAGGCACGGCAGCAGGATGACGGCGAAGCGCTTCCAGCGGGTCCTGCCGAAGCGTTGCGACATGCCGCCCCTCCCCGACGTGGACCATGGCCCCGGGTGCCGTGCGACCGACCGGGAGTGGGCGCACGGGACACCGCACCGACTGCCCGAGATCGAAGAAGACCGAACACGGCCGATCATGCGATGCAGGAAATGGCTCCGCAAACCATTCGCGACCACATTGACGACCATGTCGCCGCACATCACTCCGCGGCCCATCGGCCACGGCACAGGAGCTCGCCACACGCGGCCTCTTGTTTGAGTCCAACCAAAAGATTTGACATTTTTTTGCCAAAAAAATCGCCGAGCTGACCGCCAGTTGCGATATTCTCATGCTTTTTTAAATCTTCAATTTTTCCCGGATTATGCTTGCCGATCCCAGGGGCTCGGATTGACGATGGTTTGAGGGGGAATCGTAGGAAGGTTTGATCATGGGACTCCTTGAGAACTTCCGCACCCTCGGCAGGTTTGACGACCACGGTGGCGGCGGCGGCTACGGCGGCGGCTACGGCGGCGGCGGCTACGACGACTTCGGCGACCACGGCGGCGGCTACGGCGGCGGCTATGGCGGCGGCTACGACGACTTCGGCGACCACGGCGGCGGCGGCTACGGCGGCGGCGGCTACGGCGGCGGCGGCTACGGCGGCGGTTACGGCGGCGGCGGCGACTGGGGTTACTGACATCCGCAGTAGCCGGACACTTGCAATCCGTTGCGACAGCAGGCCGGGCATGCTTCGTGCCCGGCCTGCCTGTCGCCCCGACCGGTCCGTCCGGCCCGCGCCACCCGGCGGGTTCCGGGCTCGGGGCGGGGTTCAGCGGGGTGACCGGTGCCGGGCAGCAAGCGGGAAGACCGTGAGATGACGCGAAAGCGGACTCTGCGAAAGGCTCTGCGAGGGCTGCTCGTCGTCGAGAGTTCCGACGCCCTGGTCGCCGCCGCACCGCCGGTCCCGCTCCGGGAGGTCTTCCGGCGCTTCTGGCCCTACACCAAGGGCGGCCGCCACTGGCTGGTGGTGCTGCTGGTCCTGGTCGTGGTGGGCCCGGCGGTCGAGGCAGCGGAGATCCTGCTGTTCAAGATCGTGATCGACGACATGCTCATCCCGCACAGGCTGAGCCTGTTCCTGCCGGTCGCCCTCGCCTACGCCGGGCTGGCCCTGCTCTCCGGAGCGCTGACCTTCGCCCGCAGGGTGACCTCCACCTGGGTCAGCGAGCGCTTCCTGCTCATCCTGCGATCGGACGTCTTCCGGCACGTCCAGGGCCTGTCACTGGGCTTCTTCGAGCGGCGGCAGCTCGGCGACGTGCTGTCCCGGGTGACCGGCGACGTCGACGCGGTCGAGACCTTCCTGCTCTCCGGGATCGTCACCGCGCTCGGCCAGGTGGCGCGGCTGGGCATCTTCGTCGGTCTCCTGCTGGCGCTGCGCTGGGACCTGACGCTGACCGCACTGGTCGCCGCGCCGCTGTTCTTCTTCACCGCCCGCCGCTTCGCCAAGCTGATCCGGGCGGCCTCACGCGAACGCCGCCGGCGCGGCGGTTCGATCAGCGCGGTCACCGAGGAGTCGCTCGGCAACATCGCACTCGTCCAGGCGTACAACCGCCAGGGCTGGGAGCACGCCAGGTTTCAGCGCGAGAGCGTCGGCCGGTACCACGCCGCGATGGCCTCGACCCGGATCGGAGCGCTCTACGGACCTACGGTCGAGTTCATCGAGCTGCTCGGCGGCCTGGCGGTGATGGGCCTCGGGACCTGGGAGCTGGTCCGTGGCCGGCTCACCCTCGGCGGCCTGATGGTCTTCCTCGCACTGCTGAGCCAGCTCTACGGCCCGATCCGGGGCATGTCCGGGCTCGGCAACACCTTCTACAGCGCTTCCGCCGCCGCCGAGCGGATCATCGAACTACTCGACCAGCGCCCGCAGGTCGCCGCCCCCGCGAGCCCGAGGGCGATCGGCCGGGCCCACGGTGGCATCGAGTTCGACGACGTGACCTTCAGCTACCCGGAGGCGGCGACGCCCGCGCTGTCCGGGGTGTCCTTCACGGTGGCGCCGGGGAAGACGCTGGCCCTGGTCGGCGCCAGCGGCGCGGGGAAGTCCACCGTCGCCAAGCTGCTGCTCCGCTTCTACGACCCGACCGCCGGCGCCGTCCGGCTCGACGGTGTCGATCTGCGCGAGCTGTCGCTCACCGAGCTGCGCGAGAACGTCGCCGTGGTCCTGCAGGAGACCCTGGTCTTCCACGGCACCGTCCGGGAGAACATCGCGTACGGGCGCCCGGAGGCGACCGAGGCCGAGATCCTGGCGGCCGCCAGGGCGGCGGACGCCCACGGGTTCGTCAGCCTGCTGCCCGACGGCTACGACACCGTGGTCGGCCAGCGCGGACGACTTCTCTCCGGCGGCCAGCGTCAGCGTCTGGCCATCGCCCGCGCGATGATCCGGGACGCACCCGTCCTCGTCCTGGACGAACCCACCACCGGCCTGGACGCCGAGTCGGCCCGGCGGATCATGGGCCCGCTGCGTGTGCTGATGGCCGGCCGCACGACGATCATCATCTCGCACAACCTGCTCACGGTCCGCGACGCCGACCAGATCGTCCTGCTCGAACAAGGCCGGCTCGCCGGCCACGGCACCCATGAGGAACTCCTCGCCCGCAGCCCCGCCTACGCCGGCCTCCACCGGCTCCACCACCCATGGGCCGAGTCGGTGAAGATCGTCCCCTGAGCCTCTGCCCGCTGCATCGACGGCCGCGCCACGCGCCGGTGCGACAGCCCGTCACGGGCACTGCGGGCGCCATTCGAAGAGCAGGATGGTCGCGTCGTCCCGCAGGCGATTGCGCTGGTGGTCGAGGATGGCGTGGATGAGCAGCCGCAGCACCTCGGCCGGGCGCTGGCCCGCGGCCGAGGAGCGGATGATGAAGTCGGTGAACTGGTCGAGGCCGAACTCCGCACCGTCCGTGTCGCGTGCCTCCACGACGCCGTCGGTGTAGAGCAGGACGCGGTCGCCCGGCTCCAGTGTCGTCTCGTGGACCTGCCGGGCTTCCGGGGCGAGGTGGCCGGCCAGACCGATCGGGGGCTGCGGGGGACTGTCCAGCGCTCCGTGGAGCACCCGCTTGGCGCGGATCAGCAGCGGCGGCGGGTGACCGCAGTTGACCCAGTGCAGCACCCCGGTCTCCGCGTCGAGCCGGCACAGCACGCCGGTGCAGAAGTGGTCGGGCAGCCAGTGGACGAGCGCCTGGTCGACGGAGCCGACGACGTCGGCCGGGGCACCGCCGGCGCGGCGCGCGTTGCGCGCCGCCGCCATGGCGACCGACGTGGTCAGGCCGGCGGTCAGATCGTGCCCCATGGAGTCGAGGATCATGGTGTGCAGCACGTTCTTGACCACCGAGTGGTCGAAGGCGTCGCCGGCGACGTCGTACGCCGGTTCCAGGACCGCGGTCGAGACGCACCTGCTGCTGCCGATGGTCTGGGGCGGCAGGAAGGCCCGCAGCATCTCGGCGGGCAACCCCATGGTCGCGGTGCGGGCGAGGGAGGCGAGCCAGTCGCTGTAGGTGCGCTTGGAGGTGATCACCATGGCGAACAGATGGGCCAGCATCCGGCTGCGGCGCATCCGCACCCCGTCGAGCGCGGCCGTCCGCACCGCCAGCACACCCAGCCGCTCCGCACCGTCGACCAGCGGCAGCCAGACGATCACGCCGCCGTCGTCGGCTGCCACCTGCGGGGAGACCCTGCGGTACGCCCAGCCGGCCCGCGAACGGTCCACCGGCAGCGGCTCCGAGGCCTCGTCGAGCGGGACGAGCAGCCGTTGTTGCAGGTCGACGAGGTAGATCAGCACGGTGTCCAGGCCGAGAGCCGCGGCGCACCGGTTCGCCAGGGCGGGCAGTTCGACCGGCAGGGCCGTCTGCGCCTCGATGATCAGCTCTTCCAGCCGATTCTCGTCGACGACGGTGTCGGGACCGGCGGACGCGTGCGGTGGGTCCGACACGGGGATCACCCCTCCCTGCCCAGTCTCACACCGATCACGGCCTCTCTCACATCAGGCGTGATCGCGCCGGGCGCGGCCGTGGCGGCACCCGGCCGAGACGACATCGGCCGCCGGTGCGCGAACCGATCACACGGCCGGCCGAACGTCCTCCGGTTCGCCCGCGCCCGCGCGGTCCCCTGCGGACACGCCGACGGGCGGGGGGGGGGGGGGCGGGGGGGGGCGGCCCCCCCCCCCGGGGGGGGGCGGGGGGGGGGGGGGGGCCCCCCCCCGCCCGCCGGCGGGGGGGGGGGGGGCCTCAACCCAACCCCCGGGGCCGCCGCCCGGCGCGGGGGCCCCCCGCCCCGGGGGGCCCCGGCCCCCCCCCGCGGGGGGGGGGGGGGCGGGGGGGCCCCCCCCCCCCCCACGGCCGTGCACGGGGCCGGTCTCAGTCGTGCGGCACGACCGCGACCGGGCTGTGCGCGTGGTGGAGGACGGCGTGGGCGACGGAGCCCAGCCAGGGCGCGGCCGGGTGGAGCCTGGGCCGGCGGCGCCCCACCACCGTCAGGCAGGCGCTCCTGGAGGCCTCGACCAGCGCCCGCCCGGCCGACCAGGCGGTGAGCTCGGCCTGCACCCGGACCTCCGGGTGCTTCTCCCGCCAGGGAGCCAGGGCCTCCTGGAGCCGCATCAGCTCCCCGGCTTCCAACGCCTCGCGGACCTCCGGCTGGTAGACCACGCCCTCGGCCGAGTACGGCCCCGCGGGCACCTTCTGGCTCTCCAGCACGCGTAGCGTCGCACCCCGTGCCGCGGCCTGTTCGAAGGCGAAGGCGATGACGTCCGGGCAGGCCTGGTCGCTGTCCAGCCCGAGCACCACGTCTTCGGCGCCGCCGTCCTGCCCCTCGGCCCCGGCACGGACCACCACGACGGGGCAGTTCGCGTGGCCCACCACGCGCAGCGAGACGGAGCCGACCAGCAGCCCGGCGAAGCCTCCCAGGCCTCGCGAGCCGAGCACCAGCAGGTCGTTCCGGCCCCCGGCGGCGACCAGCGCGTCGGCCGGGTTCCCGGGCACGTGCTCGCAGGTCAGCTCCAGCCCGGGCAGCACGCTCGCGATGTGGTCCCGGGTGGCGAGCACCGACGGCGGCAGCGGCTCGTCACCGCGGTCGGCCTCCCCGGGCGCGGGCGAGCTCGCGTCCCCGGCGTGGAGCAGCCGCAGCGGCCTGCCGCTGCGGTACGCCTCCTGGGCGGCCCACTCGGCAGCGGCCGTGCTCGGCTCCGATCCGTCGACTCCGACCACTACGGCGTACGGCACGATGACGGCCCTCCCTGGTTCGACGGTCGCGGCATGGATGCCGGCGACCCGGTGTGCGATCCATGATTGCGGTCGCCGCAGGCCGGTCCCAGGGGCCGAGCAGCCCCAAGGACGGCCCGAAGGTCCCGGTCACGCCTCCGGGACGACGGCGACCGGGCAGAGCGCGTGGTGCAGGACGGCGTGGCCGACCGGGCCGAGCGCGCCGACCAGGAGCACGGGCCGCCTGCCCAGCACCAGCAGTCGGGCCTTGGCCGACGCCTCCACCAGCGCCGGGCCCGCTCCCACGCCTGTGCTCTCCGGGACGGCCTCGACCTCGGGATGGGCGGCCTGCCACGGTGCGAGGACACGGGCGAGGAGTCCGTCCTCGTCGTCCGACGCGCCGGTGGCCGAGGCGTGCACGACCCGCAGCGGCAGTCCGTGGCGGTGTGCGGCGGCGAAGGCGAACTCCAGGGCCGCCTCGGCGGGTCGGCGGGCGTCCAGCCCGAGCACGATCTGCTCGCGCGGATCCGGGCCCGGCGGGTCCACCGGCAGCACCACGGTCGGGCAGCCGGCCCGGGCGGCCAGGTGCAGGGCGGTGGACCCGACCCGCAGGTCCGGGAAGCCGCCGGCACCGCGGGCGGCGACGACGAGCAGTTCGGCGTCCTCCCCCGCGGCCAGCAGCGCCGTGGGGGCGAGGTCGTGGACCTCGTCGGAGCGGATCTCCAACCGGGGGTACCGCACCGCCAGGACGTGGCAGACCTCGTGCAACAGGGCATCAGGGTCCGGCCGGCGCCCGGCGGGCCGGCCGGGGAGCAGCTGGGGCGTCAGCGGCAGGGCGTGCAGGACGCGCAGCGCGCGGCCGAGCAGCAGCGCCTCGCGGGCGGCCCAGTCGGCGGCGGCCAGGCTGGGGTCGGAGCCGTCGACTCCGACGGCGACGGGTAGGTCCACGGTGCTGGTCTCCTGACGGTCGGCCCCCTGGTTGCACGTCAGCCCTACCAGGTCCAGTCGGTGATCTCGGGCAGGTCGGTGCCGTGCTCGCGGATCCAGTCGTGGTGGCGGGTGCGCCGGTCGGCCATCTCCTGGCGCAGGGCGGCGGCCCGGACGGCGAGGCCGGGCACCCGGTCGATGACGTCCATGACGAGCCGGTAGCGGTCGAGGTCGTTGCGGACCACCATGTCGAAGGGCGTCGTGGTGGTGCCCGACTCCTTGTACCCGCGCACGTGCAGGTGGGGGTGGACGGCGCGCCGGTAGGCGAGGCGGTGGATCAGCCACGGGTAGCCGTGGTAGGCGAAGATCACCGGCCGGTCGCGGCTGAACAGGGCGTCGAACTCCGCGTCGGGCATGCCGTGCGGGTGCTCCTCGGCGGGCATCAGCCGGGCCAGGTCGACCACGCTGACCACTCGGACGGCCAGGTCGGGCAGGTGGCGGCGGAGCAGCTGGGCGGCCGCGAGGACCTCCTGGGTGGGGACGTCCCCGGCGCAGGCGAGCACGACGTCGGGCTCTCGGCTGCCGTCCTCGGTGCCGGCCCACTCCCAGATCCCGGCGCCCCGGGCACAGTGGGTGCGGGCCTGGTCGAGGGTGAGCCAGTCGAAGCAGGGCTGCTTGCCGGCGACCACGACGTTGACGTAGTCGCGGCTGCGCAGGACGTGGTCGGCGATGGCGAGCAGGGTGTTGGCGTCCGGCGGGAAGTAGACCCGGACGGCTTCGGGGCTCTTGTTGAGGACGTGGTCGACGAAGCCGGGGTCCTGGTGCGAGAAGCCGTTGTGGTCCTGGCGCCAGACGTGGGAGGTGAGCAGGTAGTTGAGCGAGGCGATGGGGGCGCGCCAGGGCAGGGCCCGGGTGGTGCGCAGCCACTTGATGTGCTGGTTGACCATGGAGTCGACGATGTGGACGAAGGCCTCGTAGCAGGAGAACAGCCCGTGGCGGCCGGTGAGGAGGTAGCCCTCCAGCCAGCCCTGGCAGGTGTGTTCGGAGAGGATCTCCATCACCCGGCCGTCGGGGGCGAGGTGTTCGTCGACGGGCAGGGTCTGCGCCTGCCAGGCCTTGCCGGTGGCCGCGTAGACGGCCTGGAGCCGGTTGGAAGCGGTCTCGTCCGGGCCGACCAGGCGGAAGTCTCGGCGCTCGGCGGTGTCCGCCATCAGTTGTTCGAGCAGGTCGCCGAGGACCCGGGTGGGTTCGTGCAGAGTGGCGCCGGGCTTGTCGACGGGCACGGCGAAGCGCTCCAGCGGCGGCATCGGCAGGTCGCGCAGCAGTAGACCGCCGTTGGCGTGCGGGTTCGTCCCGAGGCGGCGGTCGCCCTCGGGGACGCAGGCCAGCACCTCGGCGCTGGGCCGGCCCTGCTCGTCGAAGAGTTCCTCGGGCCGGTAGGAGCGCAGCCACGCCTCCAGCTGGGCGAGGTGGGCGGGGTTGTCCCGCACCTGGTCCAGCGGCACCTGGTGAGCCCGCCAGGTGCCTTCCACCGGCACTCCGTCGACCTCCGCGGGGCCGGTCCAGCCCTTGGGGGTGCGCAGTACGATCAGCGGCCACTGCGGGCGCTGGGTAGCGCCCTCGGCACGGGCCTCGTGCTGGAGGGCGGCGATCCGGTCCAGTGCGGTGTCCATGGCCTCGGCCATGGCCCGGTGGACGGTGAGCGGGTCCTCGCCGGTGACGTACAGCGGGAGGTGGCCGTATCCGCGCAGGAGCGCGTCGAGTTCCGCCTCGGGCAGCCGGGCCAGCACGGTCGGGTTGGCGATCTTGTAGCCGTTGAGGTGCAGGATCGGCAGGACGGCGCCGTCGTGCACCGGGTCGAGGAACTTGTTGCCGTGCCAGGAGGCCGCGAGCGGTCCGGTCTCGGCCTCGCCGTCGCCGATGACGCAGGTGACCAGCAGGCCGGGGTTGTCGAAGGCGGCGCCGTAGGCGTGCGACAGCGCGTAGCCGAGTTCACCGCCCTCGTGGATGGAACCCGGTGTCTCGGGGGCGACGTGGCTGGGCACGCCGCCGGGGAAGGAGAACTGCCGGAACAACCGGGCCATGCCGTCCGCGTCCCGGGTGACGCTCGGGTAGGTCTCGGTGTAGCTGCCGTCGAGCCAGGAGTTCGCCAGCACGGCGGGCCCGCCGTGCCCCGGCCCCCAGACGCAGACCGCGTCCAGGTCGCGGGCCCTGACCACCCGGTCGAGGTGGGTGTGGACCAGGTTCAGGCCGGGCGAGGTGCCCCAGTGGCCCAGCAGGCGGGGCTTGATGTGCTCCGGGCGCAGCGGCTCGCGCAGCAGCGGGTTGGCCATCAGGTAGATCTGGCCCGCCGACAGGTAGTTGGCGGCCCTCCAGTGGGCGTCGAGCGCGCGGACCTCCTCCTCGGAGGGTCCACCGGGAGCCGGACTGGGGGTGACGGACATGGCTGGGCTCTCCTCAGGTCTGTCGGAACCGCCGACGGTGGGCGTACCCAATCCTCCCCCCTCGGCCGAGGCCCCCGCAGGGCCGAACAGGCCACACCGGCGAGCCGCGAGGGGTCGATGGTCCCGCTGCCCACGGCCTTCACCCGAACGGCCCGGCACACCGGCCCGCCCCGGCCGAAAGCGGGGGCGGGCCCGATGCCTCCCTCGGCCGGGACATTGGTCCCTGGAGTCCCGTCGGCCCCCGGCGTGAGACTGGCCCGACCACACCGCCGGAGCCCGGCACCGTTGGCTCCTTGCCGGTTCGGTGGGGGGTCGTTCGGCGTGGGGGCACCGGGCGGGATCTACTGCTCGGTCGGTCCGAGGTCGGCGCGGTCCGTCAGTTCCACGGTCCGGCCTGCCGCGGCGTGCAGTTCCAGCACGGTGACCTCGTTGCGGCCGGGTCGCAGCACCGGCGCCGGCACGTAGAGGGTGCGTTGCGGGCCCCGGGACCAGTAGCGGCCGAGCGCGAAGCCGTTGATCCAGGCGTGCCCCTTGGTGAAGCCGCCGAGTGCGAGGAAGGTGTCGGCGGGACGGTCGATCTCGACCCATCCGCGGTGGAGGGCCGGCCCGACGGGGGGCGGCGCTGCGGGGGTGAACTCCAGGGCGTCCAGGTCCGGCCCCTCCAGGGGCAGGGGTCGGCTGTACCAGCCGTGCAGGGCCTTCCCGTTGGCGCTGATCTCGCCGAGCAGGCCCTTGCGGTCGTGGATTCCGGGCCCGTAGTTGACCCGGCCCTGGTTCTCCACCAGGACCTCCAGCCGCGCTGCGGCCCGGGGGACGGTGAAGGCGAGGGCGTGTTCCCGGTTCTCCCGTTCCAGGACGCCGACCGGCTGCCCGTCGACGAAGAACTGGGCGCGGTCACGGACCTGCTCCACGTGCAGCACGCACGGCCCCGGGGAGGGGAGTTCGGTCCGGTAGAGGACGAAGCCGAAGGACTGGCCGAGCTGCTCCATGGTCAGCGGCCGGTCGGCGGCGACGGCCGGGCCGAGGGCGTCGGCCTGCTCCAGCAGGCTCGCGGTGTGGGTGAGGTGGACACTGCCGGCGGCGAGTTTGGGCTGCGGTCGGGGCGGCGGGGCGGCGGGGACCGGTGCGTACCTGGCGATCACCTCGCGGAAGGCCGCGTACTTGGGGCCCGGGTCGCCGGCCTCGTCGAGGGGGGCGTCGTAGTCGTAGGAGGTGGCGGTGGGCCGGTAGGCGCCCTTGTCGTTGGCGCCGTTGGTGAAACCGAAGTTGGTGCCGCCGTGGAACATGTACAGGTTCACCGAGGCTCCGGTGGCGAGCAGCCGGTCCAGCTCGTCGGCGGCCTCCTGCGCGCTGCGGGTCACGTGGGCGGAGCCCCAGCGGTCGAACCAGCCGATCCAGAACTCGGCGCACATCAGGGGGCCTTCGGGCTGGTGGGTGCGCAGTTCGGCGAGGCCGGCCTCGGCGCGGCTGCCGAAGTTCGCGGTGCGCAGGACGCCGTCCAGGCCGCCGCGTGCCAGGTCGGCGGGTTGGTCGCTGGTGAACAGCGGGGTGTCGGCGCCGTGTCGGCGCAGCAGTGCGGCGAGTTCGGCGAGGTAGGCGGTGTCGTCGCCGTAGGCGCCGTACTCGTTCTCCAGCTGCATGGCGATGACCGGGCCGCCCTTGCCGGCCAGGTGTGGTTCGACGGCGGTGAGCAGCGCGCCGAGGTACTCGTCGACGGCGGCGAGGAAGCGCGGGTCGCGGCTGCGCAGGGCGATGCCGTCCTCGGCGAGCAGCCAGGCGGGCAGGCCGCCGCCGTCCCATTCGGCGCAGATGTAGGGGCCCGGGCGGAGCAGGACGTGGAGGTTCTCGGCGGCGCAGAGGTCGAGGAAGCGGGGCAGGTCGAGACCCGCGTCCAGGCGGAACTCGCCGCGCCGGGGTGCGTGCAGGTTCCAGGGGACGTAGGTCTCGACCGTGTTCAGTCCCATCAGGCGTGCCTTGCGGAGCCGGTCGGCCCACTGCTCGGGGTGGATGCGGAAGTAGTGCAGTCCGCCCGAGATGATGCGGAACGGTCGGTTGTCGAGACGGAATCCGTCTGCGGCGATCTCCAGGGGCATGGCCTGGCTCTCCTCAGGTGACGGCGGGGTGGCGGTGCGTCAGGCGAGCGGTCGGCAGAGCAGGGCGTCGGGCACGCCGTGCTCGTTGTAGCGCCAGGTGTCGGCGACGCCGGCGATGTACTCGTTGTCGGCGCACTGGCCCTTGTAGTAGCCGGGCGCCCAGTCGCTCGCGGTGGAGCCGGCGCCGGCGGGGCGGTTGTCGCCGTGGTCGAACCACGCGACGCGGCCGGTGGTGGGCAGGGTGGCGGCGGAGGGGGCGCACAGCAGGGCGGTCATCGAGTTCGTCCGCTCGCTGTAGCCGATCGCGTAGTACTGGTCGGGGCACTGGAGTTTGTCGTAGCCCGGCGCCCAGTCGCCCTGTGCGGTGTTGGTCCAGCCGGTGACGGTGACGTAGGCGCCGGCCTTGGCGGGGGGCTGGGCGCTGTCGGTGCACAGGCCGCGGCCGTCGCTGCGGCCGAGGCCGATCAGGCGCTGGGTGTCGGGGCAGACGCCCTTGCGGCTGCCGACGCTCCAGTCGGGCTGGGTGAGCATCCGGGCGGAGGTGATCTGGTCGCCGAAGTCGAGGTCGAGCATGTTCCAGCGCGGGGTGGGTGCGACGGGTCCGGTGAGGCCGGGCGCGTTGACGAGCTTGTTCCAGTCGGCGGCGCGCCAGTCGCCGGGGTCCTGCAGGCCGAGCCGGGTGCCGGTCGCGGTGTAGGAGAGCAGGGCCCAGCTGTCCTGGGGCTTGCCGGTGGCGTCGGCCCAGCCGACCAGGGGCCAGACGGCGAAGTCGGTGTCGTTCTTCACCAGGATGTCGGTGAAGGCGGTCCACCAGGCCTTTTCCTTGCTGTCGGTCTCGTCGCGGCCGGCGGCGCCGAACTCGCTGATCCACACGGGTGCGGTGAAGTGCTGGCCGGACTTGGTGACGAACAGGGCTTCCTGGTCGACGACCCGGGCGAGCTGCTCGGGGGTGAGGTCCTGGTAGCGCGGGTCGTGGGTGACGCCGGGGCCGCTGGTGGCGCCGGTGTTGGCGGGGCCGGTGTATGCGTAGAAGTGCGCGGCGTAGACCAGTTTGTCGGACCTGATCAGGGTGTTGGAGAGGTTGGCGACGGGGGTGAGCATCGGGCGGCCGTGGGGGGTGATGTCGGTCGGGATGCCCTGCCAGTTGATGCCCTCCATGACGACCAGCATGTCCGGGTCGGCCTGGAGGATGCGGTTGCCGGCCTCCTCGAAGGCGGCGTACTCGTCGTGGCTGTCGCCCCAGCCCCAGTTGGGATTGTCCCAGACGTCCCGGCGGACCTCGTTGCGCAGGTCGGCGCCGACCACCCGTTTGTCGTCCTTGTAGCGGTTGACCAGGAACAGCCAGTCGGCTTCCCACTGCTGGGTGCTCTGGCCGCTGTTCCAGCGCTCGTTGCCGTCCAGGCCGCAGCAGAACCGGTAGCTGGTGGTGTGGTTGTTGAGGATCACCGCGAAGCCGTCGGCGGTCAGCGCGGCGACGGCGGCGTCGTACACCTGGAGCGGGGTCAGGCCCTTGAGCTGGGGGTTGGCCGCGACGGCCGCGTCCGGTACGGGGGTGGTGTCGTGGATCACCGCGTTGGCGAACGGCAGCCGGACGGCGTTGAGGCCCAGGCTGTGGAAGCCGGTGAGGATCTCGCCGAGCGGGACCCGGTCCAGGCCGAGCGGGATGTTGTACGACACCTGGCCGGCCTGGTTGTTCGCCGGGTCGGTGGTGGAACCGCTGCCCTGCCAGGTGCCCTGCGCGCCGGCCCAGTTGCCGGCCTTCAGCTTGAACCGGTTGCCGCCGGCGTCGACGATGTAGCGGCCGCGGGTGCTGAGCGGTCCGGTCCAGGACGCCGCGAGCTGGGGGCCCGTCAGCGGGGTGGGCGCCGCGGTGGCGGCGGGCGAGGTGACGGCGGGCGAGGCGGTGGGCGAGGCGGCGGCGGGGCCGCTGCCGGCCAGCAGGCTCGCCGCGGCCATCACCAGGGGCAGCACGAGGGGCAGGGCGCGGCGGGCGGTTGCCCGGCCGGGGCCGGTTCGGTCGGCTCTCACGCGTGTTCTCCTTCGGGTGGGCAGGAGCGGGCGGGTCACGGGTCAGCCCTTGAGACCGGTGGTGGCGATGCCTTCGACGATGTGGCGCTGGGCCACCAGGAACATCGCGACCAGAGGGGCGATGGTCACCACGGCCCCGGCGAAGAGCCCGGGCAGGTTGATGGTCTGCGAGGTGAGGAACGTCGACAGCGCGATCTGGGCCGTCCAGGAGGACGGGTCCTGTCCGATGACCAGTGGCCACAGGAAGGCGTTCCAGCTGTCGATGAAGGCGAGCGCGCCGAGCGAGGCGAGCATCGCCCCGGAGCTCGGCAGCGCGATCCGGCGGTAGAGGCCGAGCCAGCCGAGGCCGTCCAGCCGGCCGGCCTCCTCGATCTCGGTGGGGAACTGCAGGTAGAAGTTGCGGAACAGCAGCACCGCGAACGGGTTGAACAGCCCCGGCGCGATCAGCCCCCACAGGGTGTTCACCCCGCCCATCGAGCCGACCACCACGAAGGTCGGCACGAAGGTCGCCGAGCCGGGGATCATCAGGGTGGCGACCACCAGGCCGAGCAGGATCCGGCGTCCGGGCACCGGGATCCGCGCGAGCGCGTAGCCGGCGGCGGAGGCCAGCAGCGTCGACACCGGCGCGGTGATTCCCGCGATCAGCAGCGAGTTGCCCAGCGCCTGGGCCATGTGGACGGTCGGGTCGCTGAACAGCGCGCCGAAGTTCTCCCAGTGCGCCTGCGCCGGCCACCAGGTCCAGTGCGGGGAGGTCAGGCTCCGGCTGTCCATCAGCGAGTTGCGCAGCATCAGGTAGAACGGGAGCAGGAACAGCACGGTGAGCAGGCCCACGAGCACGGCCCGCAGGACCGGCCGTACGCGTCGCAGGACGGTGTCCAAGGCGCTCACCCCTCGGCCTTGCCGAAGCCGGTGACCCGGCCCTGCACGAGTGTCACGCCGACGATCAGCGCGGTCAGCAGGAACGCCCCGGCCGAGCCGATCCCGTAGTTCTGGTCGCCCATCGCGGTGGTGTAGAGGTGGATCAGCGGGGTGCGGACGGGCATCGATCCGAGGCCCGACTGCCCGCTGTTGAACAGGTTGTAGAACTCGTCGAAGGCCTGGAACGCGGCGATGAACTGCAGCATCAGCACGGCCACCGAGGTGTTGCGCAGCATCGGCAGGGTGATCCGGCGCAGCAGCCGCAGCCCGGTCGCGCCGTCCAGCGCGGCGGCCTCGTGGACGTCCCGCGGGATGGCCTGCAGGCCGGCCAGGAAGAGCACCATGTAGAAGCCGACCTGGAGCCAGAGCCGCAGCGTGACCAGGACCACCCAGTACAGCGGTGGCGAGGTGGTCTGCAGCCAGGGCACGGGCTCCATGCCGAACCAGCCGCCGACGGTGTTGGCGATGCCCGCGGGCAGGGAGTTGAACAGGCACATCTTCCACAGCAGCGCACCGGCGACGTAGGAGACGGCGGCGGGGATGAGGAAGGCGGTGCGCACCAGGGCCCGGCCGCGGCGGATCCGGTGCACCAGCAGCGCGAGCCCGAGGGAGGCGGCGAAGGTGGTGGGGACGATGAACAGGGTGAACAGCAGGATCTGGGTGAGCGAGTCACGGAACGCCTGATCGCCCAGCAGGGTGCGGTAGTTGGCCAGCCCGACCCAGTGGCCGAGTCCGATGGTGCCGCGGGCGTCGCTGAGGCTGAGCAGGAAGCTCCAGCCGATCGCGACGTACTTGAACACGCCCAGCCCGATCAGCACGGGTGCGGTGAGCAGCGCGAACGCGCCCCAGGTGGCCGCGGTCGGACGGCTCCGGCGGGCCGCCGCACGGCGTCGGGCGCGACCGGGGCGCAGCGTGGTGTCCGGTGCGGAGGTCATGGTCAGCCGCGCTGCTTGTCGATCTCGCTCTGGGCCTGCCCGGCTGCGTCCCTGAGCAGGGCGGCCACCTCGCCCTGCCCGTTGAGGGCCTTGGTGGCGGCGGAGGTGAACGCGGCGGAGACCGCGGTGTTCCAGGTGCCGGGGTTGCGGCGGCCGTGGGCGGCGGCCAGCTCGACGGTCTGCTGGGCGGCGCCCTGGGAGAGCTTGTCGGTGCTCGCGGCGACCGACTTGCGCGCCGGGATGTGCAAGCCGTACGCCTGCGCGAAGTCCTTCTGCAGGTCGGTCTGCTGGATCCAAAGCCACTGGACGTACTTCTTGGCGGCCTCCACGTGCTTGCCCTTGGCGTTGACGCAGGCGGTCCAGCCGCCGACGCGCAGCACCGGGCTGCCGCCGGGCTTGAACGCGGGCCAGGGCAGCACCCCGAAGTCGTCCCCGAGTGCGGCCTGGACGGCCGGCATCGCCCACAGGCCGCACCACTGCATCGGGACAACGCCCTGGACCAGGGCGGAGGGGTCCCACCAGTCGGTGGTGAAGCCGAGCAGCAGGGACTTGTCGTCGTGCAGGCGTTTGAGGCCGGTCACCGCCTCGACGGCCTGCGGGGAGTCGAACGCCGCCTTGCCGTCGCCGGTCACCAGTTCGCCGCCGTTGGAGAGGATGGCGAGGAGCGGGCTGTCGCCGACCCCGTCGTTGCCGAGGAACAGGCCCTTGTTGTCGCCGGTGCTCAGCGCCTTGGCGGCGCCGGCCAGGGCGTCGAAGCTGTCGGGCGGGGTGAGGCCGGCCTTGGCCAGCGCGCTCTTGCGGTAGTAGAGCATCATCACGTCGTCGAGCATCTTGACGCCGTAGACCTTGCCGCCGACCGTCTCCTGGTCCAGGTTGCCCTGGTTGAAGTCCGCCCGGGTGTCCCCGTAGAGGTCGTCGAGGGCGGCGATCTGGCCGCGGACGGCGTAGCTGGCGGCGAAGTCGCCTATCTCGAAGGCGTCGGGGGCGGCGTCGGTCAGCAGGGTCGCGTTCAGCTTGCTGGCATAGTCGCCGGGGACCCAGGTGATCTTCACCGCGATGTCGGGGTTGGCCTTGGTGAACGCGGCGGCGTAGCGGGTGGCGGCCTGCTGGGTGCCGCTCTCGCCGTAGGCGTGGTACCAGACGTTCAGGGTGGTGGCCGCGCCGGAGGCGCCGCCGCCCGTCGGGTCGGTGGTGCAGGCGACGGCGGCGCCGGCGACGAAGAGCAGGGAGCCGCCGAGGAATCCCCGTCGGCTGAGCTGCGGTGTGGCTGCACTCATGGCGCATCCTCCTGGGTGGGGGGAGGGTGGATGGTTCCGGCCCGGCCGGTGCGCGCGTTCGGTGCCGGCTGCTGGGAACGGAGCTGGGCTGGTGGTCCGTCATCGGGCTGTGGTGGTGCGGCTCTCGTGGTGCGGCTGTGCGATGGGTCGTCCGGCGGGCGGCCGGCCCGGTCCTGGCGGTGGGGCTCGGTGGGGACGGTGGCCGGCGGAGCGTCAGGGCAGGAGGGCCTGGATGCCCACGACGGCGGCGCCGCGAGCCCATTCCTCCCAGGGGAGCGGACGGAGGATCAGTGGGCACTGGGCGGCCGCGCCGAAGCAGCGCGCGGCGTAGGAGTCCCTGATGTGCGTGTCGAAGAGGTCGTAGGTGTCGAGGCCTTCACCGGTGACCACGACCCGTTCGGGGCCGATCAGGCTGACCAGTGTGGCGATGCCGACGCCGATCGCCCGCCCGGCCCGGGCGAAGGCGTCCCGCGCGACGGGATCGCCGGTGCGGGCTGCCTCCACGGCGGCGTCGAAGTCCAGGTCGGGTCGGGTGCTGTCGCGGCGGACGGCGCCCAGGACCGCGTCGGTGGAGGCGATCGCCTCGACGCAGCCGACGGATCCGCAGTGGCAGCGCGGCCCGGTCGGGTCAACGCTGATGTGCCCCAGTTCACCGGCCACCCCGTGTGCGCCGGCGATCAGTTGGCCGTTGACGACGAGTCCGGAACCGATGCCCGCGCCGATGGTGACCAGCGCGAAGTACTCGGTGCCGATGCCCTCGCCGAACCAGTGTTCGGCAGCGGTGAGGGCTTTGACGTCGTTCTCCACCGTGACCGTCAGGCCGGTCGACGCGGCCGCCAGTTCGGCCAGCGGCACGTCGCGCCAACCGGGGAGTACGGAGTACCGGACCCGGCCGGCGGCGCGGTCCACGTCCCCGGAGACCGCGATCCCGAGGTGCCGGGTGCGCGGGCGGTAGGCCGGGTCGGCGTCGAGCAGTTCGGCGACCAGCTCGGTGAGCAGCGCGCACACGGCCTCGGGGCCGCGGTCGCCGAGCGGGCGGCTCAGGGTGGTCCGGACCTGGGCGCGCAGGTCGCAGACGGCGCCGTACAGGGTGTCCGCGCTGATCTTGACGCCGACGAAGAACTCCCGGTCGGGGCTGACCGCGAGCGGGTTGACCGGGCGGCCGGCGCCCGGTGCGGTGCGCTCCGGGGGCAGTTCGTACAGGTAGCCGTCCTCGACCAGCGGCTTGGCGGCCTTGGTGACCGCGGTCGAGGACAGGCCGGTACGCCGGGCCAGCTCGACCCGGCTGAGCGGCCCTTCGGCCAACAGCAGGGCGAGGACGGCCGTTTCGGCCGGCGCGGAAACCAGCGGACGTGATGGATTCGGGAACACGGCGGCAACCTAGCGCCAAATAAATAACTTCGTCCAGTATTGATTTCGGTCACCGGGCGGCCCTACGCTCGGGCCCGCTTCCGTCCCCGACGCACCGCCGGGTACCGGGCACCGCCCTGCACGCCCGGGGCCGGCTCCCGCCCCGGCGCGTCCGCCGGGGTCGGCGGCGCGCACCCGCTCCGCGTCCCGACTACGTACCCCTGGGGACCTTCCGTGCCTGCCGTGCTCCCGCCCGTCTCCTTCGACCCGGCCCGCGGTGTCGCCGAACTCCGCACGCCGAACAGCCTCTACGCCCTGCGCGTCGACGCCGACGGCAGCCCCCGGCACCTGTACTGGGGCCCGCCGCTCGACCGCGCGGCCCTCGACACCCTGCCCGCGCCGCACTCCCCGGCCCGAAGCAGCTTCGAGGCCGAGGCCGCCGCCGACGAACTCGCCCCGCAGAGCGGCGCCCGCTTCGGCCCCGCCGGCCTCCAGGTCCGGTTCGCCGACGGCACCCGCGGCGCCCAGTGGCGCCCGGCCGACCACCGGATCACGGGCGGCGAACTACGGATCCTCCTGACGGACCGCCACTTCCCGCTCGCCGCCGAGCTCTGCTACCGCGTCCGCCCGGACAGCGACGTCATCGAACGCTGGACCGAGCTCCGGCACACCGGCGGCCCCGGTGACGGGCCGATCACCGTGGACCGGCTGGACTCCGCGTCCTGGGCCCTCCCCCCGCTGTCCGACTACCGGATCAGCCACCTGGTCGGCGGCTGGAACAGCGAGTTCCAGCTCCTGCGCGACCGCCTGCCGGTCGCCGAGACCGTCCTCACCAGCCGCCGCGGCCTCACCGGCCACCACGCCGGCCCCTGGCTCGCCCTCGACGACGGCAGCGCGACCGAGGAGCACGGCGAAGTCTGGAGCACCACCCTGGCCTGGAGCGGGAGTTGGCGCATCACCGTGCACCGCGATCCGGTCGGCCGGACCACCTGGACCGGCGGCTTCGGCCACGAGGGCCTCAGCTGGACCCTGCACCCCGGCGAGCGGCTGACCACGCCGATCTTCGCCGGACTCCACACCTCCCACGGCTTCGGCGCCGCCAGCCGCGCCTGGCACGACCACGTGCGCACCCACGTGCTGCCCGACGCCGCGCACGACCGGCCCGTCGTCTACAACTCCTGGGAAGCCACCCACTTCGACGTCGACCACCGCGGGCAGCTCCTCCTGGCCCGACGCGCCGCCGCTCTCGGCGCCGAACTCTTCGTCCTCGACGACGGCTGGTTCGGCGCCCGCCGGCACGACCGCGCCGGCCTCGGCGACTGGACACCCCACCCGGGCGCCTTCCCCGACGGCCTGCGCCCGCTCGCCGACGAGGTGCACCGCCTGGGCATGGCCTTCGGGCTCTGGGTCGAACCGGAGATGGTCAACCGCGACAGCGACCTGTACCGCGCCCACCCCGACTGGGTGGTCCACTCCCCCACCCGCACCGCCACCGAGCTGCGCCACCAACTGGTGCTGAACTTCGCCCGCCCCGAGGTCGAGGCCTGGGCGCTGCGCACACTGGACCGGCTGGTCCGGGACAACGGCGTCGACTGGCTCAAATGGGATGCCAACCGGGCCTTCACCGAGGCCGCCTGGCCCGGCCGGCCCGACCCCGACCGGCTCTGGATCGACCACACCCGCGCCGTCTACCGGATCATGGACCGGCTGCGCGCCGACCACCCGCACCTGCGGATCGAGGCCTGCGCCGGCGGCGGTGGCCGCGTCGACCTCGGCATCCTGGCCCGCACCGACCAGGCCTGGACCTCCGACAACACCGACCCCGTCGACCGGATCGCCATCCAGCACGGTTACAGCCAGCTCTTCCCCGCCGCAACCATGGCCGCATGGATCACCGACAGCCCGAACGGCGCCACCGGCCGCGCCACCCCGCTGCGCTTCCGCGCCCACGTCGCGATGGCCGGCGTCCTCGGCCTCGGCGGCGACCTGACCGCCTGGAGCGAGGACGAACTCGCCGAGGCCGCCGACCTGGTCGCCCGCTACAAGCGGATCCGGCCCCTGGTGCAGCGCGGCCGGCAGTACCGGCTGTCCGCCCCGGACGGCGTCACCGCCGTCCACTACGCCGCCGCGGACGGAGCCGAGCACGCCGTCCTCGTCTGGCGCCCCGCCACCCGGTTCGGCCACCAGCCCCCCGCGCTCCGCCTGCCCGCACTCGACGCACACACCGACTACCTCGATGCCGACACCGGCCGACGGTACAGCGGCGCCGTCCTGCGCCACCGCGGCATCGACCTCGACCTGCCTTCCGGCGACTATGCGAGCCGGCTCATCCACCTGCGCCGCCACCGCCCCTGACACGGCCCCGTACCGCCCACCGACCCGAGGAGCCCACCAGCCGTGCACCGCCCCTGCGTCATGGTCGTCGGCATCGACGGCGTCCGCCTCGACCTGCTGCCGCAGCTCGACACCCCCCACCTGGACGCCGTCACCCGAGCCGGCTTCCTCGCCCCCGTCGAGATCGACCAGGCCACCCCCACCATGTCCGGCCCGTGCTGGGCCACCGTCCTCACCGGCGTCGGCGTCACCAAGCACGGCGTGTGGAGCAACAGCCCCCGCGGGCACCGCCTGGACGCGTTCCCCGACTTCACCACCCGGCTGGCCGCCGACCACGGCCGCCGGACCTTCGCCGCCGGCGGCTGGGCCCCCATGTTCCTCGCCCAGCAGGGCGGCCCCCTGATCACCGCGCCGAGCCGCCTCAGCTACATCGCCCCCACCGCCGACACCCCGGCCGGCTGGGACGCCTGCGACCAGGCCGTCACCGCCGAAGCCGCCCGGATCATCGGCTCCGACGAAGACCTGGACGCCTGCTTCGTCTACCTCGGCGCCGTCGACGAGACCGCCCACTTCCACGGCTGCGGTCCCACGTACCGGCAGGCCGTGGAAACCGCCGACCGACGCCTGGGACAGCTCACCGCCGCCCTGCGCAGCCGGCCCGGCCGCGACCGCGAGGACTGGACCGTCATCGTCGTCACCGACCACGGCCACCGCGACGAGGGCGGCCACGGCGGCCACAGCCCCGAGGAACGCACCGCCTGGGTCGCCGCCTGCGGCCCCGGCCTGTCGGCGGCCACGCCGCCCGCCACCATCCGCCACGCCGACGTCGCCGCCCACGTCTACACCGCCGTCGGCCTTGCCCCCGACCCGCACTGGTCCCTGGACGGCACACCGCTCACCACCCCCTGAACCCGCACCGCACCGTCCTGTCCCGTCTCGTCTCGCCCCGTCTCGTCCCGGAAGAGCGGTGCCGGGGGCGCCCGCTGCGCCCCGCCGGCGTACGACGCCGGCCCGAAGTTATCCAGCCACGTTCGACCGGTGTTCTTCCGCCGGACAGCGGCGGCCGATACCTGTGTCCCCGCTCATGGTGAACAGCCATGGCACCCACCCTCACCAACGGACGAGGTACCCCCCATGCGACTGCGCTGGAACCCCCTCGGCGGGCTGCTCGCCACCCTTCCCCTTCTCGGCGCGCTGGTCGTCGCCGCTCCCACCTCCGCCGGTGCGGCGGGCAGCAGCGGCAACCTGATCGTCAACGGCGATGCGGAGGCCGGTGGTTACTGCACCGACGACTGGAGCGCCGCCGGCACTGTCCCCGGCTGGACGGTCCAGGCCGGCGGCGTCGACGTCATGTGCCACTCGGCGGGCTCCTTCGGCCTGCCGGGCGACGGCCGGAGCCCCGGCAGGGCCTTCTTCGGCCCCGGCAACTTCGGGGACGGCTCGATGTCGCAGACCGTCGACGTCTCCTCGGCGGCCGCCGCCATCGACGGCGGCGGAGTGCACTTCAACCTCTCCGGCTGGCTGGGCGGTTGGACCACCTACGGCGGCTACGCCGCGGTCAGCCTGCACTTCCAGGACGTCAGCGGCCGCCCGCTCGGCGCGACCGCCAAGCTGCCGACCGTCTCCGCCACCGACCGCGGCCTGGGCACCAAGTTCCTCTCCCGCAACGCCACCGGAACCGTCCCGTCCGGCACCCGGTCGATCCAGGTCGAGGTGCAGTTCCTCTCCACCACGAACGAGACCGGCTACCTGGACAACCTCTCACTCACCCTCGACACCCCGGTCGTCGCACCCGCGCCGCTGACGGCCCCCGTCCGCCGTGCCGGGCTACGACCACGTGTTCATGGTCATGATGGAGAACACGGACTACTCCCAGATCATGAACGACCCGACGGACACGCCGTACATCCACAGCCTGATGTCCCGGGGCGCCACCCTCACCGACTCCCACGGCGTCTACCACCCGAGCGACGAGAACTACCTCGCCATCGCCGGCGGTGACACCTACGCCAAGGGCGCCACCTACTGGCCCAACATCAACTCCCCCCAGCGCAACCTCGGCGACACCGTCGAGGACGCCGGCAAGACCTGGAAGGCCTACGAGCAGGGCATGGGCACACCCTGCAACACCAACAAGAACTACGACAGCTACTACATGCCCGACGACGCACCGTTCATCAACTACACCGACATCAGCGGCAATCCGACCCGCTGTGCGGCGCACCTCTTCGACACCTCGCAGCTGACCACCGACCTGGAGTCCGCGGCCACCACACCGAACTTCTCCTGGATCGCCGCCGACGACTACGACGACGGCGAGGCCTCCGGCAACGGCAGCGCCACCAGTCTGAAGACCCAGGACGGCTGGCTGCAGCAGACCCTCGCCCCCGTGCTGTCCTCCCCGGCCTGGACCCAGCAGCGCTCGCTCCTCATCCTGACGTGGGACGAGAGCCAGAACGAGGGCTACAACCACCTCGCCACCGTCGTCGTCGGCTCCCAGGGCACCGTCCCGGCCGGCACCAGCAGCCCGCTGCACTACGACCACTACAGCGTCGGCCGCACCATCGAGTCCGCCCTCGGCCTGCCCGGGCTGACCGGCAACGACACCTACGCCACACCGCTCAACGCCGCCTTCGCCCCCTCCGCGGCGACCGGACCGACGCTGACCGGCGACCTCACCGCGGTGGCCAACGGCGGCAACGTCACCCTCCGCCACACCCTGCCGAACGCCTCCCAGGCCGGCGCCAGGAACTGGGTCGGCATCTACCCGGCGGGCGTCACGCCCGGCTCCCGCTCCGCACTGACCTGGTCCTACACGCCCAACCAGAGCGGCGCCGTCACCTTCTCCACCGGCAAGCTGAACGGCGCAGGCAGCTACGACGCCTACTACCTGGCCGACGACGGCTACTCGGTGCTGGCCGGCCCGTTCCGACTGGCCATCGGCTGATCCCTCCTGGCACCGGCCGGGCCAGGCAGTTGCGCACCGCCACTGAGCCGGGCGCCAGCCGAGAGGCCGAGGCAGGAGGGCGGGCCGGCGGCCCGCCCTCCTGCCGTACGTGATCACTCAGCCGTGATCACGGTCCCGCCCTTCCGGCATCACGGTGCCGGGGTCACCTGGAGCGGGTCCGAGACCGACTTCACCGTCATGCCCGGAAACTCGCCGCCGTACCCGACCGTGTTGAGCGCGACGACCCGGTAGAGGTACGGCGTGGTCACCGATGCCGTCGGGTCGACGAAGGCGCGGGTCCCGTGGGTGTTCGGCTGGTCCAGGGGCGACTCGGCCGTGCCGGCGTCGACCCACGTGGCGCCGCCGTCACTCGTCCGCTGGATGAGGAAGGCGGTCTCGTTGATCGAGTCGTCCTGCCACTCCAGCCGGATCCGGGCGCTCTCGCCCGTGCCCACGACGGTCGACGCGAGCCCGCTCGCCTTCGCCGGCGGCAGCGCCAGCAACTGGGGCCGCATCATGTCCATCTCCTCGTGGCTGAGGATGTGGCAGTGGATGACGTACTCCCAGCCGAAGTTCACCAGCTTGTTGGTGATGGCCGCCGTCGGGTTGCCCTGCGGATCGACGTTGTGGAACATCGACGTGTCACCGGCCGGCATCGTCGGATCGAGCAGCCGGACGGAGTTCGGCACTTCGAACGGCACCGTCGGCACGATCGGCCGCAGCGCGACGATCGTGTCCTCCAGTGGGCTCATCCGCACCGTGTCCTTCCAGCCCAGCTCGTTGGCGTCCGGTTTGATGACGATGTTGTCCCAGGTCACCCTGTTGAGGACTTGCACGTCGTACAGGTGGAAGTGCATCGGGTGGGTGTCCACCCCGTTGTGGGTGAACCGCCAGATCTGCGTCCCGTCCGCGCTGGTGCTGATCGGCGTCACCTTCACGTCCGCTCTGGGCAGGCCGGTGCCGTCGATCAGCTCGGTCGGCGGGTTGACGTACGGGTACAGCGTCGCGTTCTGCGCCCCCGGCGTCGGTGGCGAGGCCTCGACGCCGAGGTTGGTCGACATCCGGCCGTAGGCGTCGAACGTCGTCGCGTTCATCTCGTCGTGGATGGCCTTCGGCTGCAGCGGCATCGTCATCTTGGCGGTCGGTGCCTTGAGCGTGTTGAAGCCGAACGTCGACGTGTCGTTCACGCGGACCAGGCCGTCGCAGGTCTTGACGGTGCTGTTCCTGACGTTGCAGTTGCTGCTGGCGGCGAAGCTCGTGCCGTACGCCGAGTTGTAGGCCGCCTGACCGACGATCACCGGGTTCTGCCCGGACTCGAAGACACCCGAGCCGTCCGCGTGGTGCCTGAAGGCCGCCTGCAGCTTCGCCAGGTTGAACGTCGGAGCCGGCGCCGTGTTCGCGATGGTCACCTGCATCACGGTGCGGGTGTTGGGCCCGTACCCCGGCAGGATCTTCGGTGCGCCGCCGGACTGGGTGAGGTCGGGGGCACCCGTGTAGTAGTCGTACGAGGAGACGCGTGCCGGGTAGGCCGCGGGTGCGTCGTTGTAGAGGATGAGCGTCTTGCCGGCGAACTTCGAGAAGTCCACCAGCACGTCGGCGCGTTCGGCCGGCGCGACGGTCAGCGAGTGCTTGTCCACGTTGCCGACGTCGAAGCGCGTCGGGTCGGTGATCCAGGTCGTCGGCTGCTGACCGTCGATGACGGCCGGTGCCGGCAGGAAGCCGCCCTCGCCGGCGATCTGGATCCAGTCCGGCCCGGCGGCGTCGTTGTTCGCGTCCGCCGGGGTTGGCGACACGTTGGGGTCGGTCTGCGCGGCCGCCAGCTCGTCCGCGTTCAGCGCCACCTCGGTGGTGCCGTCACCCTGCTTCGGATCTGCCTTGTACCACTGGAAGTTGAAGAACCGGTCGTTCGCGGCGTTGACCAGCCGCATCCGGTAGGTCTTCGGCTGGAGCGTCACCTTCGGGTAGGCGACCCCGTTGACGATGGGCGTGTCGTTGAACTGCTCCATGCCCATCGAGATGTTCGGCGTGCCGGGGATCTGCTCCGGCTCGCAGAACGGGGCGCTCTGGTACTGCCAGGTCGACGAGTCGTCCAGCTTGCACTTCGGGTCGTAGTACGGGTTGGCGATCGGCCCGAACCTGGTGTCGCCGGCCGGCGGCCAGAACCACGGCCCGTACATCCAGCGCCCGTACGAGCTCATGCCCGACGGGTCGCCCGGGTTCTGCGCGGGCATGTAGACGTGGTGGTACCAGAAGCTGCCCTTGCCACCCCACCGCTTCGTGTCCCAGGTGGGGTCCTGACCGTAGGAGACGGTCCTGCCGGTGGCGTCCTTCCGGTCCTTGAGCTGCGAGTCGTCCGGCACGAAGGTGCGGTCCTGGACGAGCAGCGGGATGGTGTCGGCCGCGTCGGGGATCGTGCCGCTGTTGACCAGCGCCTTCTCCGTGTCGTCCGTGATGGTGTAGCCCGCGGCCTCGCCGGCGTACACGTTCAGCCGGGTGATGCCGTAGGTGTGGTCGTGGTAGAACATCAGCCGGGCGCTCTGCTGGTTGGTGTAGTAGAACGTCGAGCAGCCGTCGTCCTTCGCGGCGCAGAGCGTCGCCCCGGTGCCGTCCACCATGTCCGGCACGTTCTGCACGCTGACGCCCTGAGGCCACTGCGTGGCCTCGCCGGCCGGGGTGATCCACTGGTGCGGGGTGCCGTCGCTGATCCACGGCGTGACGCCGCCGTGCAGGTGCAGCGTGGCCCGGTTGTCCGTGAAGCAGCCGGCCTTGTCGTCGGTGCACTGCGGATTGCGCACCTCGTCCGTGACAGTGCCGTCGTTCTTCGGCGGGGGCATCGTCATCGGGACCATGCCGGCGCCCATGCCGCTGCTGTCCACCGGCAGGAACAGGTCTCCGTCGGCGCCCTTCGGGAGCAGGTTGCGGAACACGATCCGCACCGGCCGGTCCTTGGTCGCGGCGATGAGGGGGCCCATCCACTGCGGCGAGGTCACACCCGTGTACGGCAGCGGCTGCCTGGTGCCGTCCATCAGCTCGTTGTAGAGCGGGACCTTCCGGCCGGGCACCGCGTCCGTCGACAGCTGGACGTAGCCCCGCACCAGGGTCGGCGGCAGGTCGGAGGAGAACCGGGTGAGGTACTGCACGAGACCGATGACGTACTCGTCGGCCGGCTTGCCGCTGGTGGTGACGGACTCCGGAACGGCCACCGGGACGAACTTCTCCGACGGCTTCGTCGACGGTGCCTGCAGCTGTGCGACGTCGGGACAACCCGTGCCGTCCGCCCCGGGGTTGCAGGTCAGCGGCAGGGTGTCCTGGAACTTCTTCATCCCGACCGTGAGGTAGCCGGCCCCCGGGCCGGTGACCTCGATCCCACTGATCGCTCCGGTGTCCGTCACGGCCTTCGCCGCCGCCCCGGTGCCGCCCCTGCCCGTCGGGTCGGTGATGGTGACGGCGGGCGCTGCGGTGTAGTCGGAGCCGACCTTGTCCAGTTTGACCGCGACCAGTTTCAGGCCGGCGGCGGCCGCCGCCTTCGTCGCGCCGTTGATCGGGTCGGCGAGCGTCCCGTTGCGGATCACCACGCCGGGTGCGCTGCTGTAGCCGCTGCCGGGCTCGTCGACAGTCACCTTGGTGACGTTGCCGTCGGCGGTGAGATCGGCCGGGTCGACGTGGCCCTTGGCCACCGTGCCGTTCGGGTCGTCGGGAAGGTCGAAGTCGACCGTCGGCATGGTGTAACCGGCCCCGCCGTCCGTGACCGTCACGGCGTCCACCCCGCCGGAGGCCGTCGCGGTGGCACCGTTGCCACCGCCGCCGGTGATGCCGACCGCGAAGCCGCCGTAGCCGCTGCCGCCCGCGTCGACCGTGAGGCCGACCACGGCCCCGGTCGCCTTGACGGTGGCCTTCGCGGTCGCCGCCGTGGTGCCGCCCTCGATGGTGACCGAGGTCGCGCCCGCGACGTAGTGCCGCCCCGGGGAGGTCACCTCGATGCCGGAGATGCCGCCGGTCTGCGGGTCCACTGTGGCCGTCGCCGTGGCGCCGAGCCCGGTGCTCGCCGGGATCACCTGCGCTCCGAAGGAGTACTGCCGGTCCTGCGCCGGGTAGCGCGGGTAGACGGTCGAACCCAGCGTCACCGTGCCGCCCGCGGCCGGGGGCACGTTGGCCGGCGGAGTCGTGGTGCTGTCGACGCCGGCCGGGTACACGAAGGCGTCGGTGGCGGAGCCGAGACCGGTGTCGACCGGGATGCCCTGACCGTAGAAGCCGATGACGTCGCCGTCCTGCACGGCGACGTCGGGGACCTCGTAGGTCGCGACCTCTCCGGCCGCCGCGGCCGGCTTGGGCACCGTCTTCAGCCCGCTGTCGGCCACGACGGTGTACGTGTCCGGTGTGCCCGTCGGCCGCAGGACGTAGGCGTGGAAGAGGCCCCCCTCGGAGGCCGAGGGGCTGCCCCCCGGCTTGGTCTGGTTCCAGGTCTGGAAGCTCTTGAGGGTGCCGGCGGGCAGCGGAGAGCCGCCCAGGACGACGAGCACCGGCCCCAGCGCGCCCGGCGGTGTCGCGAAGTCCGTCGCGTACGCCCGGTCGACCAGCGGGTTTCCCGCCGACATCGTGGTGGACGCGATGGACACCTTGGCCTTCGACAGGGTCAGCGGGCTGTTGGCCCAGTTCGGCCACGGGCCGAAGTAGTGCGGTGCCTTCGTCTCGTCCGTCGCGCTGCCCGACCCGCTCGCGGCAGCCTCCGGTATCGGCTGGAGCGGCGACGGCGGCAGCCCCAGCAAGGCCGCCACCATCGTCCCGACGCCGACCAGAGCGATGGTGCCCCGTCTCGGTTTCAGCAGCGCTCTCACTACCTGTTTGGTGAACACGTCTTTCCTCTTTCCTTGGCGACCTGCGCCCGCTTGCGCGCTCGGGTCCGGATCGCTTGGCCCACCGGGAGGCGGCCAGACCGAGGGCACGAGCCCTTGCCGCCGACCGGTGACGCGCGCGCGACAAGCCTGTGGCCGGCCGCCGGGAACGGGGGCGAAGATGACAGGTCTCTCATCCGGCTGTCATGACGGGCGCCACGAGGCCGGGCCACCCGGGACGCCGGTGCGCCGGGCACGCCCTCGCCCGGTGCGCACGGATACTGACGCACCGTCACAGCACCTGCTGCCGCAGGGCGGCAAACCGGGTCGATCCCGACGCCTTCGCCGGATCGTTTGTGGAATGACGGGTTCGGCACTTGTAGGATCCGACGCAGCCGCAGATGACAGCCCGGGGGCGAGAGCGGCAGGGGAGGAGACGGTAGCCCACCATGGCCCGGCTGTTGGTCGTCGAGGACGAGGCGCGGCTACGTGCCTATCTCAAACGCACGCTGGAAGCGGACGGTCACGTCATCGACGCCGCGGAGTCCGGTCCGGACGCCGTGGACCGCCTGCGGGGCGGCGAGTTCGACCTGGTCGTGCTCGATCTCATGCTGCCCGGGTTCGACGGGTTCGAGGTGATGCGGCGCGCCTTCGACCGGAAGCCCGATCAGCGGGTCCTCGTCCTGTCCGCCGTGATGGACGTCGCCACCAGGGTCCGCTGCCTCCAGCTCGGGGCCGTCGACTTCCTCGGCAAGCCCTTCGCGACCGCGGAGCTGGTGGAGCGCGTCCGGACCAGGCTCCGTACGCCCTCCACCGGCATGTCCCAGCGGTGGCTTCACGTCGGGGAGGTCACGCTCGACCTCGAACGGCAGGCGCTCAGCCTCGGCGGGAGGGAAGTTCCCCTGTCGCACCGCGAGTTCATGCTGCTCGGTCACCTGATGCGGCGAGCCGGGGAGGTGTGCAGCCGGCGTGAACTCCTCGCGAGCGTCTGGGGCTACACCGACGACCTCGGGAGCAACGTGGTCGACGCGACGGTCCGCCGGATCCGCGGCAAGGTGCCCCGGCCGGTCATCGAGACGGTGCGCAATGTCGGGTACGCCTTCAGTGCCGGCTGACCGCAGGCGGCTGGTCTTCGCCGGCTGGGTGCTGTTCGCCGGGTGCAGCCAGCTGCTGCTGCTCGTCGAACCCGCCCTCGAAACCGTGGTGTTCCACCTGGTGTGGATCAGCATGTCCATCGTCTACGGCTTCCAGAGCTGGTCGGCCCGTCGCACGTCCGCCGTGCTGACCGTGGTCACCCTGGTCACGGGTACCGCACTGAGCCGGTTCATCGCGGAGGGCCACGCCGAGTGGGACGAACTCGCCGAGGTCCCGCTGATGGCGATGGTCTTCCTCAGCATGGTCTGGCACGTCCGACGGCGGGCCGCCGCCCTCGCGCAGACCCAGAACCTCGTCGAGCGCGAGCGCCGCGCCCAGGAGGTCAAGGAGCTGTTCGTGCGCAACTGCTCGCACGAGATGCGCACGCCAGTCACGGTGGCCCGCTGCTACGCGGAGATGGTCCGCAACGAGCTGTCGACCCCGGAGAGCAGGGACGACCTCGACGTCGTGCTGGACGAGCTGGACAAGCTCGGCGGCCTCGCCGGCCGGCTGCTCGTCCTGGCCGACGCCTACGAGCCCACCACGTTCGAGTGGGCCCCCGTCGACCTCGGCGCCCTCCTGCGGCGGACGGTCCAGCGGTGGCGGCCGGCCTCGGACCGTGACTGGCGCCTGGACGCGCCGTCCGTCCTGGTCGAGGGCGACGAGTCCCGGCTTGAGGCCGCCCTCGACGCCCTGGTGGAGAACGCCGTGAAGTTCACCGTGGACGGGGACACCATCGCGCTGCGCTGTCGCGCGACCCGCGACGGTGCCGTGGTCGAGGTGGAGGACACGGGCATCGGATTCGCCCGGTCGCAGGCCGACGACGGGAGCGGCCGGCCCCGGTCGTCGGGCCGCCCCGGCACCGGGCTCGGCCTGGCGATCGTGCGCGCCGTCGTCGAGGGCCATGGCGGTGGCCTCACCGTGGTCTCCGAGCCGCCGAGCGGTTCGCTGCTCCGGATGGCTTTGCCGTCGCACCCGTCGGCGGCCGAGCCGAGGCCGGCACCGGCCGGTCCGTCAGGGCGGTCGCGCCTGCGAGGGGTTCAGGTCGAGGAGTCCGCCTGAACCCGGCCCGCATGCGGGGTTGCGAAGGGCCCGGCGGGCCCGGGCCAGCGGGACCTCCGGCCCACCGGGGCCCGGTCGGGCCACCGCGACCGACCGGGCCCCGCCCCTCGTTCCCTAGTCCGCGGGAGTGATGACGCCGTAGTGGCCGTCGTACCGGTGGTACAGGACGTTGCCGCGCCCGGTCTCGCTGTTGGTGAAGAAGACGAACGGCAGGCCACTGAGGTCGAGCCGCGAGACGGCGCCGGCGACGGTCAGTTCGGGCACCGCGTCGGTGCTCACCGAGATGCCCGGCTCGGTCTCCGGCGCCGTTCCGGCCGACGCGATCCGGTAGTCCCCCGTCGCCTCGTCGTGGTGGACGACGCTGTCGCAGCCCGTCACCGCGTCGGTGTACAGGTGGAAGTCGTAGTCCATCGCGTCCAGGTCGAACACCGCCGCCCACGTGGTCTGACGCGTGAAGCTGTAGCTCTTGTGCCGCACGATGCGGCGCTCCTCGGCGTCCAGCACCCGGCGCTGCGGCCGGTGTTCCTGCCCGGCGACGGGCCGCTCGGCGTGCTGGCGGTGGTGCCGGTGGTGGGTCCGGACCCGGGCGATCCTGGCGTTCAGCCGGTCCTGGAGCAGGTCGACGGCTTCCTGCATGGTGGCGGCGGCGACGTGGGCGCGCACGGGCCGGCCGTTCAGGTCGAGCGTGGCCTGGGCGGTCGACGGCTTGGCCACGGCGTGGTTGGGCTCCTGGGTGAGCTTCACCCGGACGGCGAGGACCGGTTCGTCGAGCTTCTCCAGGACGGCGAGCAGCTTCGTCCGGGCGTAGTCGGGCGCGGCCAGGGTGACCTCACCGCGGGTCGTCACCGTGATGGCGGGGGCGGGTCGGGTCTGCAGTCGGTTCATCGTGGTTCCCTTCCTGGTGCGTCAGACCGTGGTGTGCGTTTCGGCGGGGTCGTGGGCCGCAGTTCCGGCCGGCAGGACCTCGTGCTCCGGCTTCGCTCCTGCGGGGGCGGTCCGGACGGTGGTGCCGGTGGTGCCGAGGAGCGTGCCCAGCGCGTTGTCCAGCGGGCCGATGGCGGCGATCCGGCCTGTCTGCTCGGCGAAGGTGGCGGCGGCGTCGGCCTTGGGCCGCATCGAGCCCTCGGGCAGGTCCAGTGCGCGCAGCCGCTCGGGGGTGGCGGTGACCAGCGGGCCGGGGTGGGCCGTGCCGTAGTGGGTGAACACGTGGGTGACGTCGGTGAGGATCAACAGTGCGTCGGCGTCGAGCTGTCGGGCGAGCAGGGCGGCGGTGAGGTCCTTGTCCACGACCGCTTCGACGCCGCGCAGCCGGCCGGTGTACGGGTCGCGGGTCACCGGGATGCCTCCGCCCCCGGCGGCGATCACCACGGCGCCGGTCGCCAGCAGGGTGCGGACGGCCGGTACCTCGACGATCGCCTTCGGCTGCGGGGAGGGAACCACGCGGCGCAGTCGCGCGCCGTCGCGCGCGGTGGTCCAGCCGCGCTCGGTCTCCATCGTCCTGGCCTGCTGGTCGGTGAGTTGCCCGCCGATGAACTTGCCCGGCCGTCGGAAGGCGGGATCGTGGGGGTCGACCTCGGTGTGGGTCACCAGTGCGGTGACGGCGCGGCCCGGCAGCCGGTCCGTGAGCTCGCGGACGAGCAGGGTCCCGATCATGCCCTGGGTCTGGGCTCCGAGGACGTCCAGCGGGTACGGCACGGTGAGCGCCGGGTCGGCCTCGCTCTCCTCGGCGAGCAGGCCGATCTGCGGACCGTTGCCGTGGGTGATCACCACCTCGTGCCCGGCGGTGACGAGTTCGGCGAGCGATCGGGCAGCGTCGTGGACGTGGTGCTGCTGGACGGCGGCATCGGGGTGCTCGCCCCGCTGGAGCAGGGCGTTCCCGCCGAGGGCGGCGACGATGCGCATGGTCACTTCCTCCCCAGGGTGGCGACGAGGACCGCCTTGATGGTGTGCATGCGGTTCTCGGCCTGGTCGAAGACCAGCGAGGCGGGCGACTCGAAGACCTCGTCGGTGACTTCGAGGCCGTCGAGCCCGTGTTCCTCGGCGAGTTCGGCGCCGAGGTCGGTGCGGCGGTCGTGCAGGGCGGGCAGGCAGTGCAGGAAGGCGGTGTCCGCCCTGCCGGTCGCCGCCATCGTCTTGGCGTTGACCTGGTACGGCAGCAGCCGGGCGATCCGCTCGGACCACTGGGCGTGGTCCTCGCCCATGGACACCCACACGTCGGTGTAGAGGTAGTCCGCGCCGCGCACGGCCTCCTCGACCTCGTCGCTGAGGGTGATCCGGGCGCCGCTGTCCTGGGCGAGCCGCCGGCATTCGTCGACCAGCAGCGGGTCGGGCCACAGCTCGCGCGGAGCGGCGACGCGCACGTCCATGCCGAGCAGACTTCCCATCATGAGAAGGGAGTTGGCGGTGTTGTTGCGGGCGTCACCGAGGTAGCAGAAGGAGATCTCCTCCACCGGCTTTCCGCTGTGCTCGCGCATGGTGAAGACGTCGCACAGGCTCTGCGTGGGGTGGCACTGGTCGGTCAGGCCGTTGTACACGGGGACGCCGGCGTGGCGGGCGAGTTCGGTGACGGCGTCCTGGTCGAAGCCGCGGTACTCGATGCCGTCGTACATCCGGCCGAGGACCCGGGCGGTGTCGGCGACGGTCTCCTTGTGGCCGATGTGCGACCCGTCCGGGCCCAGGTAGGTGGTCATGGCGCCCTGGTCGGCCGCCGCGACCTCGAAGGCGCAGCGGGTCCGGGTGGAGTTCTTCTCGAAGATCAGGGCGATCCTGCGGCCGGTCAGCCGGGGCGTTTCGGTGCCCGCGCGCCGGGCGGCCTTCAGCTCGGTGGCGAGGTCGAGGAGGTGGTGGATCTCGGCGGCGGTGAAGTCGAGTTCGCGCAGGTAGTGGCGGCCGTTGAGGTCGACGGTCATGGCGGGTTCTCCTTGCCGGTCAGTTGGCGGGCTCGCGCTGGATGGGGCAGCTCATGCAGCGCGGGCCGCCGCGGCCACGGCCGAGCTCGGAGCCCGCGATGGTGACGATCTCGATGCCCTGCTTGCGCAGGTAGGTGTTGGTGGTGGTGTTGCGCTCGTAGCCGACGACGACCCCGGGTTCGAGGGCGAGGAAGTTGCTGCCGTCGTCCCACTGCTCGCGCTCGGCGGCGCGGGCGTCCTGGTCGGCGGACAGGAAGCGGACCTTGTCCAGGCCGAGGGCCTCGGCGAGCGAGGCGGCGAGGTCGGTGTCGGTCCGTACGTCGAAGCCGGCCGCCCGCTCGGGGGCGGGGGTGAGGGTCCACGAGCGCAACTGGTGGGCCAGGCCCGGGTAGAGCGCGAAGGTGTCCCGGTCGATCATCGTCATGACGGTGTCCAGGTGCATGAACGCCCGGCTCTCCGGCAGCCGCACGGCGATCAGCCGGTGCGCGGTGTTGGTCAGGAACAGTTGCTGGGCGAGGTTCTCGACCGCCGGTGCGGTGGTGCGCTCTCCCATGCCGACCATGACGACGCCCGGGGCGATCACGTGGACGTCTCCGCCCTCCACGCTGAGCCCCGGCGCGGTGGTGGTGCCGTCGAACAGCGGGGGTGCGGTCTCGGCGAACAGCGGGTGGAAGCGGTAGATCGCGGCGGTGTGCAGGGTCTCCCGCCGGCGGGCCGGCTTCGCCATCGGGTTGAGGCTGTACCGGGCGCCGATCCAGCAGGAGTTGTCGCGCGGGAAGAGGTGGTTGGGCAGCGGCGCCAGGGCGAAGTCCTGGTCACCGAGGGTGTGCCAGTGCAGGCTGTGCGGGCTCTTCAGCGGCAGGTCGTCCTTGAGGACGCCGCCGATCAGGTACTCGGCGAGCGTGGCGCCGTCGAGTTGTTCGCTCAGCTCGCGCAGCGGCTCGACCAGGGCGGGGCCGACGATGGCCGGGGTGGCCACCTGGCCGAGCAGCCAGGACCGGGCGGGGGCCAGGTCGAGGGTCTCGGCGAGCAGGTCGGCGTAGTGGTGCACGCGCACGCCGTGGTCGCGCAGCACCTGGGCGAAGGCGTCGTGCTCCTCGCGGGCGCGCTTGGCCCACAGGATGTCGTCGAACAGCAGCTCGTCGACGTTGCGCGGGGTCAGCCGGGCCAGCTCCAGGCCCGGTCGGTGCAGGATCACCTGGTGCAGGCGGCCGGCTTCGGAATCGACACGCAGGGTGGACATCGGTGGCGCTCCTCGGAGTTCAGTGGGGGTGGCGCGGGGTCAGCGCGCGGCGCAGGATGGTCGGAAGGCCGACGGGCCGGGCGGTGCGGGCCGCCTTCAGCGGCGGCTCGTGGCGGGCCGGCCCGGTGCGGGTGACCGGGGCGGCGGTGCCGATGGCAGCCGCCGTGGCGGGTCGGGCGTGCGGTCGCTTGAGCCAGATGTAGACCGGGATGCCGAGCAGGACGGTGAACAGGCCGTAGTAGACGGTCTGGTAGCCGCTGCCCTGGATCGACCAGTACGAGAAGGCCAGCGCCAGGACGGTGACGGCGACGTCCCGGGCGAAGCGGCGCCGGTCCAGCTCCTCCCGGCCGCGCCTCACCAGCCAGTACAGCTGGGCGGCGGCCGAGGCCAGGTACGGGATCACGGCGGTGAGCACGCTCAGCAGCACGATCTCGGTGAACACCTGGGTGAAGCGGGTGTAGCTGATCACGGTGAGCACCGACGCGAGGACCGTCGCCGAGACGATGCCGAAGACGGGTGTCTCGCCGCGGCCGCGGGTGCCGGCGAAGGCTGCCGGGAACAGGCCGTCGCGGGCGGCGGCCATCGGCATCTCCGCGCAGATCATCGTCCAGCCGTTCAGCGCCCCGAGCCCGGAGACGATCGCGGCGACGGCGACCAGGTTCCCGGCCCAGGTGCCGCCCGCGATGCTGTTCATCGCGTCCGTGAACGGCGCCACGGAGGAGCCGAGTTGCGCGTGCGGGACGGTGCCGAACACGGCCAGGGTGCCGAGCAGGTAGATCGCCGCGCAGGCCAGGGTCCCGTACACCGTGGCCCGGGGCACGTTGCGCTTCGGGTCCCGCACCCGCCCGGCCGCCACCGAGGCGGTCTCCAGGCCGATGTAGTTGAACAGCGCGATCGCCCCGGCCGCCGAGACCGCGCCCAGTGCCGAGCCGCCACTGGCGTTGAAGGCCCCGAAGTTGCCGGACTTCACGAACAGCAGCCCGGCCGTGGCCATGAAGGCCAGCGGAAGGAACTTCAGCACCGTGGTGACCACCTGGAAGGCCCCGATGCTGCGCACGCCGGCCAGGTTCACGATCGCCGGCAGCCACAGGCCCGCCAGGGCGATCGCGATCGAAGCCCCGGTGTGGTGGCCCTTGTTGACGAACACCTCGACGTAGCCGACCCAGGCCACCGCGATGGCCGCGTTCCCGGCCCAGGCGGTGATCCAGTACGACCAGGCGGTCAGGAAGCCCGCGAACTCGCCGAACGCCTCGCGGGCGTAGACGTACGGCCCGCCACTGCCCGGCACCCGCTCCGACAGCCGCCCGAAGGTCACTGCCAGCGCCAGCGCCCCGATGGTCACCAGCACGAACGCCACCAGCGCGACCGGCCCGTACGGCGCGAGCGCCGACGGCAGTGCGAACACGCCGGTGCCGATGATGCTGCCCACCACCAGCGCCGTCGCCGCCGGCAGCCCGAAGGACGTGCTCCGCCCCTGCGGGCCGTCCTCCGGCGTGCTCGCCGGTGGTCTTCCGCGGTCGTCTACGGACATCACAGGCTCCTTCGCCAGATGCTCAACCGGGTGGACGGGCCCCGTTCGCGTCGTGGCCCGTCGTTGAAGATCCTCGAACCGGCGAGCGGCGCATCCCATGGGCCAACGGTCCCGCTCCCCGCACCGGCGGTCCCGGTTTCCCCGCCCGATGGTCCTGGGGCCCCGGACCGTGGCGCGCACCGGCGCACGTCGTACGCCGCTTGACGTGCTGCCGGATTCGTCGCTGTCGGGACCACCGGCCCACCGACAGGTTCCGTCCGGCCCTGGGGTTCCGCAGGGCCCGACGGGAGATTGGTGCTCACCGGGCGACGGTCGTGCCCGGCCCTCGACCCGACCTCAAGGGAGCATCCGTGACGACGCGACACGTCCTGGCCGGCCTCGACGGCTCACCGCGGAGCGAGAGCGCCGCCATGTGGGCGGCAGCGCAGGCCCAGCGGCCCGGGGGGCACGGAGGCGGCCCTGCTCTCACAGCACCTCGCGGACCACCGCAGGAGGCATCCGGGCGTGGCGGTCGTCGAGGACGTCCGGCTCGGCGGCGGGGCGAAGGCCGTCCTGGACGCGGCGGCCGCCGGTGCCGAGCTGGTCGTCATCGGCCGGCGCGAGCGCCGTCATCGCCTCGGCATGCTGCTCGGACCCGTCGCCCACGCCGTGCTCCATCACTCCACCGCCCCGGTGGCCGTGGTCCCCCATCCGTGAGAACGGACCGCACCCGCCGCCGTCCACCCGGCAGTTGGAGAAGGAGTACCGACATGACCGCCGTTTACGGGCCGCCCGGTCCGGTCCCGCGCTTGCGCAACCACCTGCGGCAGGCCTTCCGGCGGGGCGGCAACCCGTTGGTCCGCCCGATCGACCGCTCACGCAGCCGGGCCCTGCTGCTGGCCGCGCTCGGCATCGGCCTGGCCCTGCCCTGCTGCGCCGGTGCGGCGACGGCCGACTTCGTCTCGGCCCGGCACCGGGACTCCGTGACGGCCGGCCGCCTGCACGGCGTCCAGGCGGTCGCGCTCACCCCGGCACACCGGCGGATCGAGCCCGGCACCGGAAGGGCGCGGTACGAGGCCGACGCCGTATGGACCTCCCCCGACGGCCGCAGCAACACCGGAACCGTTGCCGTTCCCCGCAGCACCGTCCCCGGTTCGGCCGTCGGGATCCGGGTCGACGACACCGGCCGGCCCGTCCCCGCCCCTCCCGGGACGATCCATGCCGCCGCCGAAGCGGCCTGCCTCGGGCTCCTCGCGTTCGGCGGCCTCACCGCTCTCGTCATCGCCGGCCTCAGCATCCGCCTGATGGTCCTCGACCGCCGGGCCGACCAGGCCTGGCAGCACTCCTGGGGGCTTCTGGAGCCCCTCTGGAGCGGCCGCACCCCACGCGACAACCGGGCGGGCTGACACCACCGGCCGCGTCCGCGGACGAACCACACCGGCGGCACCCGACCCCCGGCATCCGGATGGGGACGGCACCATGTCCGAACAGCCGTCGACAACGACGCCACCGGCCCCGTCACCGGGACCTCCCCACCGCCGCATGCGCCGCCCCGGCCGGCCACGACCGTCAGCCGTGGCGGACCTCCTGGCGCCGCGCCCCATCAGGACCGGGAGCCGTTCCCCTTCCCGCGGTCGCGGGTCGGACGGGCCCTACGCCAGGTGGCCGGGCCGGTGCCGGGTGGCGCTGCCCGCCTTGGGTCCGGCGGTGAGGAGGAAGCCGGTGACGAGCTCGGGGCGGATGCGCACGACATGGTGCATCGTGGCGTCCACCCAGGGGACGACCAACTCCTCGTAGCGCCGCAGCTCGGCCGGGTCGGTGACGAGCTCCGCGTAGCCGGTGGCGACGACGCTCCACCCCAGGTGGGTGTCGAGGTCGATGGCGTCGGCCTCGTACGCGACGACCGGGCCGGGCACGCCGGGTGCGCCCGCGACGCCGGTCAGGGCGGCGCCCTCGTGGGTGCGGATGATGATCGCGCCGTCGGCGACGACGTGGTTGACCGGCCGGATGGCCGGCAGGGCGTCCTTGGTGAAGACGACCCGGCCGAGCGGCACGCCGGCGAGCAGACGCAGGCACTCCTTCCGTTCCAGCGGCGCCATGTGCCGGGCGGCGACGGCCGGCCGGGGCCGCAGTCGTGCCTTGATGTGCCGGCGGACTGCTTTGTCGCTCACGGCCGGCCCGCGATCAGGCCGAGGTGGCCTTCGAAGCGGCGGTACAGGACACGGCCCCGTCCGGTGGCGGGATCGGCGTAGAACAGGAACGGCAGCTGCGCGTCCTCCATGCGGCTCACCGCCTGTTCGTCCGTCAGGTGCCGGGCGCCGAGGGGGCTGAGGGTGAGCGGGGCGGTGGACCGGCGGGGCGGGGCGGCGGCAACGGTACGGGCCAGCCGGTATCCGGTCGGCCCGATGCGGTAGACGACGGCGTCGGTCTCGGTGGCCGGGTCGGTGAACAGGTGGATGTCGTAGTCCATCGCGTCCAGCGTGCGGATCGCAGCGTCCGGTGAACACCACACCAGCGACGGCGACTTGACGCGGGTGATCAGCCGGGCCCCGTCCCGGGGGGCCGCGCCCCCGGGCTGGACCGGTCGAGGCCAGGGCCGCGGTTTCCAGGTCCCGGTGACGGCCGCGATGCGCCGGCGCAGCTGCTCACCGATGCGGTCCACGGCCTCGGTGAAGTCCTGCGCCGCCTCCTGGACCCGCACCCGCCGGCCGTCCACCTCGGCGTTCACCTGCGCCAGCACGCCCGATCCGGTGGCCGACAGCTTGACCTTCAGCGCCTCGACGAGCGCGTTGGCGCTCTGGGAGGCCGCCGCGATCCTGGCGCGTCCCTCCGCCAGCACCTCGCGCGGGATGCCCCCGAAGGCCACCACTGCGATCTCCGTGCTCATGCCCGTCCTTCTTCTGATGTCCGGCCCCGATCCGATGCACGCCTACGCTGCGCGCAAGCCGGACCGGCCACAAGGGCCGAACGGCCCCATCACCCGGGATGCTTGCCGTCGACGCCGCGTGGCATCGTCCATCGGCGACCTCACGATGTGCCCCGGCGTGACGCGGAAGGCGCCCCCTTCCCGTGATCGGCGAGGCCGCCCCGGCGTCGGTTCCAGGGCGGCCTCCCGGCGGCAGCGCGCTTCCGGACGCCCTGCCGCACGATGATGCGGTGGGACGTCACGACGGCGCACGGCGTCGGCGTGACGACGATCACCGGCTTCGTCAGCGAGGCGCGGCGCAGGTCCCGACCACAGCCGGCCCCCGGCCTGGACGCGGCTCCGGCCGCGCTCGCGGCACCCTGGCCGGTGGGTTCACTCCGTCCGGCTGGTTGCTAAGGTCAACCCCTTGATGATGTTCCGCCCGATGGAGACGGTGAAGACGTGAACGCCGAACCGCCCACCCCGCCTCCCTTGGTCGCCACGCCCCTGTACCAACTGAAGGCGGAGTTCTTCAAAACCCTCGGCCACCCGGTGCGCATCCGTGTCCTGGAACTGCTCAGCGAGCGCGAGCACGCCGTCGCCGAGATGCTGCCCGAGGTCGGCGTCGAGGCCTCGCACCTGTCCCAGCAACTCGCGGTCCTGCGCCGCTCCAACCTCGTCATCGCCCGCCGCGAGGGCTCCACCGTCTACTACCGCCTCACCAACCCCCAGGTCGCCGAGCTCCTGCGCGTCGCCCGCACCATCCTCGGCAGCGTCATCAGCGGCCAGGCCGAACTCCTCGACGGCCTGCTCTCCCAGCCCAAGGGCCCCACGCGCGACTGACCCGGCCCGACGCGCCGACCTCCCCACTGCCAGAGCGTCGGCTCCTCGGCGACGACCCGTTCAGACGCCCGAGACATGGGCGATCTGGCCGACGGCGGCCGTGACAGCCATGGCGAGGCCGCCGCCGATGACCACACGGGCGGCGGGCCCCAGCACGGTGGTGCCGGCGGCGCGGGCGCCCAGCACGCCGGCGAGGGCGAGGCCGGAGAGGGTGACGACGACGATCAGCCACAGGCGGGCCGTGCTGGAGGGCGCGAGGAGACCGAGGAAGGGCAGGAGTCCGCCGACGAGGAAGCTGGCGGCGGAGGCGAGGGCGGCCTGGAGGGGGTTGGCGGAGGTGTTGTCGCTGTGGCCGAGTTCGTCGCGCAGGTGGGCCTGCAGCGGGTCGGCCGCGTGCAGGGCCTCGGCCACCTGGCGGGCGAGGTCGCGGGGGACGCCGCGGTTCTCGTAGATGGCGGTGAGTTCGGCGAGTTCGGCTTCGGGGGCTTCGGCGAGTTCACGGGCCTCCTTGGCGCGGTCGGCGGTCTCGACGTCGACCTGGGAGCTGACGGAGACGTACTCGCCGGCGGCCATGGACATGGCCCCCGCCGACAGACCTGCCAGGCCGCCGGTGACCACGGTGGAGGTGCTCACGCCACTGGCGGCCAGGCCGACCATGAGGCTGGCGATGGAGACCAGGCCGTCGTTGGCGCCGAGCACGGCGGCGCGCAGCCAACCGGCCCGGGAGGCGGTGTGCGTCTCGGGGTGAGGGGTGAACCGGTCGTGGCGGGTCATCGGGCGGGATGCTCCTGTCTGCTCGTCAGGGCCATGGTCACGGAGGTGGTGTGTCGTTCGGCGATCCGCCGCCTCGCGCCCGGGATCTCCTCAAGGGCTCCGGAGCACCGTCACGGACGGGAGGCGATCGCCGCCCCGCCACGGGCGGCCGACAGTCTGCGGGCCACGAACTTGCCCAGCTCCCACAGCAGCAGGAGCACGACGGCGGCCAGCAGGGCCCATCCGAACTGCCGGGCGTTGATGTCGGTGGTTCCGAGGATGCGGTTGAAGCCGTCCATCTGGGTGACCAGCACCGCGAGGGCGAACTCGCCCAGGGCCGCCAGGTTCATCTGCTTGCTGTCGAAGGTGCTGACGGTCAGCACGGAACCGCGCTCGCTGCGGCACTCGTAGGCCGCCACGATCAGGCAGAGCGCGAAGGCGGTGAACGCGATCGAGTTGCCGACCTGCGTGCTGTGGTAGTGCGCCTCGCCCAGCTTGGTCAGCCCGAGCAGCGCGACCGTGACGGCCAGCCCGGCGAGTCCGACGGTGATCACCACGGGCCTGGTCAGCACCGTCTCGCCGCGCGGGCGCGGGGTGCGCCGCATCAGACCGGGGCTCTCCTGGTCGAAGCCCAGGGCGAAGCCGAACGGGGCGTTGACCACGAAGTGGACCCACAGGACCTGCGCCGGGGTGAACGGCTCGCCCGCGGCGATGTTCAGGAGCGCGGCTCCGAGGAAGGTCAGCACGAACGTCACCAGCAGCACCAGGACGAACCGGATGTACTTGGTGAGGTTGTCGTAGAGCTTCCGGCCCTCCTCCACCGCGTAGACGATGGTGACGAAGTTGTCGTCGGCGAGGACCATGCGACTCGCGTTCTTCGCCGCGTCGGTGCCGCTGCCCATGGCGATGCCGATGTCTGCGGCCTTGATCGCCGGCGCGTCGTTGACGCCGTCGCCGGTCATGGCGACCACGTCGCCCTTCTGCTTGAGCGTGGCGGCGAGCAGCACCTTGTGCTCGGGCGCGACCCGGCCGACCACTCCGATGCCGTCGATCCTGGCCAGTCGCTCGTGCTCCGGCATGGCGGCGAAGTCTGCGCCGAGGACCGCCTCCCCCTCGATGCCGAGTTGGCGGGCGATGGCCGCTCCGGTGGTGACGTCGTCGCCCGTCACCATGCGGACCCGGATGTGGGCGGCCTGCGCGCTGGCGACCGCGGCCCGTGACTCCTCGCGCGGCGGGTCGACCATGGCCACCAGGCTGGTCATCCGCAGATCCTCGACGAACGCCAGCAGGTCGCCGTCCGGGTCGAAGTCCGCCGGGTCCAGGTCCCGGACGGCCCCGGCCATCACCCGCAGTCCTTCGCCGCCCATCCGCTCGGTCTGTGCCTGGGCGCGCCCGCTGAGGTCCGCGTCCCAGGGGATGACGACGCCCTCCGAGACGGCCGAGGAGGCGCGGGCCATGACCGCGGGGGCCGCGCCCTTCACGAAGCACCGCACCACCGCCCGGCCGTCCGCGTCCTTCGCCTCGTTGAAGCTGGCCATCAGCTTGTAGCTCGGGTCGAACGGCAGCGTGGCGAGCCGGGGGAAACGCTCCCGGCTGGCCTCGATGTCCAGCCCGGCCTTGTGGCCGAGGACGAGCAGGGCGCCCTCGGTCGGGTCGCCGACGACCTTGCCGTCGACCAGTTTCGCGTCGTTGGCGACCAGGTAGGGCAGGACGGCGTCCTCGATGCTGGGGGCGGAGCCCACCGCGTGGTGGATCCGCCCGTCGAGGCGGTAGCCGGTGCCGGAGACGGTGTAGCGGTCGGTGGGGCTGAGCACCTCCACGACCGTCATCTGGTTCATCGTCAGGGTGCCGGTCTTGTCGGAGTTGACGGCCGACGTGAAGCCGAGGGTCTCGACGGACGGCAGATCCTTCACGATCGCGTGCCGCTTGGCCAGGTTGAGGCTGCCGACGGAGAGGATGACCTGGCTGACCGTCGGCAACGCCTCCGGGATGGCCGCGATGGCCAGCGAGACCGCACTGACGAAGAGGGCGTCCCACGCCTGGTCGCGGCTGCGTCCGAGCGCGAACATCACGACCATGGTCAGACCGGCCGCCCCCGCGATCCACAGCGTCAGGGTGTTGAGCTCCCTGGTGAGCGGCGACTGCTCCCTCTCGGTCGCCGACAGCATCCCGGCGATCTTGCCCAGCTCGGTGCCGGCGCCCGTCGCGGTGATGACGAGCAGTCCGCTGCCGTGGGTGACCGGGGTGTTCATGAACGCCATGTTGGTCTGGTCGCCCGGGCCCAGCCGCTCGGCCGGCAGGGTGCCGGCGTCCTTGGCCGCGGGGACGCTCTCGCCGGTCAGCGCCGACTCGTCGATCTGCAGCGCGCTGGCCTCGACGATCCGTCCGTCCGCCGGGACCTCGTCGCCCGCCGAGACGAGCACCACGTCGCCCACGACCAGCTGTTCGGCCGGGATCTCCGCCTCCGTCCCGTCCCGCCGCACCCGTGCGGTGGCCTTCATCATCGACCTCAGCGCGTTCATCGCGCTCTCGGCCTTGCCCTCCTGCCGCAGGCCGACCACCGCGTTGAACAGCGTCAGGACGATCAGCAGGACCCCGGTGGTCCACTCCTTGATCGCCAGCGAGACCACCGCCGCCGCCAGCAGGATGATCTGCATGTAGCTGCGGTACTGGTCGAGGAAGCGCAGCCAGTCCGGCCTCGGTTTCTCCTCGGGCAACGCGTTCGGCCCGTTCGCGGCGAGCAGTTCGGCCGCCCGGGCGGCGGTGAGCCCGGTCGCCGGGTCCACCCCGAGCGAGGACGCGACCTCCCGGGGAGGACGCGCGTACCAGGGGTCCGGGGACTCCCGCGGGCCGGACGGCCCAGCCTGCTCCGTCATCTTCGCTCCTCAGGATCCGGGAACGTCCACCCGGGCGTCGGCCGGTCCGACGCGTCTGCGAGTACGGGTCACGCGCGGCCGCCTCGGGGGGCCTCGCCCTCCAGCCGGCGCTTGGCCGCGCGCAGTTCCTTCCGGGCCTGCTCGTCGACCGTGGGGAACTGCGGATCGATCTCGATCAGTGTGTGCGCGAGCACCGCCGCCGAGCAGATGCGCGCGAACCACTTGCGGTCGGCCGGCACGACGTACCAGGGCGCCCACGGCGTGCTCGTGGCCGACAGCACGTCGGAGAACGCCTCCTGGTAGTCGTCCCAGCGCTCGCGCTCGCGGATGTCGGCCTCGGAGAACTTCCAGTTCTTCTCGGGCAGGTCGATCCGCGCCAGGAAACGCCTGCGCTGCTCCTCCTTGGAGAGGTTCAGGAAGACCTTCACCACCTTGATCCCGTTGTCGGTGAGGTAGCGCTCCCAGTCGTTGATCTCCCGGTAGCGGCGGTGCCAGACCCCCGGACCCTTCGCCTCCTCCGGCAGCTTCTGCCGGTCGAGGTTGTCCGGATGGACACGCACCACGAGGACCTCCTCGTAGTGCGAGCGGTTGAAGATCCCGATGTCCCCACGCGACGGGAGCCGCTGCGCGTACCGCCACAGGAAGTCGTGGTCGAGCTCCTCCGCGGAGGGCACCTTGAAGCTGCTCACGTGGACGCCCTGCGGATTCACCCCGCTCATGACGTGACGGATCGTTCCGTCCTTCCCGCCGGCGTCGAGCGCCTGGAGGCAGAACAGCACTCCGTAGGTGTCCTGGGCGGCCAGCCGTGCCTGGTACTCCGAGAGCAGCGACACGCCGGTGTGCAGCAGCTCCACGCCCTCGCGCTTCTTCATGCCCGCCTTGTACCGGGGGTCGAAGTCCTCCGCGAGGTTCACCCGCGACCCCGGCTTCACCCGCAGCGGCTTGATGAACTTCGCAATGCGCCTGGCCGTACGTCCGTCCGACATCGCCTGTACCAGTTCCTCTCGGGTCCGGCGGGCATCGCGAGGCCTGCCGTGCCGCCCCGTCCGCACCGACGTCCTTGACACGGCGGAACCGGGACCGACCAGCACGGGAGAGTGCTACCTGCCACGCTGTGGCCCCCGGATGGCCGTGTCAATCCGACGGCGTCCTTCCGGGCCGGGCCCACCCACGGCGACGCCATCGACGGGGGTTCCGACGGCGGGAACGAGACTGTCAGCAGACCTGACAGAGACGTCATTGACGCTTCTAAGCTCTCAGAAGTCAAGAGCCCAGGGCCTGACTTCTCCTCCGCATGCCCGGGGCCGTTCCGGTCGGCCCGCACGGCAGCCGTCACCTCCGCGCCCCCTCCACGCCCTCGTACGGGAGACTCATGATCCACACCCACGGACTCACCCGAAGGTTCCGCGTCAAAGGAGGGACCGTCGACGCCGTACGCGGTCTCGACCTCGACATCGAGGCCGGTTCCGTGGTGGCCTTCCTCGGCCCGAACGGCGCCGGGAAGACCACCAGCCTGCGGATGCTGGCCACCCTGCTCCCCCCGACCGCGGGCACCGCCACCGTCGCCGGGCACGACGTCACGGCCGACCCCGCCGGGGTGCGCCGCCGGATCGGCTACCTCGGCCAGGGCAACAGCGCCGGTACCGGCTTCCGGGTCGTCGACGAACTCGTCACCCAGGGCCGCGCCCACGGCCTGCGCCGCGCCGAGTCCCGCGTCCGGGCCGAACGCCTGCTGGACGCCCTCGACCTGGAGGGGTCGGCCCGGCGCACGGTGGGCACCCTCTCCGGGGGCCAGCGCCGCCGGCTCGACATCGCCATGGCCCTGGTCCACGAACCGGACCTGCTCTTCCTCGACGAGCCGACCGCCGGGCTCGACCCGCACAGCCGCGCCGACATCCGGCAACACGTGCTGCGCCTGCACAAGGAGCTCGGCACCACCATCGTCTTCACCACCCACTACCTGGAGGAGGCCGACCTCTGGGCCGAGCGGGTACTGGTCGTCGACCACGGCCGGGTGATCGCCGACGACTCCCCCGAGCGCCTCAAGGCCGATCTCGCCGGTGACCTCATCACCTTCACGACCGCCGAGCCTGCCGACACCGGCCCGGCCGCGGCCCGGGCCCGCGCCCTGCGGGCCGTCCGGGACGTGACCGTCGACGACCGGGAGGTGCGGGTGCGGGCCCGCGACGGCGACGTCCGGCTGCCGGAGCTGCTGCGCGACCTCGACGCGGCCGGGATCCGGGTGCACAGCACCCGGCTGGCCCGCCCGACCCTCGACGACGTCTTCCTCGCCCTGACCGGCCGCACCCTCCCGGAGGGCACCGACGCCGGCATCCCGACCACCGCGCACCGGGGAGCGTGACCATGAAGGTGCTCACCGACACCCGCACCGTGTTCGCCCGCGAACTCGGGCCCGAGCTGCGCCGGCCCGCCGGCCTGCTCTTCACGATGATGCTGCTGTTCCTGCTGCTCGCCCTCTTCGCGCCGCTGCTCCCGGGCCCGGGCGAGGGCGGCGGACCGGCGGGTGCGGGCTCGCCCTGGCAGTGGTTCGTGCCCGGCATGCTCGTCCTGCTCGGACTGTCCGCCACCGCCGGGGCGGGGGCCTCGCTGCTGGGCGAGATGTCCTCGGGCGCCTTCGAGCGGTTGCTCGTCACCCCGCTCGACCGGGCCGCCATGCTCGTCGGCCGGATTCTCAAGGAGGTCGTGGTCCTGCTCACGCAAGCCCTGCTGATCCTCCTCCTGCTCCTGCCGACCGACTTCCGGCTTCACCTGCCGGGCGCCCTGGGCGCAATGGCGCTGCTGAGCGTCTTCGGCGTCGGGATCGGCGCACTGTCCTTCACCCTGGCGCTCCACTCCCGCCGGCAGCAGACCCTGTTCTACGGGGTGCAGCAGGTGGTCTTCTTCCCGCTGCTGCTGCTCTCCGGGCTCCTGCTGCCGATCACCCGGGAGGCCGCACCGACCTGGCTGTACGTGCTGAGCCGGATCAACCCGGTGACGCACGTGGTCGAGGCCGAACGCGCCCTCTTCGACGGCCGTTTGACCGAGTCGGGCGTGCTGTACGGATTCGCCGCGGCCGCCGCCGTCGCGACGCTGGGTGTCGTGGCCGGAATCCGCGGCATGCGCAGAGCCGCGCTGTGAATCCCGCCGCCCTGCCGCGCCCGCCGACCTGGCGCCGCGGTGCCGGCCTGCCCGCCGGAGAAGCCGACCACCACGCCATGGCCGGACATGACGTACCGTCGGCGACGGAATGACCACGCTCTCCCCCGGTTGAGGTGAACCGCCTTGAGGACCCACATCCCCTATCTCCTGGCCGCGGCCAGCACGGTGGCGACGCACCGGGCGGACGGGCGCCTGCACGACTACGCCCTGACGCTCCGTCAATATGGTCTGCTCGTCCAGCTTTCCCTCGAACCCGGACTGACCATGGCCGACCTGGCCCGCCAACTCGGCATCGCCCGGCAGTCGGTGCACCGGCTCGTCAACGAGCTGGTCGAGGCCGACCACGTGCGCCGGCGCCCCGGAGCCGATGATCGCTCACGACGGCTGGAGCTCACCGACACGGCGCGCTACCTGCTGACCCGGATCGACGGCCCGCTCGACCGGGTGGAGGCGGAACTGCTCGGCGATCTCGACCCGGACGAGGTCGAGACCCTGCGCCGGCTGCTCCAACGCGTGCTGGCACACGCCACCGACGACGAGGCCTGGCTGCCCGCCCGATGACGCCGCCGGACGGATGCCGGTCGCGCTGCCGGGACCGGGTGTTGAGGGGGCGAGGCCCACGTCTTCGTACCGGCGCCCCGGGCCCTGACAGCCCGACGGGTGGAGCCCCCGACGCGCTTCGGGGGCTCCACCCGCGGTGGCGCGGGGCCGGTCAGGCGTCGGCGGACGCCAGTCGGGCGTGCCGGCGGGCGGTCGCCTCGGCGGGGTCGAGCACCGGGACGGCGGCCAGCAGGCCCTTGGTGTAGTCGTGCTGGGGTGAGTCGTACACGGCGTCGGCGTCGCCCTGTTCCACGATCCGTCCGGCCCGCATGACCGCGACGCGGTCGCTCACCTGCCGGACCACGGCGAGGTCGTGGGCGATGAAGAGCAGCGCGAGGCCGAGGTCGCGCTGCAGCTCGCCCAGCAGCTCGACCACCTGGGCCTGGGTGGTGACGTCCAGCGCGGAGACCGGCTCGTCGCAGACGATCAGTCGCGGCCGGGGCGCCAGCGCCCGGGCGATGCCGACCCGCTGCCGCTGCCCGCCGGAGAACTCGTGCGGGTAGCGGTGGTACCAGTCGGCGTCGAGCCCGACGCGTTCGAGGAGGTCGCCGACCCGGGTGCGGATGCGGCGTTCGTCGCTCTCGCCCGCGACGCGCAGCGGGTCGGCCACGGACTCCCCGATGCTGCGGCGTGGGTTGAGCGAGGAGATCGGGTCCTGGAAGACCATCTGCAACTCCCTTCGGAGCGGGCGCAGTTCCTTCTCCCCGAGTGCTCCGATGTCCCGGCCGCGGTAGTGGAGCCGGCCGCCGGTCGGCTCCAGCAGCCGGACGAGCATCCGTCCGAGCGTGGTCTTCCCGGAGCCGGACTCGCCGACGATCCCCAGCGTCTCGCCGGCCCGTACGGTGAGCGAGACGCCGTCCACGGCGGTCACGGGGGCGGCGCGCCGGGTGAGGCCGCCACGGGCGGCGAACTCCCGGCGCAGGTCGACGGCTTCGAGCAGGACGTCGCCCCCGGCGGGCCCGGTGGAACCGGCAGGCCCGGCGGGCCCGGCGGGGGCCTCCGCGGCGTCGACCCGCGGCACCGCCGACAGCAGCGCGCGGGTGTACGGCTCGCGCGGAGCGCCCAGCACCTCGGTGACCGGGCCGTGTTCCACCGCCCGGCCGTCCTTCATCACCAGCACCCGGTCGACGCTCCCCGCGACCACTCCCAGGTCATGGGTGACCAGGACCAGCCCGGCCCCGGTCTCGGCACGCAACTCGTGCAGCAGGTCGAGGATCTGGGCCTGGACGGTGACGTCGAGCGCGGTCGTCGGCTCGTCGGCGACCAGCAGCCGCGGCTCGCAGGCCAGGGCCATCGCGATCAGCACCCGCTGGCGCATGCCGCCGCTGAACTCGTGCGGGCGCGACCGCGAGCGGCGTGCCGCGTCGGCGATGCCGACGCGGTCGAGCACCTCGACGGCCCGGGCCCTGGCGTCCCGGCGGGAGACGTCCCGGTGCACCCGTACGACCTCGGCGATCTGGTCCCCCACCGCGTAGTACGGGTCGAGGGCGGAGAGCGGGTCCTGGAACACCATGGCCGCCAACCCGCCGCGCAGGCGCCGGAGTTCCTCGCCCTCGGCGGCGACGGCGTCGACGCCGGCGACCTTGACCGAGCCGCCGATCCGGGCGCCGGTCCCGCGGTGCAGGCCGAGCAGTCCGTAGGCGACGGTGCTCTTGCCGGAGCCGGACTCGCCGACGATGCCGAGCGCCTGCCCGGTCTCCAGGGTGAAGCCCACGCCGTCGACGGCGCGGACGTGGCCGTCGCCGACCGGGAAGTCGACAACCAGGTCCCGGACGTCGACCAGCGGTTCGGCGCTCACGTCAGGACCACCCTTCGGTCGGACACCGCGTAGAGCACGTCCGCGATGACGTTGGCGAGGACCACGCAGAACCCGGTGACGAGGGTGAGGCCCACGACGGCCGGAAGGTCGATCAGTCCGACCGAGGTGACCAGCAGCTTGCCGAGCCCCGGGAGGCCGAAGAGCGACTCGGTCAGCACGGCGGACCCGAACATCGTCCCGAGGTCGATGGCGGTGAGCGCGATCACCGGGGTGAGCGCGCCGCGCAGCGCGTGCCTGGTCACCAGGCGCCGTTCGCTGACGCCGTACGCCCGGAAGGTCCGGATGTGGTCGTCGGCGAGGGCCTCCAGCATGGACGAGCGGGTCAGCCGGGCGTACTTGGCGGACTCGATGAGGGCGAGCGAGACCCAGGGCAGCAGCAGGCCCCAGAACCACTGCTGCGGGTCCTCGGTGAGCGGCACGTAGCTCGGGAACGGCAGCCACTGGAGCTGGGCGCACAGGACGATGAGCAGCACCAGTCCGATGATGAACACCGGGACGGAGCTGCCGGCCAGTGTCAGCCCGGTCAGCAGGCGCTCGCCGAGCCGGCCCCGGCGCAGCGCGGAGACCATCCCGGCGCCGACCCCGAGGACCAGCCAGACGACCATCGCGCCGAGCGCCAGCGAGGCCGTGACCGGGAGCCGGGCGGAGATCATGTCGGTGATCTGCTCGCCGCTGCGGTAGGAGACGCCGAGGCAGGGCGCCGGGCAGTGCAGCAGGCCCGTTCCGGCGCTGAAGTCGCGGCCGGCCACGATGCCCTGGAGGAAGTGGGCGTACTGCAGGTGGACGGGCGCGTCGAGGCCCAGGCGTTCGCGTACCTGGGCGACCTGGGCGGGGCTGCACTTCTCGCCGCAGGCCAGCTGGGCGGGGTCGCCGGGGGCGATGTAGAAGACCGCGTAGACGATCAGGGAGAGCGCGAGCAGGACGCCGAGCATGCCGACGGCCTTGCGGAGCAGGAAGCGGGTCATGCGGTGGCCTCCTCGGTGGTGCTCGGAGGACGGGTGCCCGAGGCGGGCCGGTCCGCCGACGAACCGGCGCTGCCGCGCGCCGTGCCGACCCGCAGCCGGGAGGCCGCGCGGGGGTCGAGCTCGGTGCGGACGGCGTCGCCGAGCACGGTGAAGGCGAGCACGGTGACGAACAGCAGCGCCGACGGCAGCAGCACGTACATCGGGTCCGCACGGAACCAGGTGGTCGCGCCGGAGAGCATCTGGCCCCACGACGAGGTCGGCGGCTTGACGCCCACGCCGAGGAAGGACAGCCCGGCCTCGGCCATCACGTTGGACGGCAGCAGGACCGCCGCGTAGGTGATGACCGGCGCGGCCAGGGACGGCAGCAGCTCCCGGCGGGCGATCCGCCACCGGGTGGCGCCGGCCAGCCGGGCCGCGGCCACGTAGTCGAGCTGCCGGAGGCTGAGCGTCTGTGCCCGGACCAGCCGGGAGGTGCCGCCCCAGCCCAGCAGCCCGATGACCAGGGTCAGCAGGAGCGGGCGGGGGAAGCCGGAGGGCACGACCGCCATCAGCGAGATGGCGAAGACCAGCGAGGGCAGCGCGAGCATCACCTCCGTGGTGTTGCCGATCAGCTGGTCGAGCACCCGGCTGCCGAGGCCCGCGGCCAGACCGAGCAGGACGCCGATCGCGACCTGGACGAGGGTGGCGCCGACGGCGACGAGCAGCGAGATCCTGGCGCCGTCGACCAGTCGGGCGAACACGTCGCGCCCGGTGCCCGGTTCGACGCCGAGCCAGTGCTCGGCGCTGACACCGCCGAAGGAGCCGTTGGGCACTCCGCCGGCTGCCGAGTCGAGCAGGTCGTTGTGGTAGCTGGTGGGGTCCTGGCCTTCGATCGCGCTGAGCAGCGGTGCCGCCGCCGCGATCAGGACGAGCAGGACGATGACGAGGCCGGCGGCGAGGACGGCGCGCCGCGCGAGCAGCCGCCGCCACACCTGTCGTCCCCCGGCGGCCGGGGAGGCCGCGAGGCCCTCCCCGGCTCTGGGTTCCTGTGGAGCCATGGTTGTCCGATCGATCCGTCCGGTCCCGTCCGCTACTTGACCGCGACCTGGGAGATGTCGAGCACGCCGGTCCAGTCGCTGATGACGATGTTGCGGACGTCCTTGCCGGACAGCCGCTTGTAGACGGGGTGGAACAGCGGGACGGTGAGGGCCTGCTCGCCGATCCGCTGGTCGAGGGCGCCCCAGCGCTTGGCGGCTTCGGCGTGGTCGGTGATCTTGTTGATCTGGTCGATCTCGTCGTTCACCGACGGGTCGTCCAGCTGCGCGGAGTTGAAGTTGTAGCCGTCGGTGACGATCTGCCGGCCGTCGAAGATCGGCGCGAGGAAGGGGCCGCCGGACGGCCAGTCGGCGCCCCAGCCGGAGAGGAAGAGGCCGGGCTCGGTGCTGACGGTGTGGATCGTCTTGGAGTACCTGGTGGAGTCCAGGGCCTCCAGCCGGACGGTGATCCCGGCCGCCTTCAGGCCGTCCTGGACGGCGGTGGCCAGGTCCGGGCCGTAGCCCTTGCCCGTAGCGCTGGAGTGGGTGAGCGTGATGGTCAGACCGTCCGGGTAACCGGCCTCCTTCAGCAGCTCCTTGGCCTTCTCCGGGTTGCCGGTGGCGCCGGCCGGGAACGGGTCGTACGGCGTGTACCCGAAGGTCTCCTGGTTGGGCAGGTAGGTGGTGGCGGCCTCGGCGAGCGAGGAGCCGCCGGCGGCGTTGACGACCGAGGTGCGGTTGATCGCGTAGGCGACGGCCTGCCGGACCTTGGGGTTGTCGAAGGGCTTGACCTTGGGGTTGAACGCCAGGTAGTTGACGTAGCCGAAGTGGCCGGTGCCGACGCGTGCGGCGAGGGCCTTGTCGTCCTTCACCTGGGCGAGTTCGGAGGGGCCGAGGTTGGTGTCGGTGGTGACGGCGGCCGCGTCGGCGCCGGTGCCGGCGGAGAGCCGCTGGTTGATCACCGCCGGGTCGAGCCCGGACTGCACGTCGATGGTGTCCGGGTACGCCTTGCGCTGGTCGTCCGTCGCCGCGGACCAGTTGGGGTTGCGCGTGAGGACGAGGTGGGCGCCGTCGTTCTCGTTCTTGACGACCTGATAGGGGCCGGAGGAGACGGGGTGGTCCTGGTACTTCGTCCCGGTGTCCTTGGCCTTCGGGACGGGTGCGAACTGCGTCTGGGTGGCCAGGTACGGGAAGTCGCCCTCGGGCTTGTCGAGATGGAAGACGATGGTCTTCTCGTCCGGGGTCTCGATGGCGCTCAGGCCGCCACCGTCCTTGTACGGGCCCTGGTAGTCCGCGGCACCGACCAGCCAGTCCCTCAGGAACGGTGCGCCACCGGAGAGTTCGGGGGCGAATGACCTCTCGATGCCGTACTTGATGTCGGCGGTGGTGATCGGCGAGCCGTCCTCGTACTTGAGGCCGTCCTTGAGCCGGTACGTCCACACCGTCGCGCCCTCCGACGGGGTGCCGGTGTCGGTGGCGAGGTCCGGGACCACCTTGGTGCCGGCCGCGCCGTCCGCCCGGTTGCGGGTGGTGAGGGTGCGGAAGACCAGGGAGGGCACGTTGCCGCCGCCGGAGGTGTAGAGCCGTGCGGGGTCGAACTGGTCCTGCGGGTTCTGGTTGAGGACGGAGAGGGTACCGCCCTGCTGCGGCGCGGCGCCCTTGTCGGCGCTTCCACCGCCGTCCGCCTTCGGTCCGCACGCCGCCACTGCGACGACCAGGGCGACGGTGACGGTCGCCGCGGCGAGGGGTGAAGGTGGTTCGAGACATCGGAAAGGGGGCCTTTCGCTACCGATGGTGCACGGAGGAAGGCGGGCGACAGTGAGGCCTTGGGAAGAGTGAGCGGCACCGCGCCCGCAGGAAGGGGCGACGCCCCGACGCGGCGATCACCGCAAAACGCGTCGGGACAGGCGGATTCAGCGACAGAGATTGTCGGAAACGCAGTGCGCGGCCACGCCGATCAGCGCCAGCTCAATGGCGGCGCACTCGATCGGGTGACGGTCAGACATGCCGAGAAGACTGTATGAATTTAAGTGCGATGTCAAAATCCCGGACACCATCCGGCCTTCGCCGACGCGATCCGGAACGGCGGCTCGCGGCCGTGCGGTAAACATCTCCCCCACCGCCCGGGTGAGTTCCGTGAACACCACGCCGCCCCGATACGGGCGCCACCCGCCTCCTTCGACAGGACGCCGGTCGGCGCGCCTGCGACCGTGACCGGCCCGGTCAGCCGCTCCAGGAGCCGGTCGAGGTGGTGGTCCGGACCGGGGCCGCCGTCCCGGACGAGGTGGTGGTCCAGGTCGCGCCGCCCGAGGTGGTCGCCCGCACGCCCGGGGCCGTGCCGTCGCTCGCCGGGCCGGCCGAGGTGCGCGACGCCCGGCCCGCAGAGGCGGCCGGAGCGGGGTGCGCAGCGGTGGTGCGGCGCGCGGCGGGGGCGGCGGGCGCAGTCGAGGGACCGCCACCACCCGGCACGACCCGCTCGATCCGCAGCACCATGTTGCGGTCCTGCCGGTCGCCCGCCCGGTCCTGGTTGCGGCTGTGCACGACCTGCGTCAGCACGCCCCGGATCTCCTGCCACCGGCCCTGCACCGCACGGACGTTGGGACACCACTCGCCCCGGTCCCGGTGCTCCAGGTCGAGCTGCCAGCTCTCCGCCTCGACGACGAGGACGGCGCCGACCTCGCCGGGGATCTCCACCGGAGCGGCACCCCGGGCGGTCACCACCGCCCGCTGCGGGAACCGCCCCTCCGCCGCCGTCACCGTGATCCGGCTCGACCCCTGGTACCAGGCCATCGCTGTCCTCCTCGTCCGTTCCTCGGGCCGGCTGCCGACCGCCCTCAGCCGGTAGCACGGACGGCGCCCCCTCCGGGGTTCGACAGAACCGCCTCCGGTCCGAACCCGACGGCCCACGGCTTCCGTTCGGCGGGGCGGATCCGTGCGGGACTGACGGCCATATTGGTCTATGCCATTTTCCGATCGCGCTGCCCGGCCTCCGAAAACCGCCGGCGCCGGGCCCCGGGGACAGGGTCCGGCCCGCGGGCGGAGTGCGATGCGGATGCGGTGACGGACCGTCAGTCAGCAGCCCCGACCCGGGAGGAGGAGCCGCCGCCCGTACGGGCGTCGTCCCGGCCCTCGACCAGGACGGCGGACTCCAGCGGCGAGGCGATCTCCTGCGGTCTGCTGCGGGACGCCCAGTCGCGGATGCCGAGCAGCACCATCACGAAGAAGATCCCGTAGACGATGCCGGAGAAGTACAGCTCGGAGTGGACCGCGAGCGGCACGCCCACCAGGTCGACGGCCAGCCAGACGAACCAGAACTCCACGTAGCGGCGGGCCTGGCTGTACATGGCGAGGATCGAGCCGACGAAGATCCAGGCGTCCGCGAGGACCATCCACCACGGCGCCCCGGGGTAGAACGAGGCGTCCGTCCCCTTCAGCACCGCGCCGAACGCGGCCGTCCCCAGCACCATCGCGGCCATCAGCACCGCGCGTTCCCGCCCGGACGCCCAGCGGACGTTGATGGCGCCTTCCTGCTCCCGGCTGCGCTTCCAGGTCGCCCAGCCCCAGGAGGCCGAGACGATGATGACGATCTGTCGGGCGGCGTTGCCGCCGAGGTGCACGTTCAGGCTGGCGATCAGCAGCAGCACCGAGCCGAGGATCTGCACCGGCCAGGCCACCAGCGAGCGCCGCAGGGCCAGCCAGACGGTGGCGAGCGCCAGGATGTTGCCGAGGAAGTCGGACCAGTAGACGGGGAGGCCGAAGAAGTCGAACTGCTCGTTCAGCCAGTGGAACGCGCTCATGACTCACACCTTTGTTCGTGCGGAGCGAGGTGGGGGAAGGGACGGTCGGCCCCGCCGAAGCGGGGTGCGGGGCCGACCGGGCTCGGGGCGCGGGGCGCGCGCGGCCGCGAGGGGGCGGGTGCGCGCCGGCAGGTGAAGGGCGGTGGTGCCGGTGGATCAGGAGGGGAAGGGCGGCGCCGGTGGATCAGGAGAGGGCGGCGAGGACGTGCCGTCCGTGCTCGGAGTCCAGCAGGGTCTCGGAGCGGCGGACGTCCTCCCGGGCGGCGAGCAGCAGTTCGTCGACGGAGGCGAACCTCTCGGTGTCCCGGATCCGGGCGACGAACCACAGGTCGACGCGCTCGCCGTACAGGTCGCCCGGGGCGTCGTGGCAGTACACCTCGGTGTGGATCTCGGAGGTGTCGCAGAAGGTGGGGTTGGTGCCGATGCTGATCGTCGCGCGGTGCACGGTGCCCGTCGCGCGGCGGGCCAGCCAGCCGCTGTAGATCGCGGGCGGTGGGACGGGTGTACCGGGGTCGGAGGCGATGTTGGCGGTGGGGAAGCCCAGCCCCCGCCCCCGGCCGGCACCGTGCACCACGGTGCCGGACAGGGGGGTCGTCGGAGCGTCAGCCATGGGGGGTGAGCTCACGGAACTGGCTGGTGTGGAAGACCAGTGGCTCCACCCCGGGGAACAGCTCGACGGTGAGCAGCTCCATCAGGACGATCTCGTGGTCGCCGCCGTCGTACACCGCGTTCACCCGGGCGGTCTGCCACAGCGCCGCGTCGTGGATCAGCACCGCGCCGTCCGGCGTCGCCTGCCACCCGGTGCCGTCGAAGCGGTCGCCCTCGCGGGAGGCGAGCCGTCGGCAGAGCGCGCCCTGACCACGGCTGAGCACGCTCAGCCCCAGGACCGGCGCCTCCGTCAGCCTCGGCCAGGTGGTCGAGGTGCGGGCCACGCTGACCGCGACCATCGGCGGCTCCAGCGAGATCGACACGAAGGAGCTCACCGCGAGCCCGACGGGTTCGCCGTCGCGCAGCGCGCCGAGCGCGACCACCCCGGTGGGGTAGGCCCCGAACGCCTGGCGCAGCGCCGCGGCGTTCAGCTCCGCCGTGTGCGGTACGACCGCGTTCGGTTCCGCGGGCGCGGCGGCCGGCGGGTTCGGATGGTGGGCGGGAGTGACCATGGTCGTCGCCGTCCTCTCGTCGCGAGTGGGGTGGTTCAGTGCCGGTACTGCGCGGCGGGGTGGCTGGCCGGCAGCGCCCGGTCGGACGCGCCGGTGAGCCGCTCGCGCAGCGACTCGCCGGCCCCGTACTCGCCGCGGAAGACGCCGCGGGCGCGCAGGATCGGCAGCACCGACTCGACGAACTCCGTGGTGGAGGCCGGCTGCACGGTCGGGGAGAGCAGGAAGCCGTCCAGGTCGGCGCCCTCCGCCAGGGCGCAGATCTCGTCGGCGATCTCCTCGGCGGTGCCGACCACCGGACGGGCGCCGACGCCGTGGGTGTGCCAGTCGGCGAGGACGTCACCGACGGTCTTGCCGGCGAACCGGGCGACCTGGGTCTGCGACATCTCGGTGGACAGCTCCGACATCGGGGTGTCCGGCGCGTACGAGGACAGGTCGAGGCCGGTGAACATGGCGTAGCTGGCGACGGTGACCTCCGGGCGCTGGGCGTCCAGGACACGCTGCCAACGGCGTTCGGCGTCCGCGGTGGTGGCGCCGACCACGCAGGAGAACGCCGACATCACCTTGACCTCGTCGGCGCGGCGGCCCGCCCGCACGGCCTCCTCGCGGATCGCCGCGGTGTGCCCGGCGAGCTGCTGCACCGAGCCGCTGCCGACGAACATGCACTCCCCGTGCCGCCCGCCGACCCGGCGCCCGGCCGGGGAGGCGCCGGCCTGGAACAGCACCGGGGTGCCCTGCGGGGAACGGGCGGTGTTGCCGTAGCCGTGCGAGCGGAAGTACGGCCCCTCGTGCTCGACCAGGTGCACCTTGGCCGGGTCGGCGAACCGGCCGTCCTTGTCCTTCTCCAGGGCGTCCGGCTCCCAGGCGCCCTCCCAGTACTTGTAGACCAGGTCGAGGAAGTCCTCGGCCATCTTGTACCGGTCGTCGTGCGCCACCATGTCCATGCCGAAGGCCTTGACCGCGGTGTCGGCCGTGCCCGTGGTCACGATGTTCCAGCCGAGCCGGCCGCCGGACAGCTGGTCCAGGGTGGCCAGCCGGCGGGCGAACGCGTACGGCGGCTCCACCAGCACCGAGCCGGTCACCACCAGTCCCAGGTCGGTGGTGCTCGCGAGCAGCGCCGAGGCGATCACGAACGGGTCCAGGCGCGGCAGGTCCAGGGTCTCCTCGGTGGCGATCGGCGGGCGCACCCCGTTGATCTCCGACCAGCCCCAGGCGTCGGCCAGGAACAGGAAGTCAAGCTTGGCGTCCTCGCAGATCTGCGCGATCTCGCGCCAGTACCCGAGGGTGTCGAACAGGTGCCGGCGGCTGTCGGGGTGGCGCCAGGTGGCGGTGCCGCTCGCGTTGGTCTGGGCGTTCTCGAACAGTCCGAGCTTGAGGTTGCGCATGGGTGTTCTCCGTTGAACCGATGGTGCGGGGGGGAGGTGGGGAAGCCGAAGGTGCGTCAGGACGCCGGGGAACCGGGGGTACGTCAGGGCGGGGAGACCGGGGTCCGTCTCGGCCCCGGTGAACCGAAAGTACGTCAGGATGCGGCGGGAACCGCGGGAACGTCGGGGGCGGCGGCCGCGTCGAGCTGCGCCGCGGACGGCATGGAGGACTGGGCGCCGAGACCGGTCACGGCCAACGAGGCCGCGCGGACGGCGCGGCGGGCGGCGGCCGGCAGGTCGGCGCCCCGGGCGAGGGAGTCGGCGAGGGCTCCGCAGAAGGTGTCGCCGGCGCCGACGGTGTCGACGGCGTCCACGACGGGGGCCGGCAGGTGCAGGGCGGGGCGGCCGGGCTGTTTGATCAGTGCCCCGTCCGCGCCGAGCGTCACCACGACGGCCCGGCAGGGCAGCACGGCCCGTTCCAGCAGCTCACGCACCCCGTCCGGGCCGGCGGGCGGCTCCGCGCCGAGCAGGGTGGCGAGTTCGCCGAGGTTGGGGACGAGGACGTCGACGGCGGACAGCACCTCCGGGGCGACCGGCCGGGCCGGGGCCGGGTTGAGGACGACCGTGCCGCCCTGCTCCCTGGCCCGCAGCACGGCGGCGGCGACCACCTCGGCGGCGATCTCGTGCTGCACCAGGACCACCTCGCCCGCCGACCGGGCCAGCCGCTCCGGCAGGTCCGCGACCGACAGCGCGGCGTTGGCTCCGGGGTTGACCACGATGGTGTTCTCGCCGGCCCGGTCGACCACCACCGAGGCGATCCCGGTGGTGCTCTCCGGCTCCGGGCGCACCGCCTCGACGTCCACCCCTTCGGCGGCGAGCGCCCGCAGGATGGTGTCGGCGTCCGCCCCGACCCGGGCGACCAGGCGCACCTGCGACCCGAGCCGGGCCGCCGCGACGGCCTGGTTGGCGCCCTTGCCGCCGACGCCCTCCACGAAGCCCCGCGCGAGCACGGTCTCGCCCGGGCGCGGCAGGTCCCCGACGGTCAGGACGAGGTCGCGGTTGACCGAACCGACGACGGTGATGGGCGGCATCTGGACTCCTTGGGAGATCGATCTCCCACACTGTGGACCAGCCCCCGGAAACCGTCAAGTACCCTCGTGCTGCGCATTCCGCCAGCTCAGCCGAGCCCGATTCCGACCGCGAAGGACCGCCCACGTGACAGCGCCCCGACTCCTCGACGTGGCCGCGGCCGCCGGCGTCTCCCGCGCGACCGCCTCACGCGTCCTGGCCGGCACCCCGCGCAACGTCGACCCCGAACTCGCCCGCCGCGTCGAGGAGGCCGCCCAGCGCCTCGGCTACCGCACCAACCACTCCGCCCGGGCGCTGCGCACCGGCACCACGGGCACCATCGGCGTGGTCGTCCCCTCGCTCGCCAACCCGTACTTCGTCCAGCTCGCCGACGCCATCGCCCAGCAGGTCCGCGCCGCCGGCGGGCAGTTGGTGGTCTCCGACGCCGCCAACGACACCACCGTCGAGGCCGAGCAGATCGAGACCCTGCTCGGCGGCCGCGTCGACGGCCTGCTCGTCGTCCCCGTCTCCGCCGGCGCGTCCGGCCCCGCCATCCGGGCCGCCGCCAAGCGCGCCCCCGTCGTCCTCTTCGACCGCTGGGCCACCGGCTCCGGCACCGTCGCCGTCACCCTCGACAACACCGCCGCGATGCGGCTGCTCCTCGACCACCTCGAAGGCCTCGGCCGCCACCGGATCGCCCTGGTCGCCGCCGACCAGGCCTCCTCCTCCGGCGCGGAACGCCTCGCCGCCTTCACCGAGGCCCGCGGGGCCGACGCCACCACCGTCCTGCTGCCCAGCTTCACCACCGATGCCGGCCGCACCGCGGGCCGCCGCATCGCCGAACGGCACGCCGGGATCGACGCCGTCGTCTGCGGCGCGGACGTCCTCGCGGTGGGGCTGGTCAGCACCCTGCAGCGCTCGGCGGTCCCCGTTCCCGGCCGGATCGCCGTCACCGGCTTCGACGACACCGAGATACTCGAACTCCTCGACCCGCCCATCACCTCCATCCGCCACCCGCTCACCGCCATGGCCGAACGAGCCCTGACGCTCCTTCAGGCCCCCGCCCGCGAAAGGACGGAGCGCGTGGAGCGCTTCGCGCCGCAGCTGGTGGTGCGCTCCTCCACGGACGCGAACGCCTGACCCCGAGCAGCCGGGCACGCCCGCCGGGCCACGGCCGCGCGCACCGGTCACCGCGCCGCGCCGCCTGCGCGACCGACGGACACGTCGAACGGTTCGAGCAACCACGAAGTGGTACCGGTGCGCGGCGAACCGCAACCGGTACCACTTCCCGGCAAGCAGCCTCGACCGGCCGGGACGCTCAGGCCTGCCGCCGCACGGCGATGACCACCGCGCCCAGGACGCACGCGACGGCCGCGGTGACGTAGGCGAGGTGGTAGCCGGCGAGCTGGTCCCCGCTGGTCGCCGCGACCAGGACCATCACCGCCACGCCCGCACTGGCGCCGATCTGCTGCGTCACGACGTTCACCGCGCCGGCGACGGCGTGCTGCCGCTCCGGGACACCCGAGAGGCCGGCGGACGTCATCGAGGGGAAGTTCAGCCCCTGGCCGATGCCGCTGACCACCAGGCCGGGCAGCACGTGCAGCACGTAGCTGCCGTCCTGCGGTGTGCCCAGCCACAGCCCCGTGCCCACTCCGATCAGGACGAGACCGACGGCCATCAGCGTTCGCGGGGAGTACACGGCCAGCAGACGGCCGGTGGCGAAGTTGGCGGTGAGGAACACGGCCAGGGACATGGGCACCAGCGCGACACCGGACTCGAAGGGCGAGTAGTGCAGCATGCCCTGCAGATACAGCGGCGCGAAGAACAGCATCCCGACCGAGCCCATGTACTGGAGGAACGCCGCCAGGCTCGCCTCCCGGACCGAGCCGATCCGGAAGAGGCCGAGCGGAAGCACCGGGTCGGCGGTGCGGTGCTCCCGCACGACGAACAGCACCAGGGAGACCACCGCGGCGCAGAGGATGATCCACGCCGTCGCGCCGCCGGTGCTCACGCCGACGACGAGCAGGGTGAGGCCGAGCGTGCCCGTGATCGCGCCGGGCAGATCCAGCCGACCGCGGTGCCCGGCACCGTCCGGCAGTCCGATGCGCGTCGCGGCCAGCACGCCGAGTCCCAGCAGCACCGAGAACCACAGCACCGAACGCCAGCCGAAGAACTCGGTCAGGACGCCGCCCAGCAGGACCCCGCCGCTGAAGCTCGCGGCGCCGACGGCCGCGTACACCCCGAAGGCCCGGTTGCGCGCCGGACCGGCCGGAAACGTGTCGGTGAGCAGGGCCAACGCGGCCGGCCCGGACAGGGCGGCGCCGATGCCCTGGACGGCGCGCGCCCCCAGCAGCGTCGCGGTGTTCGGAGCCACTGCCCCGACCAGCGCGGACACGGCGAACAGGGCGACACCGACCTCGAACACCCGCCGCCGCCCGAGCACATCGGCCAGCCGGCCACCCACCAGCAGGAAGCCGGCGAACGTGACGGCGTAGGCGGTCATGACCCACTGGAGCGTGGTTTCGTCGAGGTGGAAGCGCTCTCCGACGGACGGCAGGGCGGCGTTGAGCACTCCGAGACCGCTCACGTCCAGTGCGAGCGCCCCGGCCAGCACTCCGAGCGCCAGCCCCGGCCGGCTGACCGACTCGATCGCGGTGTCGGTCATGCGGGCCTGCCCGCGAGGTCGCGGCCGGCGAGTGCCCGGCCAGGGGGGTCGCTTCGCCGCAGCCGGGTGGACGGCACACGGCGCTGCGGGAAACGCCCGGCTAAGGAGCTGTCGGCATTGTCTGATGCTGCATCACGTTTCTCAACTGCCATGCGGCCAGCTTGCATTGGTCGCTCATCCGCTGTCCACCCCGCCCGGCGCGCATGATACCGGCAGTGCGCGCTCCGCGGAATCATTCGCCCACCATCGACCGAGGCCCGACGACAGCGGGCGAGGCACCTCCGAGCCGGGGCGCCTTCGCCCCGGGTGCGGACCGCCGCGGGCGGGACGGCTGATTTCGGCCGCGGGGCCGGGAATTCCGCACATCCGTCCCACCCGAGGAGATCGAATCGGACACTTTGGCGATCAAATCCCGCCACCGCTTCAACCGGCCCTCGAAGTGCGCAATCCTGTAGTCGATGCACTCGTAGTCGATACACCTCTGCGCACCACGGGCGGATGACAGAGAACCAGCGCTGCGCAATCCTCAGCAGCGGAATTGTCTGGCAGGCCGATCGGCAGGAGCCGCACGCGTCGGCGAGAATTCCACAGTGAGCCGCTGACTGGTGAGCCGCCGACGTGCGACCACTCGAACAACCCCGAAGCCCCTGGCCCCCACCCTGCATTGCCGCGTCGCGCGGTCGGCGCCTCAAGCCCTTCTTCCTGCCACGAGAGGAGCAGCGTTGCCCGACCGCAAGCCCATTCATGACATGCCCAGGCCCAGGATCTCGCCGGGCGGACGTCCGCCGTCCCAGACGTGCACCCAGGCCGCCCAGGGACGGTTCGACCACGACATTGACCGCGCGCACCCCGGCCCCGAACTGCCGAAGAAGGCTGCGAGCGCACACCGGATACGGCCTCCCGGTCCTTGACGGGAGCGACGCGCAGAACCAATCATCGAGGGGTTCATCGCCGGCAGCCGGAACGAGCCGCGCCGGCAGGGTGAAACGGCGTCGCCCGAACCGTGATCCCCGCCCGCTTCGCCGGGTTTCCCGTTCGCTCTGAACGCGGAGACAGAAAACACCGGTCCCGTCCTCACGCCGCCCGCCGGCTCCACCACGACAATCGGCGCGGCGAGAGGTCCTTCCACGCCTTGATCCGTCCCTTTTCGGCTGCCCGGACATCGACCTACCCCCCCCCGCTGGCCTGCCGTGAAGCTCCACCGTCCTTTCCATCCGCCCTGCTGAGGGAGTCGCCATGCCCCAAGAGCGCGCAGCGCGAGACATATCCGCCGTAACGGATTTCCTGCTATCCCGTTTTGCCGAGCTGATGGACCTGTCCGCGAACTCGGTGGACCGCTGGGCGCCGATGCACCGCTACGGGCTGGACTCGTTGAAGTCGGTGAACCTCGCGGCCTCCCTGTCCGAGTTCCTCGGCTGGCAGGTCCCGGCCACCTGGATGTGGCAGTACCCGACCGTCGACGGGCTGGCCCGCGCCCTCGTCGACGGTCCGCGTGCCGCGCAGCCCGCCCCTCGCGCCGAGCGCCGCAAGCCCTCGCACGAGCCCGTCGCGATCGTGGGCATCGGCTGCCGGTTCCCCGGAGGACCGGACCCGTCCTCGTTCTGGCGGCTGCTGGTCGAGGGCGGCGACGCCGTCGGGCCGGTGCCGGCCGCGCGCCGCGAGCTCCTGAACGACCGGGTGCGCTGGGGCGGGTTCATCGACGGCATCGACCGGTTCGATCCGCTGTTCTTCGGCATCTCGCCCCGCGAAGCCGTCCAGATGGACCCTCAGCAGCGCCTGGTCCTGGAGTTGTCCTGGGAGGCCCTGGAGGACGCGGGCATCGCGCCGCACAGCCTCGTCGGCAGCGACACCGGCGTGTTCATGGCCTCCTGTTGGGGCGACTACGCCGCCCTGGCGCACTACCGCGGCCCCGACAGCCAGATCACCCCGCACACCGCGACCGGCATGCACGACGGGATCATCGCCAACCGCGTCTCCTACATCCTCGGCCTACAGGGGCCGAGCATGGCCATCGACGCCGCCTGCGCCGGATCGCTGGTGTCGGTGCACGTGGGATGCCAGTCGATCTGGCTGGGCGAGAGCGACCTGGTGCTGGCCGGTGGCGTGAACCTGAGCTTCGTCTCCGACTACTACACCGCCATGGACCAGATGGGCGCACTCGCCCCGGACGGCCGCTGCAAGTCGTTCGACGCCCGCGCCAACGGCTACGTCCGCGGTGAGGGCGCAGGCGTGGTCGTGCTCGCCCCGCTGAGCGTGGCGCTGGAGCGCGACCTGCCGGTGTACTGCCTGATCAAGGGCAGCTCCTCCAACAACGACGGTCTGAGCAACGGCATGACGGCGCCCAACCCCCAGGCGCAGGAGAAGATGCTCCGCACCGCGTACCAGCGGGCGGGCATCGCACCGCACCTCGTGGACTACGTCGAGTGCCACGGCTCCGCGACACCGCTCGGCGACCCGATCGAGGCCAACGCCATCGGCGCGGTCCTGGGCGGCGACCGAGCGGAGCCCCTGCGGCTCGGCTCCGTCAAGTCCAACGTCGGGCACCTGGAGGCGGCCGCCGGCATCGTCGGCCTGGTCAAGCTCGCGATGTCGATGCGCAACGGCGTGCTGCCGCCGAGCCTGCACTACAGCGCGCCGAACCCGCAGATCATGTTCGACGAGTACAACCTGACCGTCCAGGACCGGCTGACGCCGTGGCCGCGGCGGTCCGACGCCCGTCGCGGTGGCGTCAGCTCGTTCGGGTTCGGCGGCGCGATCTGTCACGTGGCCGTCGAGGAACTGCCGCGCCCCGAGGCCTCGCTCCTCCTGCTGGCCGCGGACTCCCCCGAGGCGCTGGCCGAACAGGCCCTGGCGCTGCGCGACGGGAACGACCTGCGCGCGCTCTGCCGCCGGACGCCCGGCGACGGCCCGTTCCGGCTCGCGGCCACCGCCCGCGACATGGCCGAACTGCGCACCGGCCTCGACGCGTTCCGCAGCGGTACGACCGCCCCCGGACTGAGCGTCGGGGAGGAGACCGACGGCAGGCCGCGGGTGGCGTTCCTGTTCTCCGGCAACGGCTCGCAGTGGGTGGGCATGGGCCGGCAACTGCTCGCCGGCCTGCCCGTGTTCCGCCGGTCCATGATGAAGTCCGACCGGCGGATGCGGGAGCTGCTGGGCTTCTCGCTCGTCGAGCAGCTGCTGTCCCCCGAGGGCCGCCTCGACGACATGGACGTCTTCCAGCCGCTGCTGTTCTCCATCCAGGTCGCGCTGGCCGAGACCTGGCGCTCACTGGGGGTGGAGCCGGACGTCGTCCTGGGGCAGAGCGTCGGCGAGTTCGCCGCCTCCCACGTCGCCGGCGCACTCGACTTCGACGACGCCTCCCGCCTGGCCGCCCACCACGGCCGGCTCCTCCAGCAGCTGGCCGTGGGACGCGGCGAGGGCATCGTGGTGATGACCCCCGCGGACGCGGTCCGGCCCCATCTGACCGGCGGGCTCACCGTCTCCGGCTACAACGGCCTGAACTCCACCCTGGTCACCGGCACACCGCAGGAGATCGACGACCTCGTCCGGCGGCTGACCGAAGCGGGCGTCACCAACCACCGGGTGCGGATGGGCCACGCCCCGCACTCGTCGCTGGTCGACCACGTCCTCGCCCCGCTGAAGGTCGAACTGGAGGGCATCCGGCCGCGGACCACCCGCATCCCGATGATCTCGACGGTCACCGGCGAACTCGTCGACGGCGCGGAGCTCGGGCCGGACTACTGGGCGGACAACCTGCGCCGCGAGATCCGGATGGTCGACGCCCTGACGAACCTGCGCCACCACGACATCGACGCGGTGATCGAGCTCAGCCCGCACCCCGTCCTGCTCAAGCCGGTGTCGGAGATCCTGCCGGCGGCCACCCTGCCCTCCCTGCGGCGCGGCGCCGACGAAGCCTCGACCCTGCTCGGCTCACTCGGCGCCCTGTACACCGCCGGGCATCCCGTCGCGGCCCACCCCTTCCTGGCCGGCGACCGGGGACGGCACGTCGCGCCGAGCCCGGGCGACGCCGCGGCCGACGAGCAGCTGCACCTCGTGCCCGTCACGGCCCGCACCACGGGCGCGCTGGCCGACACCTGCCGCGAGCTGTCCAACCACGTCGAGCGCGACCCGGGCCTGCGGGTCTGCGACCTCGCCTACACCCTCGCCGTCAGGCGCACCCACCACAGCCACCGGATCGCGCTGCTCGCCCGCAACCGGCAGGACGTCCTGGACGGGCTCGCCCGGGTCGCCGCCGGCCAGTCGCACCCCGACGTCGTCACCGGCACGGTCTCCGGCAGCACCGACCGGCGGGTGGCGCTGGTGTTCTCCGGCGGCGGCACCCAGTGGGTCGGCATGGGCCGGGAGCTGCTGCGCTCGCACGCCGGCTTCCGCACCTGGATGAACGCCTGCGACGCCGCCGTGCGCGCGGCCGGCGGTTTCTCGGTGCTCGACCACCTCGCCGCCCCCGCGGAGGAGGCCAGGTACGAGGAGATGGACTTCCAGCAGCCGGTGCTGTTCGCCCTCCAGGTCTCGCTGGCGAAGGTCTGGCTCGAACTGGGCATCGAGCCGACGGCCGTCGTCGGGCACAGCCTGGGCGAGGTCGCGGCCGCCTGCGTGGCCGGGGCGCTGTCCCTGGAGGACGCCGCCCGCGTCGTGGTCGCCCGCTCGCACCTGCTGGAGCGCAAGGCCGACGAGGGCGCCATGATCTCGGTCGACCTGCCGGAGGAGGAACTGCAGCCGCGGCTCGCCCCCTACGCGCAGCACGCCGCCATCGCCGTGGTCAACAGCCCCACCAGCGCGGCGGTCTCCGGCTCGCCCGAGGCCGTCGACGCCCTGGAAGCGGACCTCCGGCGGGACGGGATCCCGGTCCGGAGGATCCGGGTCGAACGGCCGGTGCACAGCCCCGGCATGGACCCGCTGATCCGGCCGCTGCGCGAGAGCATCGACGGCATCACCCCGCTGACGCCGGGCATCCCCTTCCACTCCACGGCGCTGGCCGACACGGTGAACCCGGTCACCGACGTCGACTACTGGGTGCACAACCTGCGCAACCAGGTCCGGTTCGCCGAGACGATCGGTGCACTGGTCGAACGGGGCGTCTCCACCTTCATCGAGATCGGCCCGCACGAGACGCTGCGCGGCGCGGTCGAGGAGATCGGGCTGTCCCGCGGTGCCCAGGTGCACGCGGTCAACTCGCTGCGGCGCGAGGAGAGCGACGTCCGCTGCCTGCTGGGCGCAGCCGCCTCGCTGTACGTCAGGGGCCTGCCGCTGACCTTCGACCCGCTGTTCGCCGACGACGTCGAGGTCGTGGAGACCCCGCTCGTCCAGTGGCAGAAGGACCGCTACTGGATCGACACCGAGCCCCGCCGCGAACCCGCGCCGGCCCCGGCCCCCGTCGAAACCCTGCCCGTGGCCTCGGCCGCGGCCACGGCCGCTCCGGTGGAGCCGCAGCCGGTGGCGGACCGGCCGGTGGCGGAGGTCGTCCTCGCCGAACTCGCCGACGCGCTGGGCGTTCCGGTGAGCAGGTTCGATACGGCCGCCGGCCTGCGGGACTTCGGCCTCGACTCGATGCTGGCGATCCGCCTCGTCAACAGGATGCAGGCGCTGTTCGGGCACCGGGTGTCGCCGGTGGTGTTCCTGGACGGCCGCTCCATCTCCGAGGTCGTCGGTCACTTCGTCGAGATCACCGGTGGACCGGCCGCGCCCGCGGCAGCCACCCAGGCACCCCAGGCACCCCAGGCACCGGTCACGGCGGCCCGGCTCGCCCCGGCCCCCGAGGCCGAGCCGATCCGGTCGTTCCTGGAGGACCTGTCCGAACTGGACGCCGAGGAGCTGGTCGAGGAACTGGACGCGCGCGGGCTGCTGGAGGCCACCGACGCACCCGCGATGGACCAGCTCCGGGCCGAGGGCCTCGGTCTCCGGGTGGCACCGGCCTCGCACGGCCAGGCCTCGCTGTGGTTCATGCAGATGGTCGCACCGGACGCCGTGCCCTACAACTTCATGGTGACCGCCCGGATCCGCACCGCGGTCGACGAGGACGCGCTGGAGCACGCCGTCCAGGCCGTGCTGGACCGGCACCCCGCGCTGCGCACCGTCTTCGTGGAGGCGGGCGGCAGGCCGTACCAGGTCATCCTGGACGAACCGGTGTACGAGTTCCTCGTGGTGGACACCTCCGACCTGGACGACGAACAGGCCCGCGAGGAACTGGCCCAGTACGGGCACGAGCCGCTCGACATGGACAACGGGCCGCTCGTGCGGATCGTCCTCATGAGGCGCGGACCGGCGGACCACTACCTGCTGGTGCTCGTCCACCACATCGCGTCGGACGCGGCGTCGGCCGACGTCATGATCCGCGAGCTCCAGGAGTACTACGAGGGCGCCGACCCCGCCCGCAGCGCGCCGGTCGCCCCGTACACCGAGTTCGTCGAGTGGGAGCGGCAGTGGCTGGCCGGGCCGGCGGCCGACGCGGCCCTGGACTGGTGGTCGCGGAAGCTGGCCGACCCGCCCGCCCACCTCGACCTCTCCAGCAAGGAGCGGCCGCCGGGCGTCACCTACGAGGGCCGCGACATCGCGTTCCGCTGGAGCGCCGAGGAGACGCGCCTGCTGCGCGAGTTCGCGGTGCGCGAGGGCGTGTCGATCAGCACCGTCGTCCTGGCCGGGTTCTTCGCCACGCTCAACCGCGCGGCCGGGACCGAGGACTCGGTGCTGGCCACCGCCATCGCCCAACGGGCCGAACCCGGCTGGGAATCCGCCATCGGCTACTACCTCAACACCGTGCTGGTACGCGCGAACCCCGCCGGCGACCGCAGCTTCCGCGAACTGCTGCACGAGGTCCACGCCTTCTCGCTCGGCCTCCTGGAGCACATGAACTACCCCCTCGACCTGCTGGCCTCCCAGCTGAAGCCGCCGCGGGCCGAGGGCCGCTCCCCGTGGTTCGACGTGGTGGTGAACTGGCTGTCCTCGGACGCGTTCCCCCGCTCCGTCAAGCTCTTCCACGGCGTCGGCGAGACCCTCACGCCGGACGGCGCGCTGCCGCTCGAACCGCTTCAGGTGCGCAGGCACCTCGCCAAGTTCGACCTCGAGATCTCGATGGCCGACATCGACGGCAGGGTGGCCGGCCACGTCCAGTTCAAACCGAGCTACCTGGAAAGGCAGACCGTGACGGCACTGCTCGCGCTGTACCGCACCGTGCTCTTCGACTCGATCGCCCGGCCCGACCTGGCCCTCGGCGACATCGCGTCGACCGGCCTCCCCGAGGAGACGGACCGGTGACCGAAACCCTGCACTCCGAGTTCATCGCCCAGGCGGTCAAGAACCCCGACGCGACCGCCGTCTACTCCGACGCCGGCGTCCTGACCTACGGCGAACTGAACGAACGGTCCCGGGTGCTGGCCGAGCGGCTCGTCGCCGACGGCGCGGGCCCCGGCGTCCCGGTCGGCATCTGCGTCGAGCGCACCCCCGACCTGCTCGTCGCCGTCCTGGCGGCCCTGCGCGCCGGGTCCTGCTACCTTCCGCTGGACCCGAACTACCCCGCCGACCGGCTGACCTTCATGGTCCAGGACAGCGGGACCCGCCTGCTGCTCACCACGCCCGCGTCCCGGGCCGGTTGCCCGACCGGCCCGACCGTGGTCGTGCTCGGGGAGGGTGTGACGACCGAGCCCGGCGCGAAGCCGGTGGCGGTCGTGCCCGAGGACACCGCGTACGTCATCTACACCTCCGGCTCCACCGGCAGGCCCAAGGGCGTGGCCGTCCGGCACGCCGGCGCGGTGGCGATGCTCGCCGAGATGGACCGCGTCCTGGAGGGCTGCGACCTGAGCGGAGTCTCGGCGGCGAGCTCGGTCTGCTTCGACCTGTCCGTGATGGAGATCTTCAACGCGCTGTGCCGTGGCGGCGCCGTCGTGCTCGTCGAGAGCGCCGTGCACCTGCCGGAGAGCCCGTACGTGGACCGGATCACCCATCTGAGCGTCGTCCCCTCGGTCATGAACGGCCTGCTCGACGCCGGCGCCCTGCCCCCGAACGTGCGCTCCATCGTGTTCGGCGGCGAGGCGCTGCGCCGCAAGCTGGTGGACCGGGCCTACCGGGAGACCGGCGCCACCCGGGTGTTCAACGCCTACGGCCCCACCGAGGGCACCGTCTTCTGCTCGTTCGGGCTGGTGCCCGAGCACGGGACCGACGAGCCGACCATCGGCCCGCCGACCACCACCGACCTGGTCTACGTGCTCGACGAGAACCTGCGGCCGCTCCCGCCCGGCGCGTCCGGCGAGCTCTACCTCGGCGGCGTCGGCCTCGCGCACGGCTACGTCAACCGGCCGCGCACCACGGCCGAGCGGTTCGTGCCGGACCCGTTCCGCAGCGGCGAGCGGATGTACCGCACCGGGGACGTCGTCCAGTTCACCGAGGACGGCGAACTCCGGTTCCTCGGCCGCTCCGACCACCAGGTCAAGCTGCGCGGCTACCGGATCGAGCTGGAGGAGGTCGAGGCCCGGCTGACCGGCTGCCCCGAGGTCCGGGAGGCCGCCGCCGCCGTCCGGGGCAACCGGCTGGTCGGCTACGTCGTGCCCGCGGGCGACGACGCGCCGCAGGACGGGCCCCGGCTGGACCCCGCGCTCCAGAGCGCCATCACCGGCAGGCTCGCCGTCGAACTGCCCGACTACATGGTGCCCGCGACGCTCGTCTTCCTGGCCGCCCTCCCGCTGGGGCCGGGCGGGAAGCTCGACCGCAACGCGCTGCCCGATCCGCCGGCCGCCGACACCGACGGGCCGCTGACCGCCGCCAGCACGCCGACCGAGGTGGCGCTGTCGGAGATCTGGGGCCAGCTGCTCGACCTCGAACCGTCGAGCATCGACGTGCAGTCCGCCTTCTACGACCTGGGCGGCGACTCGCTGCTGCTCGTCCGCCTCGCCCGGCTGATGACCCGGCGCTTCGACCGCCGCGTCCGGGTGCCCGACCTCTTCAGCTTCCGCGACATCGCCTCCCTCGCCCGCTGGCTCGACGACGACAGCGGCGCCACCCCCGAGGTGGTCCAGTCGGCCCGCCAGCGCGCCGGCGCCCGCCGTGCCGCGCTGCGCGGCCGCGGCGGCGCCACCGGCCGCTGAGTCGCCTGAGCCACCGGAGTACCCGTACCCGACACGAAGCAGGAGCCTTCCCATGACCGACAGCCCCGAGCAGGAGTACGACCCGGGTGACGTGGCCGTCATCGGCATGTCCCTACGGGCTCCCGGAGCCCGCACCAAGGAACAGTTCTGGGACGTCCTCGTCAACGGCCGGGAGACCGTGTCCTTCCTGGCCAAGGACGACATCCACGTCGACGAGACCCTGATCCACAGCCCGTTCTACGTGCGGGCCTGCGGCGTGCTCGACACGTACAACAAGTTCGACCCGTCGGTGTTCGGCATCAGCGACCGGATGGCGGCCGCGATGACCCCGGAGAACCGGCTGTTCCTGGAGAGCGCGTGGGAGTCCCTGGAGGACGGCGGCTACGACCCGGACCGGCTCAACGCCGAGATCGGCATGTACGGCGCCAACAACCCGCAGACCGCCGCGCTCTACAGCTCCCCGCCGGACCGGGTGTCGGTCGGCCCCGAGGCGATCGAGGCCAGCCTGGCGTGGTCGCCGGACACCATGACCTCCAACGCGCTGTACTACATGGGGCTCACCGGCGAGGCCGTCACCGTCGCCACCGCCTGTGCGGGCTTCCACTACGCGGTGCACCTGGCCTGTCAGTCGCTCCTGCTCGGCCAGAGCGACATGGCGATCGCCGGCGGCGCGATGGTCCGCCTGCCGCACCCCCGCGGTCACCTGTGGGAGGAGAACCGCATCCTGTCGAAGGACGGCCACTGCCGCCCGTTCGACGCCAACGGCACCGGCACGGCGCTGTCCAGCGGTGTCGTCACCGTGCTGTTGAAGCCGCTGGGCCGGGCCGTCGCCGACCGCGACCACGTCTACGCCGTGGTCAGGGGCTCGGCCGTCAACAACAACGGCGTCAGCGCGATGGCGTACGGCCTGGCCCAGCCCGAGCGGCTGAGCGCGTGCATCGCCGCCGCCATGGAGGTGGGCGGCGTCACCCCGGACACCGTCTCCATGTACGAGGCCAACGGTCTCGGCCTGCCGATGACCGACGAGCTCGAAGTGCACGCGGCGACCATGGCCTTCGGGAAGCAGACCGCGACCACCTCGATCGGCGGGGTCAAGGGCAACGTCGGCCACGGAGGCGTGGTGTCGGGCGGCTTCGGTGCGATCAAGGCCGCGCTGGCCCTGTACCACAAGACGCTCCCGGCGACGATCAACCTCACGGAGGTCAACCAGGACCTCGACTTCCCCAGCACCCCCTTCGTGCCGCAGATCGAAGGCGCGGACTGGGAGCCGGAGGCCGGCATCCGCCGCGCCGGCATCACCTCGATCGGCGGCGGCGGCTACAACGCGCACCTGCTGCTGGAGGAGGCGCCGGCCGTCGCCGAGCGCGACCCCGAGGGCGAGGGCAGGCCGCGGCTGGCCACCCTGTCCGCCCTGGACGACGACGCGCTGGCCCGTCAGCGCACCCGGCTCCGGGAGTGGCTGGAGGCCGACCCCGGCCTGCGCCTGGACGACGTCTGCTTCACCCTCAACCTCGGCCGCAAGGTGATGGCCCGCCGGTGGGCGGCCGTGGTCCGCAGCCGCGAGGAGCTGATCGCGGCGCTGGCCGACGACGCCCGCGGCCCGGCCACCACGACCGCCGCCGCCCCGCGGACGGACCCGGGTGCCTTCTCGGTCAACGACAACGGGATCGTGCCGTCCGGCCGGGACGCGCGGGCGCTGTCCGACCTGGCCGCCGCCTGGGTGACCGGCCGGCAGGTCGACTTCGACGCCCTGCACCTCGGGGAGGCCAGCCGTCGCGTGCCGCTGCCCACCTACCCGTTCCAGCCGCGCCGGTTCTGGCGCACGGACTGGTGAGCATGAGCACTCCGGCACTGGACACCCTGGACCTGGGCGACCCGGCCACGTTCGCGGACCACGACCTCGACGGGTTCTGGCGCACCCTGCGGGACACTGCGCCGATGCACTGGAACCCTCCGGCCGACGGCCGCCGCGGCTTCTGGGTGCTCTCCCGCTACGACGACATCATGGCCACCTACCGGGACAACGTGAACTTCACGTCCCAGCGCGGCAACGTGCTCGTCACCCTCCTGGAGGGCGGCGACGCCGGGGCCGGCCGGATGCTGGCCGTCACCGACGGGCCCCGGCACCTGGAGCTGCGCAAGATCCTCCAGCGGGTGCTCTCACCGAGGGTGCTGGACGAGGTCGCGCAGACCGTCCGGCTCAACACCCGGCAGTGGATCCGCGAGGCGGTCGAGTCCGACGGCTGCGACTTCGCGGAGCAGATCGCCGGCCGGATCCCGATGACCACGATCTCGAACCTGCTCGGCGTGCCCGAACGGGACCGGGACTACCTGCTCAGCCTGACCAAGACGGCGCTGTCGGCCGACGACGAGGACGTCGACGAGGTCGACTCCGAGATGGCCCGCAACGAGATCCTGATGTACTTCATGGACATCGTCGAGGAGCGGCGCGAGTCGCCGGGCGACGACGTGATCAGCATGCTGATCGGCAGTGCCATCGACGGTGTACCGCTGTCCGACGAGGACGTCGTGCTCAACTGCTACAGCCTGATCATCGGCGGCGACGAGACCAGCCGGCTGACGATGATCGACTGCGTCCGCACGCTCGCGGCCCGGCCCGAGCAGTGGCGGCGGCTCAAGCACGGCGAGGTCGCGGTCGAGACCGCCGTGGACGAGGTGCTGCGCTGGGCGTCGCCCACGATGCACTTCGGGCGCAGCGTCGAACGGGAGACCGAACTGCACGGCGTACGGCTGCGGCCGGGCGAGATCGTCACGCTCTGGCACGCCTCCGGCAACCGGGACGAACGGGTCTTCGCGCGGCCCGAGGTGTTCGACCTCGGCCGCACCCCCAACAAGCACCTGGCCTTCGGCTACGGCCCGCACTTCTGCGTCGGCTCGTACCTGGCCAAGGTGGAGATCGCCGAACTCCTCAAGGCCCTGCGGGACTTCACCCTCGGGTTCGAGCAGACCGCCGCGGCGCGGCCGATCCGGTCCAACTTCCTGACCGGGTTCTCCACCATGCCGGTGCGCTTCCGGCCCGACCGCTCCGGACTGAAGGGGTGCGGATGAACATCTACATGTCAGGACAAGGGGCGTTCGCGGTGCAGGTCGCGGAAGCCCTCCTGGACAAGGGGCACAAGATCGCCGGTGCGGCCGCGCCCCGGCTGCGCAAGGGCAAGTCCGACGAGAGCGACGCGATGTCCTGGGACCGCCTGCGCGCCTGGGCGTTCCCCCGGGACATCCCCTGGACGGACTCGGCCGAACTGCGCGCGATGCACATCCCGGACGGGGTGGACGTCATCGTCGCCGCGCACTCGCACGCCTTCCTCGGCCGCCGGACCCGTGCCAGGGCCGGCATCGCCACCATCGGCTACCACCCCAGCCTGCTGCCGCTGCACCGCGGCCGGGACGCGATCCGGTGGACGATCCGCGACGGTGACAAGGTGACGGGCGGGAGCGTCTACCACCTGACCGAGCGCACCGACGGCGGCCCGCTCGCCGCCCAGGAGCACCTGTTCGTGCCCCCGGGCTCGACCGCGCAGAGCCTGTGGCGTGACCACCTGGCGCCGCTCGGCGTGCGGCTGCTGCTGAAGGTGGTCGACGACCTCGCCGCGGACCGGCGGATCGAGGTCCCCCAGGACGAGAAGCTGGCGACCTGGGAGCCCGCGATGGACACCCAGCCGCTGTTCAAGCCCGAACTCATCGCCCTGCCCGGGTCGGTACGGGTCGACGGCAGTGCGCGGGCACTTCACGAACAGTGACGGCCGCGCGGTGGAAGCCGCACGGTGACGGCCGTCGCGACGGTCGCCCAGTGACGGTTGCCCGACCCGCGAAACCGGGCCCCGCACACAACTCGTGTGCGGGGCCCCGGCGTTTGCTCCGCCGTACGCGTGTCGGCCGGGCCCGAAACCCGCGGGAACCGCGCACCCCTCCCCCGGCGTCCCGTACTCGGGGCACGGCAGTGGCTCACCGCAATCCGCGCCGCCACCCCGGCCGAGCCGCCCCCGCCCGCGACACCCCCGGTGACCAGCACCGACACCCCGGAGGCGCGGCGTTCACCGCCCGCCCCGGCAGCGCGCCGACCGCTCTCTGTCACCGTTCGCCACTGCCGGCCGGGGCCGGAACCGATTCCGAGGCGGCCCCTCATGGCGTGTTTTCCATCACAGGCCATCAGGCATTTTATCCGGTTTTACCTGGACTGCTCCCCATCTGACGATACGTCGACAAGGAAATGCCTCCTCGCTGCTTTCTCCTGGACCTTTGACACTTCGTTGAGGCGTCCATGAAGATCCGCTCGCACTTCCCCACATACCTTGAGTCGGAGCTTACGCACAGTGAGAACAGCAGCAAGACGGTCGGGCAGCCTGCTCGCCGCGGCACTCACCGCGGTCGCGCTGGCCGCGACCGCGGTGGTGCCGGCCGCCGCCGCCACCGGGGGGACACCTCCGCCCGGCGTGACGGATGCCCAGGACACCGCCGAGAGCCTGGCCGTCCACGAGGCCGCCCGAACCGGCAAGCCGGTCGAGGTGCTCGCCAAGCGCAGCGAGACCAGCGAGACCGTCGCCCAGCCCGACGGCAAGCTGAAGACCACCACCTACGTCCAGCCCAGGCGGGTGCGCAAGAACGGCGCCTGGGTGGAGCTCGACCCGACGCTGCAGACGCTGCCCGGCGGCGCCGTCGCCCCCAAGGGCTCCACCGCGGACCTGCAGTTCTCCGGTGGCGGCAGCGCGCCGCTGGTCACGATGGCCCGGGCCGGCAAGGAGCTGAAGCTCAGCTGGCCGAAGCCGCTGCCCAAGCCGGCGGTCAACGGCGCGACCGCCGAGTACGCGTCGATCCTGCCGGACGTGGACCTGCGGCTGACCGCCACCAAGACCGGGTTCACCCAGGTCATCGTGGTGCACACGGCCGAGGCCGCGAAGAACCCCGAGCTCGACCAGCTCCGGCTCGGCCTGCACGGCAACGGCCTGACGTTCAGCCAGGAGGCGGACGGCACCCTCAAGGCGAAGGACCCGTCCGGCGGCGGCACCGTCTTCGAGGCGCCCGTCCCGGTCATGTGGGACTCCTCCAAGCCGGCCGCCGCCGCGCCGAGCGCCCCGGCCGCCGCTCCCAAGGCTCTCAAGGCCGCCCCGCAGGCGGCCCCGCAGGCCGAGGCCGCAGCCCCCGCGCAGAGCGCTCCCGCCGCCGGCCAGGGCGATCCCGCCGCCTACGGCGAGGGCGACGTGCCCGGCGAGGGCGCCAAGATGACCCGGCTCAAGGTCGACCTGCCCAAGGACAGCCTGGTGCTGTCGCCCGACCAGGGCATGCTGGACGCCCCGGACACGGTCTACCCGGTGATGATCGACCCGGCGTGGAACACCCCGCACGCCGGCGACTGGGCGGGCGTCTCGCGCACCTACCCGAACCAGCCGTACTGGCACTTCACGTACAACAGCACCTACGTCCACGACTGGGGCGTCGGCTACTGCGGCGACACCTCGCGGTGCGCGCCGACCGACGTGAAGCGGGCGTTCTTCCAGGTGCCCAACCCGTTCGCCGGCAAGCAGATCCTCAGCGCCACCTTCGGCACCTACGAGAGCTGGTCGTACTCCTGCGACGCCCGGCCCGTCGAGCTGTGGAACACCGGCTACATCTCCTCCGGCCTGACCTGGAACGGCCAGAACGCCTCCGGGTTCTGGGGCCGCTACCTGCAGACGATCAACACCGCGAAGGGCTGGAGCGGCAACTGCCCCGGCGGCTGGCTGGAGTACGGCGAAGACGGCGCGGTGCGGAACCTGGTCCAGGACGCCGCGAACTGGGGCTGGCCGACCATCACCTTCGGTCTGAAGGCCCAGAACGAGGGCGACACCCTTGCCTGGAAGCGCTTCACCGACGACGCCTACCTGTCGGTGTACTACAACCTGCGGCCCAACCAGATCCCGATGTCCGACATGACGATGTCGCCGGGCTCGGTCTGCCAGTACCCGGGCATCAAGATCAACAAGATGCCGCAGGTCACCACCCGGGCCACCGACCCGGACGGCGAGGCGATCGGCGTGCAGTTCGCGGTCGGCTGGGACGACGGCACCGGCCTGCGCCGGCGCTGGTGGTCCACCGGCTCGGAGGACGCCGCACCAGGGTGGGACACCTTCAAGGCCTCCGGCTCGATCTTCTCGTGGCCGCTGCCCACCGGCCTGCCGCAGAACCTCCAGCTCGACTGGGAAGCCCGTGCCTGGGACGGCGCGCAGTGGGGGCCGTGGTCCTCCGACGGTGACCCGACCGGCTGCTACTTCATCGTCGACACCTCCGCACCGGACGGCCCGGCGATCACCTCTGAGTCCTACCCGGGCTCCAAGGACGCCACCGCGGCGCTCCCGTGGACCGACGGCGTCGGCAGGAACGGCTACTTCACCCTGAAGTCGGCTGCCACCGACGTGGTCAAGTACCAGTGGGGCCTCGACACCTCGCCGTCCGCGGCGAACGAGATCGCCACCAGCGGCGGTGCCGGGCAGACCGTGCGCATCCAGCCGCAGACCGCCGGAGTGCACTTCGTCTCCGCCCGGGCCGTCGACGGCGCGGGCAACTCCTCGCAGCCCGAGACGTACTACTTCAACGTGCTCTCCGGGCAGCCGCAGCGCGCCGGCTGGTCGATGGACGACCCCAGCGGCACCACCGTCACCGGCACCGGCGGCAGCTTCGAGGCCACCCTCGGCTCCGGCGCCACCCCGGGGGCTCCCGGCCACGTCAAGGAAGCCCTCGCCCTGGACGGCACCGCCAACGGCTACGCCGAGACCTCCTCGGCCGTGCTGGACACCACCCGCAGCTTCACCGTCTCCTCCTGGGTCCGGTTCGACGGCACCACCGGAACCCGCGCGGCGGTCAGCCAGAGCGGCCCGGACTACTACGCCTTCCACCTCGGCATCGAGAACGTCGCCGGCGTCCCCAAGTGGGGCTTCAAGGTCCAGACCGCGGCCGGCAACCAGGACGCGACCACGATCGGCCTGCAGTCCACCGACCCCGCGACGACCGGCGTGTGGACCCACCTGACCGGCGTCTGGAACGCGGACACGCACACCATCCAGCTGTACGTCAACGGCACCCTCGCCAAGTCGGCCACCGCGAACGCGGTCTGGGACGGACACGGCCCGCTGGAGATCGGCCGCACCCGCTGGAAGGGCCAGTGGACCGACGCCTGGCCCGGAGCCATCGACGAGGTCAGGATCTGGGACCGCTCCCTGAGCACGGCCGAGATCACCGACGTGGCCGCCGACAAGCAGCTCGCCACCGGCCGCCCCGCGAAGGCGGTCTGGCACCTGGACGGCAGCGACGCCAAGCCGGTCGGCATCAGCGAGGTCGACAACCTGACCGCCTACAACGGCGTCGCGCTCGGCCGGCCCGGCATCGCCGACAAGGCGATCCACCTGGACGGCGTGGACGACTACCTGCGCGGCACCCGCCCGCAGGTCGACGGCACCCGGGACTTCTCGGTCTCCGCCTGGGTGAAGCTGCCCGCTCCCACTCCCGGCGACGGCACCGCGAAGATCGCCATCTCCCAGATCGGCCAGCACAACAGCGAGTTCTCGCTGTACTACTCCGCCTACTGGAAGCGCTGGGCCTTCGGCCGCTACAAGGAGGACACCTCCGCCGACACCCTGGTGCGCACCTGGCAGCCCGACTGCACGCCGGGCACCCCGATCAACGGCGTGCCGTGCTTCGCCGGCACCACCGGCGAGTGGACCCACCTGCTGGGCGTCTCCGACACCGCCGCCAAGAAGCTGCGCTTCTACATCAACGGCTTCCTGGTGGGCGAGTCCGACTACACCCAGAACGCGCCGTGGGCCAACCCCGGCCCCATCCAGATCGGCGCGGTCAGCCGGGAGGGCGTCAACGGCGAGTACTTCGGCGGTGACATCGACGACGTGCGGATCTACGACCGCGTCGTCACCGGCCCGGAGGCCAGCGCGATGGTGCAGCAGCGCCCGCAGCTGGCCGGCCGCTGGAAGCTCGCCTCGGCCACCGGCACCCCGGCCGTCACCCCGGACGAGGGCCCGGCCAAGGCCGGCGCCCAGCTCGGCGGCGGCGCCTCGATCAAGGCCGACGGCGGCGTGCTGCCCGTCCCCGGCACCCTGCTGCTGGACGGCTCCACCGGCTACGCGGCCACCGGCTCCGTCCCGCTGCACACCGGCCAGAGCTTCACCCTGGCCGGCTGGGCGAACACCGCCGGCGTCCCGACCCGGGACATGACGGTGCTCTCGGTGGCCGGCACCAACAACAGTGCGGTCACCCTGCGCTGGCACCCCCTGGGCAACGACGCCAACGGACAGCCGACCGGCCAGTGGCAGGCCGAGGTCCGCGACACCGACGCCAACACCGGCGGGACGCGCACCAGGACGGCGCACACCTCGGCCATCTCCGTCATGGAGAACTGGACCCACCTGGCGGTCAGCTACGACGCCTTCTCGGACCGGCTCGCCCTGTACGTGAACGGCCAGGTGGAGAACCAGGGCTGCCCGGACAACTCCACCGGCTGCACCCCGCACATCTCCTGGGCCGGCGGTGTCCCGCAGCCCTACGAGGCAGGCGGCGGCGTGCAGTTCGGCCGGAACAAGGCGTCCGGCGCCTGGGGCGAGTACTTCTCCGGTGAGCTGGACGACGTCTGGCTGTACCAGGGCGTGCTGAGCCCCGCGCAGATCAACAAGCTCGCCGACTACAACGTCGAGCTGGACACCTCCACCGGCGTCTGATCCCCACTCTTCCACGGGCCGGGCGGCAACCAGCCGCCCGGCCCGTGGGCTGCCATATCCAATTGTTCCCAAGGGAGTTGTTCAACCCATGAGCAGGAAGAGGTCGGTGCTGCAGCCGACCCTCACCAGAGTGTCCGCGATCATCGCGGGCACGCTGGTCGGGTCGCTGCTGCCCACCCTGCCGTTGGCGGCCAGCGCGGCCGCCGAACCGTACACCAAGCCCTCCGCGGTCTCCCCCGAGAAGCCGGTCAAGGGCTCGGACGCCAAGACCAAGGGCCGCAAGGCCGACACCACCGTCAGCAGGACCGACGACAAGCACGGCGCCCTGCCCGGCGCGGGCAGTGCCACCGTCGACGTCCCCGCCGAGAAGGGCAAGGCCGTCAAGGCCGACCGGCTGCCGATCGCCGTCTCCTCCTCGGGCTCGGCGGGCAAGGCGAAGGTCGAGCTGCTCGGCCAGGACGCCGCCACCAAGGCCGGCGTCAACGGCCTGCTGCTGACCGTCACCGGCGCCGACGAGAACAGCGGCCTGGCCGTCGACTACTCGTCCTTCGCCCAGGCCGCCGGCTCCGGCTACGGCTCGCGGCTGAAGCTGGTCCGCCTGCCCGAATGCGCGTTGACCACGCCCGACCTGCCCGAGTGCCGGGTGCAGACCCCACTGCCGGGCGGCAACGACGTGGCGAAGCAGACCGTCGCCGCGGACGCCCTGACCACGGCCCCGGCCGGGTCGATGCGCCTGCAGTCCGCGCCCGGTGCGATGGTGCTGGCCGCCACGGCCGGCAGCGCCGGGCCGAGCGGCGACTACAAGGCGACGCCACTGTCGAGTGCGTCGAGCTGGTCGACCGCGCTGAACAGCGGCGCGTTCACCTGGTCGTACGACATGCCGCTGACGGCGATGCCGGGCGGGCTGACGCCGAAGGTCGGCCTGTCCTACAACTCCGGTGCGATCGACGGGCGGACGGCCAACAGCAACAACCAGGCCTCCTGGGTCGGCGACGGCTTCGACCTGTCGCCCGGCTTCGTCGAGCGCAGCTACAAGGCCTGCGCCGACGACGGCGCGCCCAAGACCGGCACGTCGAGCCCGGGCGACCTGTGCTGGGGTACGGACAACGCGACCATCAGCTTCGCGGGGCACTCCGGTGAACTGATCCCGGTCTCCGGCGACGAGTGGCGGATCAAGAACGACGACGCGACGAAGATCGTGCGCGTCCGCGACACCGCTCGCGGCAACGGCGACAACGACGGAGAGTACTTCCGCGCCACCACGCCCGACGGCACCACCTACTACTTCGGCTACAACCGCCTGCCCAACTGGTCGGCGGGCAAGCCGGAGACCAAGTCCGTCTACACCGTGCCGGTCTACGGCAACAACGCCGGCGAGCCGTGCAGCGGCGCCGACTTCGCATCCTCGTGGTGCCAGCAGGGCTGGCGGTGGAACCTCGACCTGGTCGTCGACCCCCACGGCAACGACATCACCTACTGGTACACCCCCGAGACCAACAACTACGGCCGCAACCTGAAGGCCACCGACCGCACCCCCTACATACGGGGCGGGCGTCTGGACCACATCGAGTACGGCCAGCAGCAGGGCGACATCTACTCGGCCACCGTCAAGCCGATGGGCCGGGTCGAGTTCGGCACCGCCGAGCGCTGCCTGGAGACCAACGCCGCGCTCTGCGACCCGGCGAAGATCGACGCCAACCGCCAGTACTGGTACGACACCCCGTGGGACCAGAACTGCGCCGACGGCACCGACTGCACCGGCAAGTACTCTCCCACCTACTTCACCCGCACCCGCCTCACCTCCGTCACCGCCAAGACGCTCCAGGCCGACGGCACCTACGCCGCCATCGACACCTGGAACCTGACCCACAAGTGGGGCACCGCGGACTTCGACTACCAGCTGCTGCTGGACTCCGTCCAGCACACCGGCTCCTCCACCACCCCCTCCGTCTCACTGCCGAAGAGCACCTTCGCCTACAAGCAGCTCGCCAACCGGCTCGACAAGGTCGGCGACGGGCGCGCCCCGTTCATCAAGCAGCGGCTCGGCACCATCACCGACGAGCTCGGCGGCCAGATCGACGTCAACTACTCGGCCCCCGCGTGTGACTGGAACGCCCTGCCCACACCGCAGAGCAACACCACCCGCTGCTTTCCGCAGATGTACCAGGCCTCGCTGGAGAGCCCGGTGACCACGGAGTGGTTCAACAAGTACGTCGTCGACGCGGTCATCGTCACCGACCGCACCGGCGGCGCGCCCGACATGGTCACCCACTACACCTACCTCGGCGACGCCGCCTGGCACTTCGACGACGAGGACGGCCTGACCAAGGACAAGCTCAAGACGTGGTCCCAGTGGCGCGGCTACGCCCGCACCCGGGTGGAGACCGGCGGCGTCGCCGCCATGTCCACCCAGTCCGACCACTACTACCTGCGCGGCATGGACGGCGACCGCTCCGACCCCGCCGACAAGTCCAAGAAGCGTTCCGTGACGGTCGACGACGGCCAGGGCACCGTGATCACGGACGACAACGCCTGGGCCGGCTACGAGTACCGCACCGAGCAGTACGACAAGCCCGGCGGCGCGATCCTCTCCAAGACCGTCAACACCCCCTGGAAGCAGGAGACCGCCAAGCGCGTCCGCGACTGGGGCACCACGACCGCCAACATCACCGCCACCGCCGTCACCCGCGGCTTCACCTCGCTCGACAAGGGCGCGGGCAACGCCTGGCGGGAGACCCGCACCAACACCACCCGTGACGGCTACGGCCGCTCCACGGTGGTGGAGGACCTGGGCGACGTGGCGGTCGCGGGCGACGACAAGTGCACCCGCACCACCTACGCCGACAACACGGCAGCCTGGCTGCTGTCCAGCATCATGCGCGTCGAGACCGTGGCCGCCGGCTGCGGAAGCGACGTCAGCCGGCAGACGCAGGCCGACGGAACCTCCGCCGTCCTGTCCGACAAGCGGGTGCGCTACGACGGTCAGGCGTACGGCGCCGCGCCCACCAAGGGCGACGTCACGCTCGCCCAGACGCTCAAGTCGCAGACCGGCAACAGCGCGACCTACCTGGACAACGCGTTCACGTACGACGGCTACGGGCGCACCCTGACCTCCACCACCCTGGCCTCCACCACCGTCGTCGACGTCACCAACGCGACGGGCCCGGTCACCTCGGCCTCGCCGGACGCCCGAACCACCACCACGGCGTACACGCCGGCCACCGGCCGGCCCACCAAGTCCGCGGTGACCACCCCGCCCGCCAAGGCCGGGGACGCCACCACCGCCCAGACCACCACCACCGACTACGACCTGCTGCGCGGCCTGACGACCGACACCGTCGACACCAACAACCGCCGCACCGACATCCTCTACGACGCGCTCGGCCGCACCCTCAAGGTCTGGCAGCCCAACCGGTCGAAGTCCACCGGGCAGACTCCCAACCACGAGTTCGAGTACAACGTCGCGGACGGCAGGATCGTCGCCGTCGCCGCCAAGACCCTGAACAGCGACGGAACCCAGCAGACCGGCTACACGCTCTACGACGGCCTCGGCCGCGCCCGCCAGACCCAGGACCCGGCGGACAACGGCGGCCGTGTGCTGACCGACACCTTCTACGACGAGCGCGGTCAGGCCGCCCTCGCCTACGCCCCGTACTACGCCACCGGCGCGCCGTCGACGACGCTGCGCAACGTCGACGACACCACCGGGGTGGAGACCCAGACCGCCACCGCCTACGACGGCCTCGGACGGGTCGTCAGCACCACGGCCCTCGCGGGCAACGGCGTCGGAACCCCGCTGTCCACCACGCTCACCGAGTACGGCGGCGACCGGGTCACCGTCACCCCGCCCACCGGCGGCACCCCGACGACCACCATCAGCGATGCGGCCGGCCACACCACCGAGCTGCGCCAGTACAAGTCGGCGACCCCGACCGGCGCCTACGACGCGACCAGCTACGGCTACGACCCGGCGGGCAACCTCACCCAGCTGACCGACCCGGCCGGAACGGCCTGGACCTGGCTCTACGACCAGCTCGGCCGGCAGACCAAGGCGGTCGACCCGGACAGCGGAACCACCGTCAAGACGTACGGCAACCGCGGCGAGCTGACCAGCACCACCGACGGCCGCGGCAGGACGATCGCCAGCGTCTACGACAACCTCGGCCGCCTGATCGAGACCCACGAGGGCTCGGCCACCGGTCCGCTGCTGACCTCGCAGGCGTGGGACCCGGCCGGCAACAAGGGCGTGCTGTCCTCCAGCACCCGCTACAGCACCGTCGGCGGCACCACCTACCAGTACAAGACCGCCTACTCGCTCTTCGACGCCCTCGGCCGGTCCACCCGGACCACCGTCACCGTCCCGTCCGTCCCCGGTCAGGAGGCCCTCGCCGGCAGTTACGTCAGCGGGAGCATCTACCGCCTCGACGGCCTGCCGCAGAGCCTGAGCTACCCGGCGGCCGGCAACCTGCCCGCGGAGTCCGTCACGATGACGTACGACGCGCTGCGCCGGCAGACCGCCGTCGAAGGCCTGAACAAGTACCTGACCAACCAGACCTTCAGCCTCACCGGTAAGCCGCTGCAGTCCACCCTCAGCAACGGCACCGCCGGCAAGGACGTGTACGTCACCAACTCCTACGAGTGGGGCACCCAGCGCCTCGCCTCCAGCCGCACCGACCAGTACGGCATCACCGGAGCCACCCGCGCCACCGGCTACACCTACGACCAGGCCGGCAACGTCACCTCGGTCACCGACACCTCGCGCTCCGGCACCGACCGGCAGTGCTTCCGGTACGACTACCTGGCCCGCCTCACCGAGGCCTACACCCCGAACACCGGTAGCTGCTCGGCCCCCAGCGGTACCCAGCTCGGCGGCCCGGCCCCGTACTGGACCAGCTGGACCTACAACACCAACGGCACCCGGGCCACCGAGACCCGGCACGACACCACCGGCAACACCGCCCAGGACGCCACCACCACCTACACCTACCCCGCCGCCACCGCGGCCCGCCCGCACACCCTGACCGGCACCAGCACCGTGACCGGTGCCAACGGCGCCCCCGTACCGGAGAGCTACGACTACGACGACGCGGGCAACACCACGGGCCGGCACCTCAGGCCGTCCGGCAACCAGACCAGCGACCAGGCCCTGACCTGGGACGTGGAGGGCCGGCTCGGCAAGGTCGTCGACACCGTCACGACCACGGCCGCCACCACCACGACCGCCACCCGGAGCACCGACTACCTCTACGACGCCGGCGGCAACCGCCTGCTCGGCCACACCCTCGACACCGCCAACCCCGCCGCCGAGAACTGGACCCTGTACCTCGGCGCCACCGAGCTCAACCTGGTCAAGGGCGCGGCGAAGCCCACCGCCACCCGCTACTACGCGCTGGGCGGCGCCACGGCGGTGCGCACCGACGACAACAAGCTGACCTTCCAGGTCGCCGACCACCACGGCACCGCCGAGATCGGCATCGACGCCACCACCGGCGCCGTCGCCCAACGCCGCACCACCCCCTTCGGCGGCATCCGCGGCACCGCCCCGTCCAACTGGTCCGGTACCCGGGGTTTCCTCGGCGGCACCGGCGAGGCCACCGGGCTCACCCACCTCGGCGCCCGCGAGTACGACCCGGCCACCGGACGGTTCATCAGCGTCGACCCGGTGATGACCACCTCCGACCCGCAGTCGCTGGCGGCGTACACCTACAGCGACAACAACCCGCTGACCCTCAGCGACCCGACCGGGCGCAACATCCTCGAAGGCCTGTGGGCGACCCTCCGCCAGTTCAAGAAGGAACTCAAGGCGGCCATGAAGGAACTCGGCGTCCCACACCCGAAGGACCGGACGACCGCACACAACAACGCGCAGCGGGTCGCCGCCGGGGAGATCAAGCAACAGGCCGCGAAGATGGGGGCGACCAGCTTCGAGGTCCTGCAGAACGTCGACGTCCCCAACGCCAGCAAGAAGTGCCTGTACGACCCCTCGCTGACGACCTGCAACAAGGGCAACGTCGACATCCTCGGCCACGACCCCAAGAGCGACGTCTACTACGTGTGGGAGGTCAAGTCCGCCGGTGAGGCGTCCAAGGCCGTTCCGGAGGCCGAGTGGTACGTGAAGAAGCTGCAGGAGGACGGCAAGAACGCGGTCCTCGGGTGGATCATCGGCGGCCCCTACGACGTGCCCGACGGCAACATCGTGGTCGGTCCGGCGGAGGGCGCGGTGATCTACGGGAAACCGGACAATGAGAAGATGAAGAAGAACATGCCCGCCTCCGGCACGGCGCAGCAGTCGCAGGCCGCGCGGGTGCCCACCGCCACCCCCGGGCCGGCGCCCGGCAAGTACCCGGGCACTGCGCACCAGCCGGGCCTGGGAACCGTCCCGCTGTCCGACACCGGGGTGAGCCTCGCACCGGTGCTGATCCCGGCCGGGATCCTCGTCATCGCGGGAGTCGTCGTGGGTGCCCCGGTGGAGGCCGGAGCCGCTGCGGGGACGGCGACGACCGTGGCCGTGACGCAGGCACTGTTCGACCTGGCAGCATGACGATTCCCCGACGGAGAAACAGATGACGTCTCTTGAGACATGGACCCGGCGGTACGTGGCGCCGGTGGCGAAGGAGGCCGGCCTGACCCGCAAGGGCCTGGTGTACCGCCTGGCCGGGGAGAACGGCGACCACGCACTGCTGGAGTTCCGGCCCCAGCACCTCGACCCGGCGATGGAGGTGTTCACGGTCAAGGCGTTCATCGTGCCGGCCGCCTCCTGGGCGTGGAGCTACCGCAAGAGCTGGGAGTCCGCCAGGAAGAAGGCCCCGGACGCGTCGGCCGCCCTCGTGCAGTGGAGTGTGGCGGCACCGCAGCAGGTCGCCTACGAGCCCGACAACGTGAGCCCGCTCAACGCGGACTGGGCGTACGGCGGACGGATCGACCCCGATGCCGCCGGCCAGGCCATGGCCGAGGTCCTTCGGGAGCACACCCTTCCGACCATGCGGCGGCTGCTCGACCGTGACGAACTGTTCACGGAGATCTGCAGTCCCAGCTTCGAGTTCCACCGCGGCCGGCCGCCCGGCTGGGCCCGGATGATCCTCCGGGTCGACGAGGCCGCACCGGCCGAACTCGAGGAACTGGTCAGCCAGGTCGAGACGGGCTATCCGGTCGTCGACGAGTTCATCGCCTGGGCCCGGGCACGGGCCGCCGAACACAACGGGTGACCACAGCGAGCGCCCGGCCGGAACCCCGGCCGGGCGCTCGCTCCGTATCCGGCCATCCACCGAGGGGCGGGGCTTCCGCCGGCCCCGCCGGGCCCGTCGGGCGCGGGAAATCCGCTGGCGCGAGGCCCGTCGAACCTCGACCCTGGTCACCGTGCCAGAACCCAAGCGTCAGATCCGCGCTCTCCACACGGCCTCCACGGTGACCGTCTACCAGGCGTACGCGCCGGAGATCGGCCTGCCCGCCGCACGGGACGGTCGTTTCCCGGCGGCATGGAAGCGGGACCGGATGACGTGGATCAAACCGTCGTTCCTCTGGATGATGTACCGCTGCGGATGGGCGAGGAAGGAGGGACAGGAGACCGTCCTCGCGATCGAAATCACCCGCGAGGGCTTCGAATGGGCCCTGGAGAACAGCTGCCTGTCCCACTACGTGCCCGGTCTGCACCCCGAACGGGCGGCCTGGAAGCGCGAATTGAAGCGGTCCCCGGCGCGGGTGCAGTGGGATCCCGAACGCGATCTGCACCTACAGCCGCTGCCCCACCGCTCTCTTCAGCTCGGCCTTGCCGGCGAGGCCGCCGAGCGCTATGCGGACGAGTGGATCATCGCGATCGACGACGTCACCACGCTCGCGCACACGATCCACACCCATGTGCGGGGCAGGGACCTGGACGCTGCCCGGCAACTCCTTCCTGCCGAACGCCCCTACCCGTCGGGCGACACGCTGCTGACCCACCTGGGCGGCTGAACCAAAGGAAGGTGTAGGGCCATGTCTACCGATGCCGCCATCCTGGTAAGACGACCGCCCGGTCCCACTCTCACCACCCGGGAGATCACCGACGTCCTCGCGCTGATCACCGACCCGCTCACCGCTCCGTGGCGCCACGTCGTGGGCGCGGACGGGTCGAAGTTCCGGTTCCGGCTGAGCACCAGGACCGGTGACCTCCCCGGGCCCGCGTTCGACGGACCGTCCAGTGGTGGGGAGCGTGACTACGACTGCTTCATCCACGTGTCAATCCCTGATCTTGCGTGGGTATCCCCGGCTTCAGCCGGGGAGGGAAACGCATCCTTGGGCCGGAGGCGCGGAGCGCCGGAGTGACCGTGCACATTGTCAGTGGCCTGTGGCATGTTGATGACGGAAACCGAAAGGGGGGTGGGCCGGGTGATCCGCGCGTACAAGTTCCTCATGCGGCCCACCGTGGGCCAGGCACAGGCGCTCGCGCAGATGCTGCGGGATCACTGTTCCCTGTACAACGGGGCATTGCAGGAGCGCCGCGACGCCTACCGGCATGTCTCGAAGACGACCGTCCGGTACGGCGAGCAGTCGGCGCAGCTCAAGGAGATCCGGGCGTTCGACCCCGAGCGTCAGGGCCGCTGGTCGTTCAGCTCACAGCAGGCTACGCTCCGGCGGTTGGACAAGGCGTTCGCCGCGTTCTTCCGTCGGGTCAAGTCCGGTGACACACCCGGCTACCCCCGGTTCCGGGGCGTCAACCGGTTCGACACGGTCGACTTCCCGAAGGACGGCGACGGCTGCCGGTGGAACTCCACCCCGCACGACCCGGTCACCCGCGTCCGATTCCAAGGCGTGGGGCACGTCAGGGTCAACCGGCACCGTCCGGTGGCCGGCAAGGTGAAGACCGTCAGCGTCAAGCGTGAGGGCCGGCGCTGGTATGTGGTGCTGACCGTCGAGCAGGCCACGCCCGAGCCGCTGCCCGCGACGGGCAGCGCGGTCGGCATCGACATGGGCATCGCCAACTTCCTTGCCGACTCGGGCGGCGGGTTCGTCACCAACCCCCGCCACGGGGCCGAAGCCGCCGCGAGGCTCGAAGCCGCACAGCAGGCCCTCAGCCGGTGCAAGCGCCGCAGCAACCGCCGACGCAAGGCCGTCGAGAAGGTCGCCGGGCTGCACCGCAAGGTCCGCCGCCAACGCCTCGACCACGCCCACAAGACCGCCCTCGGTCTCGTCCGTGCGCACGACTTCATCGCGCACGAAGACCTCAAGATCCGCACCATGGTGCGCGCCCCCGCACCCAGGCCCGACCCCGACCGGCCCGGAGGCTTCCTGCCCAACGGCGCCGGCGCGAAGTCCGGGCTGAACAAGTCGATCAACGATGCCGGATGGGGGGTGTTCCTGACGATCCTCACCAGCAAGGCTGAAAGCGCCGGCAGGGAAGTGATCGCCGTGGACCCCCGCAACACCTCCCGCGCCTGCCCGCCCTGCGGACACATCGCCAAGGAGAACCGGCCCACCCAGAAGACCTTCCACTGCGTCGCCTGCGGCCACAAGGCCCACGCCGACACCGTGGGAGCCATCAACGTCCTACGGGCCGGGCTGGCCCGTCGCAACGCCCGGAAGGGTTAGCGAGAAGCCCCCGGCCTCCGGGGGAGGAGTCACCTACTGGACGACCGAGGACACCGACGACAGCGTCGGTTCCCTGCGGGCGTTCTGCCGATCCCTCGTCGCCGAGCTGCACACCGCGTGGCCGGAGGCGGAGTCGGTGTTCGACGTCGATGGCGCCTACAGCTACCGGGTTCTCCCGGAGGCGCAGGAGGCCGTGGTCGACCTGAGGCTGGGAAGCGAGGCTTCGCCTGCGGAGTCGGGCTTCTCCCTGGTCGAGGCGGCCAACCGCGCCGCCTCGGGCACCGGACTCGTCTTCACCGAGGACGAGCCCGGCCGGCACCTGGTACCGGCCGATGAGGCGGGCAACTCGGTGACCCAGACCATGGCCTTCCGGGCGGAGGAACTCCCCTTCGCCGCCGGGGCACGCTCCGGCGCCGCCCCGGTCGACGCCCGGCAGTTGGGCGAGTTCACCGAGCGCCTGCTCGCCGAACTCGCCCGGCACACCACTGGCGCCGACCTGGCCTGCTGGGTGAACGACCGGCTCTACCGCTACAAGGTGGAGCTGACGACGCCGCTCGACTGACCGGACGCGCACAGCGGGGCCCCGACCACACCCGTGGTCGGGGCCCCGCGCGTAAAAGGCGGTTGGGGGAATGCCGACCGGGCTGGTAGCTTTCAGTCGACCGTGACACCGCCCGAGGAGGTGAGACCCATGAACGCAGTATCGACGTGGGTGCTCCCCCTTGCGGTCACGGCCGGCGACTGACGTAGGTGTCGCCGGGAGCGCCTCGATCACCAGGCACTCCCGAAAGGCAACAGCCATGCGCTCTCTTCAGTTCACCTCCGAGTCGTCGTCGAACGGCATGATCGAGCGCGACTTCACCGTGGGCGACGTCCCCGGAGTTCTCTGGTCGCCGGCCTCCGGCGCCGATCGCGCGCCCCTGGTCCTGATGGGCCACGGCGGCGGCACCCACAAGAAGCACCCGTCCATGACGGGCCGCGCCGACCGCTTCGTGAACGGCTGCGGCTTCCACGTCGCCGTCATCGACGCGCCCGGTCACGGCGACCGGCCGCGCAGCGCGCAGGACGAGGCGGACATCGCCGAGCTGCGAAAGGCGCAGGCGGCGGGCGAGCCGCAAGGCCCGATCGTCGTGCCGTTCAACGCCCGCCTGGCGGAGCTCGCCGTGCCCGAGTGGCAGGCGACGCTGGACGCGCTCCAGCAGCTTCCGGAGATCGGCGCCGACGGGCCGGTGGGATACTGCGGCATCGCCATGGGCACCGCGCTCGGGCTGCCGCTGGTGGCGGCCGAACCCAGGATCAAGGCCGCGATCCTCGGCATGATGTGGCCTGATGCGTTGGTCGAGAAGGCGAAGCAGATCACCGTCCCGATCGAGTTCGTCCTCCAGTGGGACGACGAACTCATGCCGCGCGAGGCCTGCCTCGCGCTGTTCGACGCCTTCGCCTCCAAGGAGAAGACGCTGCACGCCAACGCGGGCAAGCACTTCGACCTGCCCAGGTTCGAGGCCGACAGCGCAGCCCGCTTCCTCGCCCGACACCTCGGCCGGACGGCGGTCGCCGCACAGGCGTGACCATCGAGCGCCCGGCCGGAACCCCGGCCGGGCGCTCGTTTCGTATCCGGTCAACCGCCGAGGGACGGGGCGCCACCCGACGCCCCGTCCCTCATGCCGCCGAAGTCCGGTCAGCCCTTGACGGTGAACTCGTCTTTCTGGATCGCGGCGATGAAGGAGTCCCATGCGGCGGCGGGGAAGACGAGGGCCGGGCCGTGCGGGTCCTTGGAGTCACGCACGGGGACGAGGCCGGGGAATCCGGGGGCCACTTCGATGCAGTCGCCGCCGTTGCCTCCGCTGTGGCTGCTCTTCCGCCAGACGGCTCTGGCGAGCTCGATCCGCATCATCCATGAACCCTTTCAGCATCCGGTCAACCGCCGAGGGGCAGGGCGCCACCCGACGCCCCGTCCCTCATGCCGCCGAAGTCCGGTCAGCCCTTGACCGGGAACTCGCCTTCCTGGATCGCGGCGATGAAGGAGTCCCATGCGGCGGCGGGGAAGACGAGGGCCGGGCCGTGCGGGTCCTTCGAGTCACGCACGGGGACGAGGCCGGGGAATCCGGGGGCCACTTCGATGCAGTCGCCGCCGTTGCCTCCGCTGTGGCTGCTCTTTCGCCAGACGGTCGTGTCGAGCTCGATCCTCGTCATCCATGAACCCTTTCAGCGCATCGGCGATCAGCGCAAGCGAGTCGGCTACTGGCAGTGCCGCCCCGTGAGCCAGATCATAGCTGCGGCGATGCGCCGCCACGATCGCCGGATCATCGCTGGCATGCCCGCGATCGAGGCTCTCGGAGTACACACAGGTCCGACCATCAGGCATCTCCAGCATCACCATGGACTTGTCGATGATGGCCTGTCGGCAACCGAATGGCGCGACCTGGATGATCACGTTCGGGAGTTCTGCGATAGCCAGCAGATGCTGCATCTGGCGTCGCATGACTCCAGGCCCGCCGAAGACAGTCCGAATGGCGCTCTCATCCAGAATCACCAGCAGAAGCGGCCCTTCCGGATCCAGGAATCGCGTCTGCCTCGCCAGTCGAGCCGCCGTTCGCTCCTCGATCACCTTTGGCTTCCCCGCCGCGTCGCTGACCGCGAAGACAGCCTCCGCATACTCACGGCATTGCAGCAGTCCATGCATGACCGCCAGTTGGAAGATCCGCGCGGCCACGGCCTCGGCTTCCATGTCGACGTGGGTCTGGAACCAGTCAGGGTGTTCAACTTCGGCGTTCCAGTCCACCCGGTCCCAGAGTCGCTTCAACGACCCGCCCGTATCGAGCAGCACGTCGACCTGCTCCACCATGTCCGGCGGCATGCGCCTCTGGCCGGACTCATACCTCGTGATGTTCGGCCTGGTGCAGTGCAGCAGTTTCGCCAACTGCTCCTGCGTGTAGCCGGCCATCTCCCGGTAGAACCGCAGCTCTTCGCCGAAGATCCGCGCCGAACTGGCCGTCACTTCGCTCTTGAGTCGCCGGTGTGCCATGCCCGACCGCCTGACGTACCGCGTGTGCCTGGTACCCGATTTCGGCCATCACCGTACCTCCGCGGGCCGATCATTGATACCGGAACGCGATCATCTGCATGCGCAGCGTGATTGCGCGCTCCATTCACGCTCCCCCTCCGCCCCCTCCGAGGTCCCCGCATGCTCACTGCCCGTCGCCCCCGCGCGTTCGTCGCGCGCCTCGACTCGCGGACCGAATCCACGCCCCTGGCCCGGTACTTGCTCCGGGCCTACCTCTCTGGCCTGTCCGCCGGGGAGCACTACTGCGACACCGCCGAGTTGCTCCTCGGCGAGCTGTTCGCCAACGCCGTCCAGCACTCCGACGCCCCCGCCGACCGCCACATCGAGATCCGCTTCGCCCTCACCGGCGACCGCCTGCGCCTCGAAGTCCACGACGCCGGCAGCGGCCGCCCGTCCCTCCGTACCGCTGCGCCGAACGACGAAAGCGGCCGCGGCCTGTTCCTCGTCAACGAACTCGCCGAACGCTGGGGCTGCGCCACCCGACCCGGCGGCATCGGCAAGTTCGTCTGGGCCCTCGTCGCCCCCGCCCCCACTCCCACCCTCGTCACCGCCTGAAAGCCCAACTCCTCATGCACCTCGCCACCCTGGCCCGCCACGCCCTCTCCCGCGGCACCACCCCCGCCGCCACCTACGCGCTCCTCACCCGCCGCACGCGCAAGCCCCTGCCCTCCGCCCGCGCCGTCTGCCTCGCCCTGACCATCCCCCTCGCCGAGACCACCCGCCGCCTCGACGACTGCTACGACGCCCTGCTCGCCAACCCTCGCCCGGGCTCCGAGACCGACACCGGCGAACTCCTCGAAGCCCTCGGCGTCTTCGACGTCCCCGCCTCCCTCGACGCCACCGGCCTCGCCGTCGTCGAGCTCTTCCTGGTCGCGATCGACGCCATGGGCGGCATCCGCGCCGGCCACCAGCACGGCCTCAGCCGCTGGTTCACCACCGGCAACCTCACCGCCGCCTACCTCTCCCTCGCCGCCGCCCGCCCCCTCCCCCGCACCGGCGACCCCACCCGCTACTGGACCGCTCTCATCACCGCCGGCGAACTCCTCACCACCACACCCAACCCCGACACCCGCATCAAGTACGCCCTCACCCACTGCCGCACCCAAGCCGCCACCCACCCCTGAACCCGCGCACAGGAAGTCGGCCCCACCGACTTCCCACGCACTCCCCGATGCGCGGGCCATCGGCCGGGTGAGCAGCGAGCCCCCAGAATGCCGCCGCAACCAGGCAGGCAGGCAGGCAGGCAGGCAGGCAGGCAGGTCAGTCTTGTGGCCTGACGACCACGCACCAAAAGTCGACCTCACCGACTTCCGGCGCACTCCCTCTCATCGGCCCAACCTCGCCTCTTCCTGCCGTTCACATGAACAGCGGGTCGGCCAGCCTACGGCCATGGGTAGCCCACTTGCTCGGGGTTGTCACCTCCGCAGAGTTCGGCGGTGGCCCGGGGATCGCCTGCGGTCAGCTGCGCTTCAAGGTGTTCGGCCTGGTCCGACGGGTCGTCTGCGGAGACCGGGAGGGTGATCAGGAACTGGGCCCAGGGCAGATCTGTATCGGCCCGGTCAGGGGGATGCCTCAGGAGGACGTGGATTTGATCGGGTTGCTCGCCCCTGGAGGCCCAGACGTCTTCCAACTCGCAGTCCCACCTGACGAGCCAGTCCTCGCGCCCCCTCAGCCCCGCCTCAAGCAGCCGCCTGACCACTGCTGCCGGCCACTCCCAACTACGGTCCTCTCCGGCTCGCAGGACCTCGGCCTCGTACTGACCCGCGGTGAACCGAAGCTCGGGCAGGTGGAAGTCCTGATTGGCCGGGTCGCGCCAGCCCGCCCAGACAACATGCTCCCCGTCACGCCTGACCGTCACGTACAGGGCGCCACAACACATCTCCACGCCGCACCCGGACCAAGCGAGACGAACCTCGTGGGGCGTCGCAGTGGCATGCAACGGCCCGTCCTGGCCCAACAGATACCGGGGGCCCACTCCGAGGTACCGGGAGCCTCCCACGCCACCGGGGAGGACGTCGGCCAGAAGGTCCCGGCCATTGACGATCGGGCGGACCTCGATGCCGCCCTCGCCGGGCGGTGGGCAGACGATGCTCAGGCTGAGAAGGTCTGGTCCTGTGGTCATCGGCCAATGATCGCGGAGCCGGCCGCAGCTGTCATGTGAATTCGCGCGGCCTCCGCTCAGGGCGATAAGGGGCTCCGATGGGGACGGGGCCAGGGGGCGGTGAACGGTCGACATCAACCCGCCAGGTTGCGGGGCGCCGGTAGGATCAGCGCTCCGATGGGGAACACGATGCGATCAGCAGGTCATGGTGGCGAGGGGCAGAAGTACGCTCTGACCTCGGATGAGGACGACGCCGACTTCTGGGGCTTTGCCCATGAGGCCGACGGGTTGTTCACGCCGCTGCCGCAGGAGGAGGGAGCACGGCGAGTGCACCTCACGGGTTGCCTCCCGCAGGGCGGCCTCCTCAAGAGCCTTGACCACGTCGGCAGTCGTCGTGCCATGGCGGGTAACGCCTGGTTCGACGTCCTTGATGCCGACGGTGCCACTATGGGGTCCTACTTCGTCGGAGAGGTCACCGTCGTCGACGTCCGGCCCTCCCCCCGCGGAGCCGGCCTCGTCGACCTCACCGTGACGCTGTGGTGCAAGAACGCCCTGCCCGGGGCGGACGGCATGTGGGACCTGATCCGCATGGGCCGTCTGAACCGCACCGGTATGTGGCACGACCTGGACCGTGAGGGCAGACGAGCGTGGCTGTCGGTGGCGCTGTGGTCCCGTCAGTACCGACGGCAGAGGACGGTCGACACTCCCGCCGGCGGAGTGTTCACGCTGGACGGTCGGTACATCGTTGACGTGGACAGCTTCTACTGCGCGATGGGCGAGGCCGTCAACGGTCCTGGCGGATACTTCGGTTGGAACCTTGATGCTCTCGACGACTGCTTGCGCGGTGGCTGGGGTGCCGCCCCTCCGTTCACGCTGCGGTGGGAGTCCTCGGCCGCGGCCAGGGCGGCGTTGGCCGAGCGCATGCCCACCAGCGACGGCGAGACATCGCTGTTCGACCTGATTGTGGAGATCTTCGAGGGACGAGGTATCAGCGTAGTCCGGCGGTGACGGCTGGTCGCTCGCGAGCGTCGTCGGGCGGCGTCCCGAATTTGCCGTCAACTACACTCGGTTCACAGCGTGTGGCGATGTCGCCCACCCGTTGGAGGGGCAGTGAGGTGGCAGCAGTGATCTACCGCAACCCGGAGAACGTGCACCAGCCGGTCGCGGGCTACACCCATCAGATCGAGGTCCGCGAACCGGCGCGATGGCTGGTGCTGTCCGGTCAGATCGGGATGCGGCCGGACGGATCGGTGCCCGCGGACCCGGTCGAGCAGATCGAGGTCGCCCTGGAGAACCTGCGGCGCAATCTCGACGCGGCCGGCATGGGGGTGCGCGACATCGTGAAGCTGACCTTCCTGCTGGTCGGGGAGATCGAGCCGGTCCGGCGGCGCGCAGCCTTCGACAGCTGGCTGGGCGACCACAAGCCGGCCATGACGCTGTTCTACGTCTCCCAGCTCGCCTCACCGGCTCTGGCCGTCGAGATCGACGCGTGGGCCTGCCGGCACGACGGGGATTCCTGACGACGGCGCCCGACCGCCGCCACGGCCGGGCGGCGGGCAGGTCCGTCCCGCCCGGCCCCCGCGCGCTGCACGCGGCGGCCGGCGGCGTGGGACACGTCGCCGTGCAGATCGCCAAGGCGCGCGGCGCGTACGTCATCGGCACGGCGTCCGCCGCCAAGCACGACTTCGTCCGGGGCCTGGGGGCGGACGAGGTCATCGACTACCGCACCGCCGACTTCGTGAAGGAGGCCCGCGACATCGACGTGGTCCTCGACCCGCTCGGCGGGGAGGACCGGCTGCGCTCCCTGGAGACGCTCCGGCCCGGCGGCGTCCTGGTGTCGATCCTGCCCCAGGGCCTCGACGGACTGGCCGAACGCGCCGCCGAGCTGGGCGTGACGGCGAAGACCTTGCTGGTCGAGCACGACCAGGCGGGCATGGCCGCGATCGCCTCGCTCGCCGAGTCCGGGCGGTTGCGCGTGCACGTCTCCGGCACCTACCCGCTCGCCGAGGCCGCCCGGGCCCACGCCGAGGGCGAGACGGGCCGGGTCACGGGAAAGCTGGTGCTCACCGTCCGCCCGTAACGGCATTCAGCGGTGCGGATCCGATCCGGATCCGCACCGCTGCCGCAGCGTCGATGGCCCCGCGGGCCACTAGGTGACGATGAATGCGAGATCACCAGACGCAGGGAACGGCTTCGAACCATTCACCTCGACCTTTCCCTTGGTCGTACCGGAACTGGCCCCCGGTGTCGGATAGGCCATGAGGGTGATGGCCAGGCGGTTGGTGTCCGCCGACACCGTGTTCAGGCTCGTGGTCACGGCTATGGTCAGCTTGTTGCCCTGGATCGTCGGGGTGACCGTAGTGATCCCGCTGACGACTAGATTCCTCTTGTCGTCGTACCAGTAGTAGTTGGCCCAGGGCTGCCAGATCCAGTTGTCCCCGGCCGTGAACGTGTAGGCCGCCGTCTGCGGCGCCACGATTCCGCCCGGAGGGGTCGTTGCGGTCAGCGAAACAGTGAAAACGTGGAACCCTTGACTGCCGGAAGAACCGATGGGGGCACTTTCCTGCGCGACCGTCACCACTGTCGCCGGCTCTGTTTTTTCGAAGGCCCTCGCTTCCTCATACGCCAGTGTGCCTGTCGGTTGTGCGGGCATCATGGAGATCAACCTGCCTTCCCGTGATGGATTTCCAGTCGAACGGAGGGCAATCACCTACCGTAACAACCTGGTTACGAAGCCCCTTCATCAGGTTCGCACACATGGGTTGTATACGCACCCCACCCCTGGGAGGAGCCCCGCATGCGATCAATCCGTGCCCCTCCTACGATGATCAATGGAGGACACGAACCAGATGGTCACCTACCCCTACGCCTTCCACATCGCCCTGGACGGGAACGGCATGAACGGCCTGGAGGGCGCGGCCGGCGTCTGCGTCTTCCGCTACAACCCGGACAGCGGAGAGTACGCGTACCGGGTGCAGTACTACGACGGTGTGGCCGGCGGCCATGCGGTCAGCGTCACCCCGGACCACAAGTTCGGGTTCCTCGGCAACGCCGGGCAGCAACTCCTCTTCTACGACGTCCAGTCGCTGGACGAGAGCGAGCGGGTCTCCGCCCTGCGCTTCGAACCCCCGGACGCGGCCATCAAGAGCAGCACCCACATGGTGTGGCTGGACGGCACCCACGGGATCACCGCGATCGGTGACGGTCTGTGGCTGTTGGACCTGGACCGCCCCACCGAGGCGCAGCGCATCGGCGACCACCGACTCAAGCTGCCGCACGCCATGAAGCGCACCGCCTCCGGCCGGTACATCGTCTACGGCGGTATGGACCACCCGGGCCGGGGCGAAGCGGCCGAGGTCGGCATCTTCGACCTGGAGAAGCGCGTCGCCCGCCGGGTGGGCCTGCCGACGACCTGCTGGCACGTGGCCTGCCACCCGAGCGACGACCGGTTCTACGCGCTCTCCTTCCGGGTGCTGCCGCAGGAGGGCCGGGACTGGCACGAGTGGGCCATGGCCTACTTCAAGGAGTACGTGTACGAGATCGACGCCGAGACCGGGCAGATCCTGCGCCACTGGGCCTGCGGACAGAGCGTCCCCGCGCACATCAACTCGGACGTCTGCGTCTCGGACCGCGAGCTGATCTACTGCAACGGCGGCAGCGGCACCATCGTCATGATCGACCTCGCCGACTTCGCCTCGTACCGCGTGATTGACGAACGCCCTTGCCTGGCCGCCCAGTTGCGCTCCGCCCGGCAGGCGGCGCGGCAGGTCACCGACGCCTTCACCCGGGGCTCGCCCGGCCCGAGCAGCAAGCACTTCGTCGGCGCCCTGCGGGTCACCCGCGGCACGCTCATCGACGGGATCTACGCCTGCCAGCTCTCCGCCGACCAGTCCCTGCTGTTCACCGCCAACCGGGGGCTCAACACGATCACCGTGTACGACTACCCGGCCAACACCGTGCGGCTGCGGGTCGAGATGCCGGAGCTGCGCACCCACCTGCCCGAGCTGCCCGTCTGGACCGATCCCCGCCTGGGGTTCCACCACAGCACGCTGCTGAGCCCGCAGCCGGCCCGTACCGGAAACCCGACCTGAGGAGTGGCCATGAGCCCCGAGACCCCCGAACAGCTGAACGACGAACTCCGAGCGGGCTGGGAACACCTCCGGTCCACCGCGGCCACGATCGCCGAGCTCCAGACCACGATGTGGGGCGACTGGGCGGAGCTGACGGCCGGGGTGGCCACCGGCAGGCTCGCCTGGGGGAAGGTCTACAGCGAGTACTGCAGGTTCGTCGCCGACGAGGACCTGAGGTTCGCCCTGGAGCTGAGCGGGCTCGGCATCGACTACGCCCGGCGGATGGCGGAGGTCACCCGGGAGCACCAGCAGCGCCTGCGGGACCACCTCGGCAGGACCGCGTGGGGAGACGTCGACGCCACGGACGGTGACGACACCGGCGACGACGACGGGACGGACGGGAAACCCCCCGGTTCGCCCGGCCCCGGGAGGCCGAAGAAGTGAGGGTCAGCGCGGCGCCGGGCCGCCGTCCTCCAGCGGGCGGGGAAGCAGCTCCCGCGCGCTCGTCACCTCCGGATGCGGCCGCAGCCCGGACCTGACCCGGTCCGACAGGTGCGGGCTGGTCACCAGCCAGCCGAGCGCCTCGACCAGCGCCTGCCGCGCGGGCCTCGGCCGGTAGCCGAGGTCCGCCGCCTTGTCGTGCCGGTACCAGTAGAAACGCCCCATCGTCCGGGCCTCCGCCCGGGTGGTCGCCGGGGCCCGTGCGGTCAGCACCGCGCGGATCTCCCCCAGCGTCGCCGCCAGGTACGCGCCTGTGTGACTGGCGGTGGCCCATGGCCCACGGGTACCGCACAGCTCGGAGACGGTCTGGTGGATGGTCCGCCAGGCCCAGTTCTCACCACCGAGCAGGTAGCGCTCCCCGGGCAGGCCCCGCTCGGCGAGCAGCACGTGGCCGGCCGCGACGTCCCGGACGGAGACGATGTTGCAGCCGCCCGGATAGGTGGTGCGCAGCGAGTCGGCCAGGTACCGGGTGATCAGCGCGTTGCTGGGCACCAGCCGCCAGTCGGGGCCGCCGACCACGATGGTCGGGCAGGCCGCCACCACCTCCAGGCCGAGTTCGGCGCCCAGGGCGAAGGCCGTCCGTTCCTGCTCCAGTTTGGTGACGAAGTAGTCCGGCAGGTACTCCTCTCCGGGCGTCCACTGCTCGTCCCGGGCCACCGGGCCGCCCGACGAGCCGCAGGTGATGGACGACGAGGTCACCACCACCCGCCGGACCCCCGCCTCCGCCGCCGCCCGCAGCACCTCGCAGGTGCCCTCCACGTTGGCCCTGGCCAGTTCCTCCCGGTCGGTGTCCCAGTAGGCGAACAGGGCGGCGCAGTGGAACACCGTGTCGCAGCCCTCGAACGCGGACCGCAGGCTGAGCGGGTCGCGCAGGTCGGCGTTGACCAGGGGCACGTCCAGGCCGTGCAGCTGCCGCAGGTCGCTGCTGCGGCGCACCAGTGCCCGCACCTCGTGACCGGCGGCGTGCAGCGTACGCACCACCTGGGACCCGACGAGCCCGCTGGCACCGGTCACGCCCGCCCTCACGGGGTCCGCCTCGACCGCCGGTCCCGGGCCGCGGCCTCGCGCAGTCCCTGCCAGAAGCCGGCCACCGCCGGGCGCAGCGACTCGCGGAACTCCTCCAGCAGGGGGGAGCGGGTCGGGAGGTCGCCGGGCGCGACGTGCCAGAAGCCGTCCGGCCCCAGCCGCCCCGGCGGTGTCGGCACGGTCAGGGTCTGCGAGGCGACGGTCCGCAGCATCCGGGCGGCCTCGGTCAGCCGCTGGGTGGGCAGCTCGGATGCCTCCAGGTCGTCGGACTCCTCCCAGGGCCGGCCGATCCGGTAGGGACGCCCCTCGTACTGCGCCTCGAAGTTGTCGAGGGTGCGGGTGAAGAAGCGCTGGTAGGAGTCCTGCACCAGCGGGTCCCTGAGCTTGGGCCGGGTGTCGGGGCGGATCACCTGCCAGGTCAGCGGCAGGGTGAAGCGCTGGCGCACCCGGATCACGATCCGGGTCCGGACGCCGCCGTCCGCCGGGAGGAAGGTCACCGAGCCGTCGTCGTACTCGGCGGACCCGTTCGGGCTGCTGACCGTCCGCCAGGAGATCCGCTGCCGCTGTTCCCCGTAGTCCACCGACTCCAGCTTGCAGACGTCGATGGGCGGACCGCCGTAGTACGCCAGGTAGTTCGGCTGCGCCAGGTACAGGTTGCGTTCGATCTGGCGGACGGGCCGCCCCTGGGCGTCACGGGACACCACGTGGACCCGTCCGCCGAGGTAGTCGGTCATGTAGCTGATGGACCGGCTGATGTCGACCCGCCGCACGAACTCCCGGTACGGCGCGTTGACGGTGCGTTCGCAGCCGAACAGGATCGAGTGGCCCACGTGCTGCCACCGCATCTGCCAGGCGTCCGCGGGCAGCGCGTCGATCACCGTCTCCAGCGGCCGCAGGAGGTCGGTGATCCGGTCGTAGTCCTCGTGGGTGTAGGCGTCCGGGTCGACCGCGAGGGAGACGTCCCGGCGCCGGAGGTCGTCCTTGGCGTTCCCGGTCCGCCAGGCGCGGACGGTGGAGGAGGCCGACGCCGCCGCGCCGACCACCGCGCACAGGGCGGCGGCGGCCGCCGGGTTCGCGTCCGCGGCGCGGATCAGCGAGGTGAGGAGTCGGGAGAGCCGGGCGAGGGCCGGGTCGGTGACCGCCGTGCCCGGGGCGACGTGCCAGGCGGCGACGCTGAACAGCCGGTGGGCCCGCCCGTCGGGAGCGAGTCGGCGCACCGCCTCGACCAGCGATCTCGGCGGGTTGCGCCAGCCCTGGTAGGGCGTCAGGTCGCCGTCGATCCGGTAGGCGTCCGGCAGGCCCCGGTCGCTGAGCACCCGCGCGTTGAGCGGCGACGAGACGGGGTCGACGCCCATGAGCAGCGCGCCGACCATGTCCGCCAGCACGCCGTCCGGCGCGGCGATCACCGTCTCCGTCCGCAGGGGCCTGCCGACGTGCGATCCGGCGCAGCCGTGGCTGCTCACCACGGCGTCGATGAGGTGGAAGTCCGGCGGGTGGGAGCGCAGCAGGTCCACGACGACTTCGGCGCCGTCCCGTCGGGCGCGGTAGTGGTGGTGCTTGTCGTCCTGCGGGAGCACGCCGAACAGGTTGGCCAGGCACAGGGCGTAGCCGAACTCCGGGTGGGTGCTGTTCTTCGCGATGTTGATCCGGAAGCCCGCGTCCAGCCAGCTGCGCGCCAGGCCGCTGCCGTGCAGCACGGAGGAGTCGGGGAACCCGGCCGGCCCGACTTCCTCCGACAGGTCCACGACGCGGTAGGCGTTGCCCTGCGGGGTGCGCCCGCCGTAGCCGAGGCGGCGGCAGGCTTCGGGGAGTCCGGGGCCGGCCAGCCAGGTGTCCGGGCCGCAGCGGGCGGCGCCGACGGTGGCGTCGCGGTAGCCGCGGTCGTGCAGCAGGTCGATCAGGTGCTCCACCAGGGCGGCGCTGACCGCGGTCACCGGGTCGCCGTACGCGGAGGTGCCCGGTGTCAACAGCACCGCGACCGCCCCCGGGTCGCCGTGCGCCCGCTCGGCGAGCCGCTCCCAGAGCCCGGCCCGGGCGACCGCCTCCGCCAGCAGGTCGGCGGCGGAGAGCGGCCGGACCCGGGTGGAGCGGGCCACGGCGGCGACGACGGTCACATCTCCCCCAACGGCGGCGGACGGTCTTCCTGCGCACGGTCGAACCGTCGCCGATTCACCGGAAAGCATCCCAAAGAGGTTCACAGGGATGCTACTGGCCGGCGGTCGGATGCGGGGTGGGACACGCACTCGTGTCCCGGGCCGGCCGTCGCCGGCGGACGGCGTGCGCGCGGCGGGAAACCGAACAGACCGGGGCACAGTCGGACCGAATCGGGCGGGATGGGACGATACCTGCCATGCCAAGCACGTTTCCCCTGGTCCGGGGCACCGAAGCCCCGCCCGACCCGCTCCGCCGCCTGCTGCTCGAACTGGGCGAAGCCCTGCTGGGCGGTGGCCTGCCCGTCCATGACGTCGAGGAGGAACTCCGCGGACTGGGGCGGGCGTTGGGGGCTCCGGACGTGCGGGTCGCCGCGCTGACCAACGGGCTGTTCGTCGCACTGGGGGCGGACGAGGCCACCCGGTTCCAGCCGGTCGGCACCGCCCTGCGGTTCGAGCAGACGGCCGACGTCCTCCACCTGGTGCACCGGCTGCGGGCGGGCGAGCTCGACGGGCCACGGGCGCTCGCCGAGCTGGAGGGAATCCGGCGGGCACCGGCCCGCCGGCCCGCGTGGGTGGCGGACCTCGGGGCGCTGCCGGTCGGGGTGGGGGTCTGCCTCTTCCTGCAGCCGGCGGCGGCGAACGTGCTGGCGGCCGGGCTCGGCTCGCTGATCGTCGTGGGGCTGACCGTGCTCGCCCGGCGGCTGCCGTACCTGCGTCCGCTGCTTCCCGTCACGGCCGGGTTCCTGGTCGCGCTGCTGGTCCTCCTGCTCGCCCGGGCCTCGCTGCTGGACGGCCCGCTGCGGACCATCGTGGCCACGCTGGCGATCCTGCTGCCGGGCGGGCTGCTCGTCACCGGGCTGTCGGAGATCGCCGCGGGTGCGGCCAGCGCGGGTACGGCCCGGCTGGTGTCCGGCGCGGTGCAGCTGGCGCTGTTCCTCGCCGGGGTGGCCGCGGCCGCGACCGCGGCCGGCATGCCGGCCACCGCGCTGGCCGACGTGCAGGTCGCCAGGCCGAGCTGGTGGGTGATCGGGCTGGGGCTGGCGCTCGCGGTCTTCGGGGTGGTGGTCAACGTGAACACCCCGCCCTCGGCCGTCCCGTGGATCGTCGTGGTGATCGCGGTGAGCGTCACGGTCCAGGTGGTGGTGGGGTCGACGCACGGCGCGGCGATCGGTGGCCTGGCCGGCGCGGTCACCGCCGCGGCCACGGCCACGCTGGTGCACTGGCTGCCGGGCGGTCCGCTCTGGCAGGTGCTCTACCTCCCGGCGTTCTGGATCGTGGTGCCGGGCTCCTTCGGCCTGCTGAACACCGCGCAGATCGAGGTCGGCAACGGCGCGCAGTCCGTGCTGACGGCCGTGTCGGCGGTGTTCGGGGTGTCGATCGGCACTCTGATCGGCGCGGTGATCAGTCGGATACCCCGCCCCTCCCGCACCGTCCTGCTGCCCCGGGCCTGAGCCCGGGGCAGCGGAGGTACGCCCCGGCCGGGCGGGCCGGTCACGGGTGGCGCAGGGCCTCGGTGAGGCGGTGGGCCGCCTCGACGACGGCCTGGGCGAGGTGGGCGCCGGGGTGGCGGGTGAGCCGTTCGATCGGACCGGAGACCGAGACGGCGGCCACGACCCGGTTGGACTGGCCGCGCACCGGCGCGGAGACGGAGGCGACCCCGAGCTCGCGCTCGCCGACGGACTGGGCCCAGCCGCGGCGCCGTACGCCGCTCAGGGCGGTGGCGGTGAACCGGGCGCCCTGCAGGCCGCGGTGGAGGCGCTCGGGCTCCTCCCAGGCGAGCAGGACCTGGGCGGCGGAGCCGACCTTCATGGGCAGGGTGATCCCCACCGGAACCGTGTCGCGCAGGCCGGTGAGGCGTTCGGCGGCGGCCACGCAGATCCGGACCTCGCCCTGCCGGCGGTAGAGCTGGGCGCTCTCGCCGGAGACGTCCCGGAGCTGGGTGAGGACCGATCCGGCCGCGGCCAGCAGCCGGTCCTCGCCGGCGGCCGCCGCGAGCTCGCCGAGCCGGGGGCCGAGCATGAACCGGCCCTGCATGTCCCTGCTGACCAGGCGGTGGTGCTCAAGGGCGACGGCCAGCCGGTGGGCGGTGGGCCGCGCCATGCCGGTGGCGGCGACGAGGCCGCCCAGGGTGGCGGGACCGGCCTCCAGGACGCCGAGGATCGAGGTGACCTTGTCGAGCACGCCGACGCCGCTCGTGTTCTCCATGGGTGGGGTACTCCAGTCTCAAGGCCCGGGAGCAGCGGGTGGGCGCTGCTCACGGCGGCTCCTGGCGGGGAGCCGGGGGGTGGTCAGCGAGGACGGGCCGCAGAAGTCGGCCGATTGCCTGCGCCGGGCACGAGACGGGTACGCGAAAGCGCCGGGGCGGGAAGCGCCCGGGCGAAGGACAGCACAGAGAGCACCGTGTCTCCTCATCTTTCCCGCGCCACAGTGGCGACAGGCCGGAGTTGGCACTGATCCCGGACGGCACGGCGCGTACTTCGGACGCCGGGTCGACCGGGGAGTTGCCGGGGCTTCGTAGGGCCGGTCCCTCCACCCCTCTGGATGATTCGCCTGGAACCATACAAGATTCCCCGGGCTGGTCGCCAAGCCCCCACCCACGCCTGCGGCCGCTCAGCGGTGGCGCGGCTCCGACAGGCCGGTGCACCGGGCCGGGTCCGGGCTGCCGGGGGCGGTCGTGTCCCAGGCTCGCAGGGCGGCGAGGGCGGCGGCGCGTTCGGCCGCCGTCGGCCGGGTGCCCTCCGGGCCGAGCAGGTAGTCGGCGACCGGGGTGAGCAGCAGGCCGGCGTCGCCGGCCGGCAGCAGCAGGGCCTCGTCCCACTGGTGCCGGATGACGGTGCGGCGCAGCAGGGTGCCGTGGCGGGGCCGGAGCGGGCGGGCGAGGGTCCGGCGGCGGCGCAGTTCGGGCGCGACCTCGGCCTCCAGGACGGTGCGCACGTCCCGCAGGGAGCCCAGCGGCACGTGCTCGGCGGCGAGGTCGAGAAGGGCCGCGGCCTCCGGGGCGAGCCGGTAGGCGGCGACCACCGCGGCGGTCTCGACGGGTTCGAAGGGCTGCCCGGCGAGGTGGGCCACGTCGATCACGTCGCCCGCGAGGAAGGCGCGCCCGAGCCCTTCCTCGGCGAGGGCGATCAGGCACTCCACGTGGTCGTCGGCGGCCAGGTAGGGGCGGACCGGGACGGTGGCGAGGTCGCCGGTGAGCGCGGCGGTCGCGACCCGCACCTCGTACCACGGGTCGAGCAGCGGGTCCTCGGCCGGCCAGCGCAGGGTGACGGCGGTGTGCCGGGGCCGCTCGCCGAGCAGGGTGACCTCCACGGACTCCACCGGGTGGTCGGTGACCAGCCGGTTGACGGCCTGCCAGAGCGTGGCCTCGGTGGGGCTGACGAGGCTGAGCCCGCCCAGCGGCCGGGGCAGGTCGGGCGGGTAGTAGCCGGCCAGCGGCAGGTCGCGGATCGGGCGGACCCCGGTGGCGTCGGCGAGCTCGCGGGCGACCCTGGCGTAACAGTCGGCCCGGTCGCGGGCGCGCCGCAGCTCGGCCCGGGCGTGCTCGCCCATCCGGACGCCGTCCCGGGCGAGCGCGGCGAGCACCAGGTACGGGAGGTGGCGGTCGCCGCGGGCACGGTGGAGCAGTTCGACCGGTCCGGCGACCGGGTCGACGTCGAGCAGCCGGTGGAGCAGGTCGGTGTTCATGGGCGTCCGCCTCCGAGAGCCGTGGTGGTCGCCCGGACGGCGGCCGGGCGGCCGGGGACGTGGCGGGTCCGACGGTTGGTGCCGGGCCGACTGCGGGCGCCACACCACCGATTGTGGTGACGGCCGATCAACACCGGATCACCGCCGGGTCGACGATCCCTCGACATCCCACCGGGTGCCGTGGGTTGATAGGGGCTCATCAATTCGGGGGGCGGCACGTGCGCGGGCGGGGGCGAGCACATGAGGCGGGCAGGTGCAGGAATGGATGATTTCCGGTTCTCGGTCCTGGGTCTGATGCGGGCGCAGCGCGGGGTGACCGTGCTGAAGGTGGGCAGCCCCCAGCAGCAGGCCATGCTGGCGGTGCTGCTGCTCCGGCCCGGACACGGTGCGAGTGCCACCGATCTGATCGACGCCCTGTGGGGTGAGGAGCCGCCGGGCACCGCGATGACGACGGTGCGCACCTACGCCTGGCGGTGGCGCAAGATCCTGCACGGCGAGGAGCCGGACGCGCCGACCGTGCTGACCTCGGTCGGGGACGGCTACCGGCTGGTGCTGCCCAAGCACGCGGTGGACGCGGCGCAGGCGGAGGAGCTGGCCGCACAGGCCGAGCGCACGGCGGCCGCCGGAGAGCCGCAGCAGGCGCGCGACCTGCTGAACCGGGCGCTGGAGTTGTGGCAGGGCGAGCCGCTGGCCGGCATCCCCGGTCCGTTCGCGCAGCGGCAGCGCCAGCGGCTCCAGGAACTGCGGCTGACCCTGCTGGAGGAGCGGATCGCCCTGGACCTGGCGCTGGGGCGCTACTCCCGGTGCATTCCGGAGCTGACCTCGCTGACCACCGAACACCCGCTGCACGAACGGGCGTACGGGCTGCTGATGCGCGCGCTGTACCAGGCCGGGCGGCAGGCGGACGCGCTGGCGGTGTTCCGGGGCGCGCGTCAGCTGTTCCTGGCCGAACTGGGGGTGGCGCCCGGCGCGGAGCTGGACCTGCTGCACCAGCGGATCCTGGAGGGCGACCCGTCGCTCGCCGCCCCGACGCCGTCCGTCGCGCTCCTCGCCGGCAGTGCGGAGCCCGCCGCGCCCGGGGTCGAGTCGCCGGACCCGCCCGCCGGACCGACGGTGCCGGAGGTACCCGCCACCGCCCCGGCCGGGGCCGCCGCACCGACCCCGAGACCGGCCCAGCTTCCGCCCGACGCGGCCGACTTCACCGGCAGAACGGTGCTGGTGGAGCGGCTGGGCGGGGCCCTCGGCGCGCCGGGCCAGCAGGCGCTGGTGATCGCGACCGTGGTCGGCATGGGCGGGGTCGGCAAGACCGCGCTGGCCCTGCACGTCGCCCACCGGGTCCGCGAGGCCTACCCGGACGGGCAGCTCTACGTCGACCTGCGGGGCGCCGACGCCACCCCGGCCGATCCGGAGGCGGTCCTCAGCGGCTTCCTGGTCGCGCTCGGCGTGCCGGCCGACGCGGTGCCGGACGGGCTGGACGCCCGCTCGGCGCTGTTCCGCTCGGTGGTGGACGGCCGGCGGCTGCTGCTGGTGCTCGACAACGTCCACGACACCGCGCAGATCAGACCGCTGCTGCCGGGCGCGGTCGGCTGCGCCGTCCTCACCACCAGCCGCACCCGGCTGTCCGGCCTGCCCGCGACCGTCCAGGCCGACCTCGGCGTCTTCGAACCCGAGGAGGCGCTCGAACTGCTGGGCCGCACCATCGGCGCCGAGCGGCTGGCCGCCGAGGCGGGGGCCGCCCGGGAGCTGCTGCTCGTCTGCGGCCACCTCCCGCTCGCGGTCCGGATCGTGGCGGCCCGACTGGCCGCCCGGCCGAGCTGGACGGTGCAGACGCTGGGCCGCCGGCTGGCGGTCGAGCGCCGGCGGATCGACGAGCTGCGCATCGGCGACCTGGAGGTGGCGGCCGCCTTCGAACTGAGCTACCGCCAGTTGACGCCCGCCCAGGCCCGCGCGTTCCGGCTGGCCGCCTCGGTGGACGGCCCGGACCTCGGGTTGCAGGCCGCGGCCGCCCTGCTGGACCTGGACGAGTACGACGCCGAGGACCTGCTGGAGGCCCTGGTGGACGTGGCGATGATGGAGTCGCCCTTCCCCGGCCGCTACCGCTTCCACGACCTGTTGCGCGCGTTCGCCCGGCGCCGTCCGGACGATCCCGGCGCGGCCGTGGCGGCCCGCGACCGGATGCTGGACCACCTGCTGGCCACCGCGTGCACGGCCTTCCAGCACGCCGTTCCCGGGGATCCGGCGGCCGGTGCGCTCGGGCCGGCGCGCAGCGCGGGCGTCCCCCTGGACGGCCCGGACGGGGCGCGGGCCTGGGCCGAGGCGGAGGGCTCCGGGGCGATCGCGCTGGCCGCGCAGGTGGCGGGCTGGACGGTCACGGACGACGACGCCACCGCCCCTTCGGCCCCGGCCGACGGTGCGGCGCCGGAGCCGCTGCGCGCCGCGATCGACCTGCTGATCGCGCTCACCCCGTTCCTCCTCGCCCCGCCCAGCCGCCAGCTGGCCACCACCGCGGAGGCCCTGGCCGCGGCCGCGGCCCGTCGCGCCGACCACCGGGCAGCTGGTCGGGCGCACTTCCTGCGCGGCAACGTCGCCCTGGCCGCCACCCGCCTGGAGGAGGCGGAGGCGGCCTCCCGGCTGGCGGTGGCCGCCTCCCGCTCGGCGGGCGACACGGTGATCCTGCGCCAGGCGCTGAACGACCTCGGCCTGGTCTGCCAGTTCCTCAGCCGTTACGACGAGGCCGTCGGGCACTACGACGAGGCGCTGTCGCTGGCCCGCGAACTCGGCCACCGCTCCGGGGCGCTGGTGACGACGGTCAACGCCGCGCTGGCCCGGGTGCGCAGCGGGCGGGCCGCCGAGGCGGTACCGATCTGCCACGAGGTGCTGGCCGAGCTGCGGACCCGGCACGACGATCCGGGCCGGGCGTACACGCTGTACGTGCTGGGGCTGGCGCTGCACGGGCTGGAGCGGCACGAGGAGGCGGTCACCTGGTTCGGCGAGTGCCTGGCGGTGGCCTCGGCGGCCGGTCTGCGGGCCCGGGCCGCGCACGCCCGCTACCGGATGGCGGACAGTCTGCGGTCGCTGGGCCGGACGGACGAGGCCCTGGAGCACGCCGGGCAGGCGCTGGAGCTGTGCGAGGAGCTGGGTGCCGAGCGGGACCAGGGCCACGCGCTGGTGGTGCTGGGCCGGACACTGGCCGACCTCGGGCGCGAGGCCGAGGCGTACGGCCGGCTGCGGGAGGCCCATCGGATCTTCCTCCGGCTGGGGCTGCCGGAGGCCCGGGAGGTGGCGGGGCTGCTGCCCCGGGGGGAGGGTTCGGCCGCCGAGGCCCCGTCGCTCCCGGATGGGTGGCGGGCGGCTGACCGGTTGTCCTCGGGCTGCTGAGGAATCGATCCTGCTGCCGGTTCCGGTGTGTTCAGGAACCGGTGTGCTCAGGAGCCGGTGCTGTTCCAGTCGCCGGTGCCGCCGGTCGCGGTCGGGGTGGGGGTCGGGGTGGGCGTCGGCGTCGCGTCGCCGCTCACCACCGTCGCCGCGCCGGCGTCGGCAGCCTCCGCCACGGCGACCGTGGCGGACAGGCCGGTGCCCAGGGCGACGACCACCCCGAGGCCGACCGTGAACATCCGGAGGCGGGTGCGGGCGGTGGCCGGACGCTGCGTCATCTCTGGTGCTCCCTTGACTCGCTTCCCCGGTGGGAAGGGGTTCCGTCGTGGTGTGGCACCAGTCTGGCCGGGCGCGTTCAACGGCCGATCTACAGCCGAGCACCGGTGGTCACCGGTGCTCGGCGCCGCCCGCTCAGGGCGCCGAACGGATCTCCAGGGTGCAGCACTTCACGCTGCCACCGCCCTTGAGCAGCTCGCTGAGGTCCATCCCGATCGGCCGGAAGCCGCGCTCGCGCAACCGCGCGGCCAGGCCGACGGCCGCCTCCGGCAGCACCACGTGCAGGCCGTCGCTCACCGCGTTGAGGCCGAACACCTCCGCGTCGGCGCCGTCCACCGGCAGGGCGTCCGGGAACAGCCGGCGCAGGACGGCACGGCTACCGGCCGAGAAGGCCTCCGGGTTGTACATGATCTCGTCGCCGTCGAGCACGGCGAGCGCGGTGTCCAGGTGGTAGTAGCGCGGGTCGACCAGCTCCAGACCGACCACGGGCCGCCCGAAGAACTCCTGGGCCTCCGCGTGCCCGTCGGCCACACTGCGAAAGCCCCGCCCGGCCAGCACGAAGCCCGCGGTCAGCAGCAGGTCCCCCTCGCCCTCGTTGACGTGCTCCGGATCGCGCGTCTCGAAGCCCCGGGCGCGGAACCACTCCAGGTAGGCCGGGCCCTCGGCGGCCCGCTCGGCGTTGCGGAAGCGCGCGCCGAGCACCTTGCCGTCCACCACGGTGGCGCCGTTGGCCGCGTACACCATGTCGGGCAGGCCGGGCAGCGGGTCGATCAGGTCGACCCGGTGGCCGAGCTCGCCGTAGAGGGCGTACAGCCGCTCCCACTGGGCGACCGCGAGGTCGGTGTCCACCGGCTTGGCGGGGTCCATCCACGGGTTGATCGCGTACGTGACGTCGAAGTGGGTCGGACGGCACATCAGGTAGTGGCGCGGGCGGGCGGTGCGGGTCATCGGGGTCCTCCGGGTGGGGGCGGGTCGGGAGGTGGCGCGGGCGGGGCGGCGCGGTCAGGCGGCGGGGGCCGACGGCCGGGACGGGAAGTCGCGCAGGCCGCGCAGCGGACTGGCCAGCAGCACCCCGCCGGCCGAGAGCAGCACGCCCGCCATCAGCCAGATGGTGCCGCGGGCGCCGATCACCTCGCCGAGGTAGCCACCGAGCAGGGCGCCCACGGGGATCGCGCTGTAGTTGAGGGTCGCGGAGCTGGCCCGGATCCGGCCGATCATCTCGGGCGGGCAGTAGGCCTGGGAGAAGCTGCCGGCCAGGACGTTGCCCGCCACCACGCCGCAGACCGCGACCGCCCAGGCGAGCGCGCTGACCACGAGCGGCAGCCGCTCGCCCGCCAACGGCAGCAGCAGGATGAAGGGCGCGACCACCAGCTCGCAGACCAGCAGCCCGCGCGCGGTGCCCAGCCGGCGGGCGATCCGCCCGGCCAGCACCGCACCGGCCAGCCCGCCGACGCTCACCAGCGCGAACACCGCGCCCACCTCGCCCGGTTCGATCCCCACGCTGCGCACCAGGAAGACCGTCTGCACCGCCTGGATGCCGTTCAGTCCCAGGTTGCCGACCGCCGCGAAGCAGGCCAGCGTGCGCAGGTAGGGATCGCGCAGCAGGAACCGGACGCCCTCGCCGATCTCGCGCGGGATGCCGCGCCGCTCGGACACCGGCGGGGGGCGTTCCTCCGTCCTGATCCGCCGCAGGCAGAGCGCCGACACCAGGTAGGTGAGCGAGTCCGCGAGCATCCCGCTGGCGGCGCCGAAGGCCTGCGCGAGCAGACCGGCCACGCCCGGGCCGGCGATGTCCGCCGCCGAGGCCCCGGAGCGCAGCTTGACGTTGGCCTCCAGCAGGTCGGCCTTCGCCACCAGGGTGGGCAGCACCGCCCCGTAGGCGGTGGAGAAGAACACCTTCACCGCCCCGGTCAGCAGGGCCACCACCACCAGCTGGGCGAGGGAGAGCGCCCCCAGCCAGGCGGCCACCGGGACGCTGCCGAACAGGAGGAGCAGCAGCAGGTCGCAGACCAGCATCACCCGCAGCCGGGGCCAGCGGTCCACCCAGGCACCGGCCGGCAGGCCGAGGAACAGCCAGGGCAGCCAGGCGGCGGCGTTGATCACGCCCACCGCGAAGGGGCCGGCGCCCAGGGTGACCACGGCCACCAGGGACAGCGCCACGCTCCCGACGGCCGTGCCGAGGGTGCTGGTGGTCTCACCGATCCAGAGCCGGCGGAAGTCCCCCTGGGCCCACAGGCCCCACCGGCTGCGCGGCCGCTCCGGCGGCGCCGGTGACTCGATCGGGACGGTGGTGGTCATCGCGGGTCACGCTCCAAGCTTCTCGGCCAGCACGGCGGCGATCCGTGCGAGGGGTTCCGGCTGGGTCAGCTCGCCGTGGGCGCAGGCGAGGCGGTGGCTCTCGATCCGGCCGTCCAGGTACGGCCGCCAGGCCTGCTCGTACGGCCAGTCGGCGGGCTTGCCGGTGGTCGCCCCGAAGAAGACGGCGTCCCCCCGGTAGCGGTCGGGCACGTGCTCGGCCATCAGCTTGCGGTGCCGGTCGAAGACCTCCGGCAACACGGCCACGGCCTCCCCGAGCACGGCCCGCAGATCGGCGAGGCCCCGTCCGTCGGCCGGGTCGTAGCCGAGCGAGTGCAGCAACTCCGCGAGGGTGTCGGCGGCTTCGACGGGCGGGGCGTCGGCGCTGCGGGCCGCCGGGGCGCCGTCGAGCAGGGCCAGCAGGCCGACCTCGGCGCCCTCGGCCCGCAGCCGCGCGGCCATCTCCTGCGCGACCACCGCACCGAAGGACCACCCCAGCAGGTGGTACGGGCCGTCGGGACGCACCGCGCGGATCTGCCGCACGTAGTCCTCGGCGATCTCGGCGACGCTCGCCGGTGCGTCGCCGCGCAGGCCTCGGGCCTGGAGGCCGTACACCGGCTGCTCGGGGCCGAGGTGGCGCAGCAGCCCGGAGTAGACCCAGCTGATGCCGGCCGCCGGATGGACGCAGAACAGCGGGGCCCGGTCGCCGCCGGTGCGCAGCGGCAGCAGGACGTCCAGCGCGTCGGCCGCCGGGCCGTGGTCGAGCCGTCGGGCTAGCCCGGCCACGGTGGGTGCCTCGAACAGCGCCCGCATGCCGGGGTCCGCGCCGAGGGCGGTGCGGACCCGGGCGAGCAGCTTCATGGCGAGCAGGGAGTGGCCGCCGAGGTCGAAGAAGTCGTCGTCGATGCCGACGCCCTCCAGGCCGAGGGTCTCGGCGAACAGCGCGCAGAGGAGCTCCTCCTGCGGCGTCCGGGCGGCGCGGCCGCCGGCGAGCCGTCCGAAGTCCGGTGCGGGCAGCGCCGTCCGGTCGAGCTTGCCGCTGTCGGTGAGGGGCAGCGCGGCCAGCGGGACGACGGCGGCGGGCAGCATGTAGCCGGGCAGGTGGCCGGCGGCGAAGGCGCGCAGTTCGACGGGGTCGAGCGGGCCGTCGGCGACCACGTACGCGACCAGGCGCAGCCCGTCCTCGTCGGGCAGGACGGCGGCCTGGAGCACCTGCGGGTGGAGCGTCAGCACGTGCTCGATCTCGCCGAGTTCGATGCGGAAGCCGCGGATCTTCACCTGGTGGTCGGTGCGGCCCAGGTACTCCATGCCGCCGTCGCGGGTGCGGCGCACCAGGTCCCCGGTGCGGTACATCCGCCCTCCTTGCCCGCCACCGGGCTGGGGGTACCTCCCGGCCGCCAGGCTGGGGGCGAGGGGCCCAACGCCCGGCTCGAAGGGGCAGGCCACGAAGCGCTCCGCCGTCAGGCCCGGACGACCCAGGTAGCCGCGGGCCAGACCGGCGCCGGCCAGGTACAACTCCCCCGGCACACCCGCCGGAACGGGGTTGAGGTACTCGTCCAGCACGTACGCCCGCACGCCGGCGATCGGACCGCCGAGCCCCGGGCGCTCCACCGCGTCGACGGGCCGGCCGAGGGTGTAGACGGTGGCCTCGGTCGGACCGTACAGGTTGTGGGCGGCGGTGTCCGGCGCCTCGCGCAGGGCGGTCCAGAGCTGCTGCCCGACGGCTTCGCCACCGAGCACCAGCACCGACGGAGCGGCCTCCTCCAGCAGGCCCTCCGCGAGGAGTTGTTCGGCGTAGGAGGGGGTGACGTCCATGGCACCGATGCCCGCCGCGCGCACGTGCCGGACCAGGGCGGCCGGGTCGCGGCGCAGCTCGTCGCCGATCAGGTGCAACTCGTGCCCGGCGAACATCCAGAGCAGGCTCTGCAGTGATCCGTCGAAGGACAGCGAGGCGGTGAGCGCGACGCGCAGTCGGCCGTGTGCGGCCTCGGCGGTGGCGATCAGCCCGCCGCGGTGGGCGGCCAGCAGGGCGGCGACGGCGCCGTGCGGCACGACGACGCCCTTGGGGCGGCCGGTGGAGCCGGAGGTGTAGATGACGTAGGCGGCGTTGTCGGCCGAGACGCGCGGCGCCGGGTCGGTGTCCGGTCCGGTCGCCTCGGCGACGTCCAGGGTGGGCACGCCGGCCAGCGCCTCGGGCTTCGGCCAGCCGCCGTCGGTGAGGACGAGGGCGGGGGCCGCGTCGGCGAGGGTGTCGGCGGTGCGGTCGGCCGGGTGGTCGGCGTCCAGCGGCAGGTAGGCGCCACCGGCCTTGAGGACGGCCAGGATCGCGATGACGCTCTCGGCCGAACGCGGCAGGGCGAGGGCGACCACCGATTCGGGGCCGACGCCCTCCCCGATCAGCCGGTGGGCGAGCCGGTTGGCCCGGGCGTTCAGCTCGGCGAAGGTCAGCCGGGTGTCGCCGCAGACCAGTGCGACGGCCTGCGGACTGCGGGCGGCCTGGGCCGCGAAGGCCGCCGGGAGCAGCGGGACTCCGTCCGGCAGCGCGCCCCCGGCGGTCGGGAGCGCGGCGCGCTCCTGGGCCGACAGCAGCTCGATCCGGCCGATCGGCAGCTCGGGCCGGGCGGCCACCGCCGCCAGCAGCCGGCCGAAGCGGACGGCGACGGCCTCGACGGTCTCCCGGTCGAAGAGGTCGGTGGCGAAGTCGATCGCGCACTCCAGGCCTGCGGGCGCGCCGTCCGCGTCGAAGGACTCGCCGAGGCCCACGCTCAGGTCGAACTTGGCGACCGCCCCGGCGGAGGACTCCACGGAGGCGTCCAGGCCGGCCGGGGCGAGCGGCGCGCAGTCGCCCTGGCCCTCCAGCAGCAGTGCCACCTGGAAGAGCGGGTGGCGGGCCAGCGAGCGGGCCGGGTTCAGCTCCTCCACCAGGCGCTCGAAGGGCACGTCCTGGTGGGCGTGGGCGTCGAGTTGGGTCTCCCGGACGCGGGCCAGCAGCTCGGTGAAGCTCGGGTTGCCGGACGTGTCGGTGCGCAGCACCAGGGTGTTGACGAAGAAGCCGACCAGGTCGTCCAGCGCCTCGTCGCAGCGCCCTGCCACCACCGAGCCGATCGGGATGTCGGTGCCCGCGCCGAGGCGGGTGAGCAGCGCGGCGAGGGCCGCCTGCACCGTCATGAACATCGTCACCCGGTGCTCGCGCGACAACTCGCCGAGCGCGCGGTGGAGTTCCGCGCCGTAGGGCACGACGACCCGCTCGCCGCGATGGGAGGCGGCTGCGCGGCGCGGCCGGTCGAGGGGCAGTGACAGCTCCTCGGGCAGGCCGGCCAGCGCCTCGCGCCAGTGGGCGAGTTGGCGGGAGAGCAGGCTCTCCCCGCCCTCCTCCTCGCCGAGCAGCTCGCGCTGCCAGAGCGCGTAGTCGGCGTACTGGACGGGCAGCGGCGCCCACTGCGGGGCCGCGCCGCCGGTGCGGGCCGCGTAGGCCGTGGCGAGGTCGCGGAGCAGCGGGCCCATCGACCAGCCGTCCCCGGCGATGTGGTGCAGGACGAGCGCGAACAGGTGCTCCCCGGGCCCGGCCGGGATGACGTGGGCGCGGACGGGAAGGTCGGCGGCCAGGTCGAAGGGGCGGGCCGTGCAGCTCGCCGGCTCGGTGCCGGGCGGCAGCAGCTCGACCCGGACGCAGGCCTGCTCGGCGGGCAGGATCCGCTGGTACGGGGTGCCGTCCTCCTCGGCGATCAGCGTGCGCAGGCTCTCGTGCCGGGCCACCACGTCACCGAGGGCGAGCTCCAGCACGGCCGTGTCCAACTCCCCTGCCACGCGGAGGACCAGCGGCAGGTTGTAGAGGGCGCTGGGGCCTTCCATCCGGTCGATCAGCCACAGGCGCTGCTGGGCGAAGGACAGCGGCACCCGGGCCGGGCGCTCACCTCCCGCGCTCAGCGCCGCCCGCTGCGAACCGGCACCCAGCCGTACGGCCAGCCCCGCCACACTCGGCGCCTCGAAGACGTCCCGGATGCCCAGCTCCGTACCCAGCGCCGCCCGCACCCGGCTGAGCAGCCTGGTGGCCAGCAACGAGTGACCGCCCAGGTCGAAGAAGTCGTCGTCGATCCCGACCGCCTCCAGACCGAGCACCTCCGCGAACAGCCCGCACAGGATCTCCTCCTGCGGGGTACGCGCCGCACGACCGGCCGACAGCGCACCGAAGTCCGGTGCCGGGAGCGCCCGGTGGTCGACCTTGCCGCTGCCTGTCAGGGGCAGGGTGTCGAGCAGGACGACGGCGGCCGGCACCATGTGGCCGGGCAGCGACTCGGCGGCGAACCGCCGCAGTTCGACGGCGAGTTCGGGCGACTCCTGGCCCACGGCGCAGTGGGCGACCAGTCGCCGGTCACCGGTGTCGCTCTCGCGGACGGTGACCACGGCCTGGCGGACGGCGGGGTGGCGGGCCAGCACGTGCTCGATCTCGCCGAGTTCGATGCGGAAGCCGCGGATCTTCACCTGGTGGTCGGTGCGGCCCAGGTACTCCATGCCGCCGTCGCGGGTGCGGCGCACCAGGTCCCCGGTGCGGTACATCCGCCCTCCTTGCCCGCCACCGGGCTGGGGGTACCTCCCGGCCGCCAGGCTGGGGGCGAGGGGCCCAACGCCCGGCTCGAAGGGGCAGGCCACGAAGCGCTCCGCCGTCAGGCCCGGACGACCCAGGTAGCCGCGGGCCAGACCGGCGCCGGCCAGGTACAACTCCCCCGGCACACCCGCCGGAACGGGGTTGAGGTACTCGTCCAGCACGTACGCCCGCACGCCGGCGATCGGACCGCCGAGCCCCGGGCGCTCCACCGGATCGAACGGCTGGGTCAGCGCGTAGACGGTGGCCTCGGTCGGACCGTAGAAGTTGTGGCCCGCGGTGTCGGGGTGCTCCCGCAGCCGCTGCCACAGTGCCTGGCCGACGGCCTCGCCGCCGAGCAGCAGGAGGCGCGGCGCGGGTGCGTCCAGCAGCCCCTCCTCGATCAGCTGCTCGGTGTAGGACGGGGTGATGTGCAGGGCGTCGATGCCGGCGGCGGCCGTGTGGCGGACCAGCGCCGCCGGGTCGCGGCGCAGCTCGTCGCCGATCAGGTGCAGCTCGTGCCCGGCGAACATCCAGAGCACGGGCTCCAGGGAGGCGTCGAAGCAGAGCGAGGCGGTGAGCGCGATCCGCTGCCGGCCGTGGGCCTCCTCGGCGCCCCGGATCAGGGTGGCGCGGTGGGCGGCCAGCAGGGCGGCGACGGCGCCGTGCGGCACCACGACGCCCTTGGGGCGGCCGGTGGAGCCCGAGGTGTAGATGACGTAGGCGGCGTCGCCCGGGTCGGGGGCGCACCACCCCGGCTCGGGCGCGCCGGCCTCGGAGCCCGCGGACGGCGAGGCGACGTCCAGGGTGCGCAGGCCGGTCAGCGCCTCCGGCAGCGGCCAGCGGTCGTCGGTGAGGGCGAGCGCCGGGCGGGCGTCGGCGAGCATGTGGGCGGTGCGCTCGGCCGGGTACTCGGCGTCCAGCGGCAGGTAGGCGCCGCCGGCCTTGTGCACGGCGAGCATGGCGACCACCGTCTCCGCCGAGCGCGGCAGGGCGAGGGCGACCACCGACTCCGGGCCGGCGCCCGCGGCCCGCAGGCGGTGGGCCAGCCGGTCGGCGCGGGTGTTCAGCTCGGCGAAGGTCAGCCGGGTGTCGCCGCAGACCAGTGCGACGGCCTCCGGGGTGCGGGCGGCCTGGGCCGCGAAGGCGGCGGGCAGCAGCGGGACTCCGTCCGGCAGGGCGCCGCCGGCGGTCGGGAGCGCGGCGCGCTCCTGGGCCGACAGCAGCTCGATCCGGCCGATCGGCAGCTCGGGCCGGGCGGCCACCGCCGCCAGCAGCCGAGCGAACCGTACGGCGACGGCCTCGACGGTCTCCCGGTCGAAGAGGTCGGTGGCGTAGTCGAGGGCGCAGTCGATCCCGGCGGGCTCGCCGTCGGGGCCGAAGGACTCCTCGGCGATCAGGCTGAGGTCGAACTTGGCGGAGCCGGTGCCCGCCGCGAGGGGCTCGATGTGCAGGCCCGCCGTGGCCGGCTCGGCCTGCTCGTTGCTCTGGAGCACCAGCATGACCTGGAACAGCGGGTGGCGGGCGAGCGAACGGGCCGGCCTGAGCTCCTCCACCAGGCGCTCGAAGGGCACGTCCTGGTGGGCGTAGGCACCGAGGGCGGTCTCCCGGGCCCGCCCGAGCAGCTCGGCGAAGCTCGGGTTGCCGGACGTGTCGGTGCGCAGCACCAGGGTGTTGACGAAGAAGCCGACCAGGTCGTCCAGCGCCTCATCGGAGCGCCCTGCCACCACCGAGCCGATCGGGATGTCGGTGCCCGCGCCGAGGCGGGTGAGCAGCGCGGCGAGGGCCGCCTGCACCGTCATGAACAGGGTGACCCGGTGGGCCCGGGAGAGTGCGACCAACTCGCGGTGGCACTCGGCGCCGAGGGTGAGCGCCACCCGGTCGCCGCGGTGGGAGGCGACGGGCGGGCGGGGGCGGTCCAGCGGCAGCGTCGCCTCGTCCGGGAGGTCCGCCAGGGTCTCGCGCCAGTGGGCGAGTTGGCGGGCCGCCAGGCTCTCGGGGTCGCTCTCCTCGCCGAGCAGCTCGCGCTGCCAGAGCGCGTAGTCGGCGTACTGGACGGGCAGCGGCGCCCAGCCGGGAGCGGTGCCCTCGGCGCGTGCTGCGTAGGCGCCGGTGAGGTCGCGGACCAGCGGGCCGAGGGACCAGCCGTCGCTGGCGATGTGGTGCAGTGCCAGGACCAGCACGTGCTCCTCGGCCGAGACCCTCAACAGGGCGGCGCGGAGGGGGAGTTCGGTGCGCAGGTCGAAGGCGTGGCGGCACAGCCCGGCCACCGTGGCGGCCACCTCGTCGGCGGGGCAGTTCCGGGTGTCGAGCGGGACCACGGCCTGCTCGGCCGGCAGGACGCGCTGGTACGGGGTGCCGTCCTCCTCGGCGATCAGCGTGCGCAGGCTCTCGTGCCGGGCCACCACGTCACCGAGGGCGAGCTCCAGCACGGCGGCGTTCAGCTCCCCCGTCAGGCGCAGCGCCAGCGGCGCGTTGTAGAGGGCGCTGGGGCCTTCCATCCGGTCGATCAGCCACAGGCGCTGCTGGGCGAAGGACAGCGGCACCCGCGCCGGGCGCTCACCTCCCGCGCTCAGCGCCGCCCGCTGCGAACCGGCACCCAGCCGTACGGCCAGCCCCGCCACACTCGGCGCCTCGAAGACGTCCCGGATGCCCAGCTCCGCACCCAGCGCCGCCCGCACCCGGCTGAGCAGCCTGGTGGCCAGCAACGAGTGACCGCCCAGGTCGAAGAAGTCGTCGTCGATCCCGACCGCCTCCAGACCGAGCACCTCCGCGAACAGCCCGCACAGGATCTCCTCCTGCGGGGTACGCGCCGCACGACCGGCCGACAGCGCACCGAAGTCCGGTGCCGGGAGGGCGGACCGGTCCAGCTTGCCGTTGGCGTTCAACGGCAGCGCGTCCAGCGGGACGATCGCAGCCGGCAGCATGTAGCCGGGCAGCGTCCGGGCGGCGGTGGCGCGCAGCTCGGCCGGGTCGAGCGGGCCGTCGGCGACCACGTACGCGATCAGGCGCAGCCCGTCCTCGTCGGGCAGGACGGCGGCCTGGAGCACCTGCGGGTGGGCGGTCAGGGCGCGCTCGATCTCGCCGAGTTCGATGCGGAAGCCGCGGATCTTCACCTGGTGGTCGGTGCGGCCCAGGTACTCCAGCTCCCCGTCGCGGGTGCGGCGCACCAGATCCCCGGTGCGGTACATCCTGGCGCCCGGCTCGAAGGGGCAGGCCACGAAGCGCTCCGCCGTCAGGCCCGGACGGCCCAGGTAGCCGCGGGCCAGACCGGCGCCGGCCAGGTACAGCTCCCCCGGCACACCCGCCGGAACGGGGTTGAGGTACTCGTCGAGGACGTGGCAGCGGGTGCCGGCGACGGTGCGGCCGAGGACGGGCCGCCCGGTGGCCCCCAGCGGGTGGGTCAGGGCGTCGACGGTGCACTCCGTCGGACCGTAGAGGTTGTGGGCGGCGGTGCCCGGCGCCTCGCGCAGCCGCGTCCAGAGCGCCTGGCCGACGGCCTCGCCGCCGAGCAGCACCAGGGCCGGAGCGGGCTCCTCCAGCAGGCCCTCCTCGACCAGCTGCTCGGCGTAGGAGGGTGTCACCTCCAGGACGCCGATCCCCTGCTCGCGCACGTGGCCGACCAGGGCCCGGGCGTCGCGGCGCACGTCGCCGCCGATCAGGTGCAGCTCGTGGCCGGCGACCAGCCACAGCAGGCCGTCCCAGGAGGCGTCGAAGCAGAGCGAGGCGGTGAGCGCGACCCGCTGCCGGGCGACCCCGGCCATCACACCCGTGCGGTGGGCGGCCAGCAGCGCGGCGACGGCGCCGTGCGGGACCACGACGCCCTTGGGGCGGCCGGTGGAGCCCGAGGTGAAGATGACGTAGGCGGCGTCGCCCTCGCCGGCCCGCGGCGCCGGGTTCGTCGCCGGGCCGGCCGGCTGCGCGGCGAGGTCGAGCACGGGGTGCCCGTCGAGCACCTCGGGCAGCGGCCAGCGTTCGTCGGTGAGCACCAGCGCCGGGCGGGCTTCGGCCAGCATGTGGGCGGTGCGCTCGGCCGGGTACTCGGCGTCCAGCGGCAGGTGGGCGCCGCCGGCCTTGAGCACCGCGAGGATGGCCACCACCGTCTCGGCCGAGCGCGGCAGGGCCAGTGCCACCACGCGCTCGGGGCCGATGCCCCGGGCGATCAGCTCGTGGGCGAGCCGGTTGGCCCGGGCGTTCAGCTCGGCGAAGGTCAGGGTGAGGTCGCCGCAGACCAGGGCCACCGCTTCCGGCGTGTCCGCGGCCTGCGCCTCGAAGGCGGCCGGCACCAGGGGCAGCCGCTCGGGCAGCGGCGTGTGGTCGCCCGCGGCCGCGGCCCGCTGCTCGGCGGGCAGGACGTCCAGCTCGGCGACGGACCGCCGGGGGTCGTCGGCGACCTGGCGGAGAATCGACTCCAGGGCGGCGGCCAGCTGTTCGGCGCTCTCGCGGTCGAACAGGTCGGTGGCGTACTCCAGGACGCCGGCCAGCCCCGCGGTGGCGCCCTCGGCGCCCTGCCGCTCGACCAGGCGCAGGGTGAGGTCGAAGGTGGCCGTCCCGAAGTCGACCGGTTCCTCCGTCACCGTCACGCCGGGCAGGTCCGGGCCGTCCTCGGCGGCGCCCGCGAAGGCCAGCATCACCTGGAACAGCGGGTGGCAGGCGGTCGAGCGGGTCGGGTTCAGCTCCTCCACCAGGCGCTCGAAGGGCACGTCCTGGTGGGCGTGGGCGGCCAGGTCGGTCTCCCGGACCCTGGCCAGCAGGTCGGCGAAGCTCGGGCGGCCGGACAGGTCGGTGCGCAGCACCAGGGTGTTGGCGAAGAAGCCGACCAGCTCCTGCACGGCCTCGTCGAGGCGGCCGGCCAGCGGGGTGCCGATCGGCAGGTCGGTGCCCGCGCCGAAGCGGTGCAGCAGGGTGGCGTACGCGGCCTGCAGGACCATGAAGAGGGTCACGCCGTGTTCGGCGGCGAGTGCGGTGAGCCGGGCGTGCAGGTCGGCGTCGAACTCCAGCGGGACGACCGCTCCGCGGTGGGTGGCGACCGGCGGGCGGGGGCGGTCCAGCGGCAGCGGGAGTTCCTCGGGCGCGCCGGCCAGCGCCTCACGCCAGTGGGCGAGTTGGCGGGAGAGCGGACTCTGCGGGTCGTCCTCGTCGCCGAGCAGTTCGTGCTGCCAGAGCGCGTGGTCGGCGTACTGGACGGGCAGCGGCTCCCACTGCGGGGCGTCGCCGGCCAGGCGGGCCCGGTAGGCGTCGGTGAGGTCGCGGTAGAGCGGGCCCAGCGAGGCGCCGTCCCCGGCGATGTGGTGGACGACCAGGACCAGCACGTGCTCCTCGGGCCCCTCGGGCCGCAGGTAGGCGTGGACCGGGAGGTCGGTGGCGAGGTCGAAGGTGTGGCCGGCGAGTTCCCCGGTCGGGCGGTCGGTGACGGTGAGCAGGCCGGTGCCGGGGGCGTCGAGGACGCGCTGGTACGGGGTGCCGTCCTGCTCGCCGAAGACGGTGCGCAGGGCCTCGTGCCGGTGGACGACGTCGCCGAGGGCGGCCGCCAGGGCGGCGGGGTCGAGCGGACCGCTCAGCCGCAGGGCGAGGGTGACGTTGTAGGTGGCCGAGGGGCCCTCCGCCTGCGCGAGGAACCAGAGGCGGCGCTGGGCGAAGGAGAGCGGCACCCGCTCGGGCCGGGGGCCGGGGCGCAGCGCCGGGCGGGCCGGGGCGGGGGTGTCGGTCGCGCGGTCGGCGAGCCGGTCGGCGAGCCCGGCGACGGTGGGTGCCTGGAAGAGGTCGCCGATGGCGAGTTCGACGCCGAGTTCGGTGCGGGCCCGGCCGACCAGGCGGGTGGCGAGCAGGGAGTGGCCGCCGAGGGCGAAGAAGTCGTCGTCGATGGTGATGTCGTCGATGCCGAGGAGTTCGCCGAAGAGCTCGCAGAGCACCCGTTCGCGCTCGTCGCGGGGGGCGCGCCCGGTGTCGTCGGCGGCGAGGTCGGGGGCGGGCAGGGCGCGGCGGTCGACCTTGCCGTTGGCGTTGAGCGGCAGCGCGTCCAGCAGGACGACCACGGCGGGGACCATGTAGCCGGGCAGTACGGTGCCGGCGAAGGTGCGCAGCCCGGCCGGGGTGAGCGTGGAGTCGGCGGTGCAGTAGGCGACCAGCCGGGTGTCGCCGGGGCGGTCCTCACGGGCGATCACGACGACCTGGCGGACGGCGGGGTGGCGGGAGAGCGCCGCCTCGATCTCGCCGAGTTCGATCCGGAAGCCGCGCAGCTTGACCTGGCCGTCGATCCGGCCGAGGAACTCCACGGCGCCGTCGCCGCGCAGCCGCACGAGGTCCCCGGTGCGGTACATCCTCTCCCCCGGCGCGTACGGGCAGGCGACGAAGCGCTCGGCGGTCAGGCCGGGCCGGCCCAGGTAGCCGCGGGCCAGGCCGGCGCCGGCCAGGTACAGCTCGCCGGGGACACCGGGCGGGACGGGGCGCAGCCGGGCGTCGAGGACGTAGGTGCGCATGTTGTCCAGCGGGCCGCCGATCGGCACCCGGGGGCCGTCGAGGTCGGCGGGGGCGAGCGGATGGTGGGTGGCGAAGGTGGTGGTCTCGGTGGGCCCGTAGACGTGGGCGAGCAGCAGGTCGGGGCAGGCCTCCAGGACCCGGCGCATCAGGACGCCGGAGGCGGCCTCGCCGCCGGTGCAGACGACGCGCAGGGCGGCGAAGGTCTCCGGGGCCTGCTCGGCGACGAGGTCGAACAGGGCCTTGGTGAGGAAGACGGCGGTGACGTCGTGGCGGGTGGTGACGGCGTGCAGGGCGGTGGCGTCGAGGGCGCCGGGCGGGGCGACGACGACGGTGCCGCCGGCCAGCAGCGGCGTCCAGATCTCGTAGGTGGCGGCGTCGAAGGCGTGCGGGGAGTGCAGCAGGACGCGCTGGTGGCGGCCGTCCTGCCAGCGCCGGTCGGCGGCGAGGTCGAGCACGTCGCGGTGGCGCACGGCGACGCCCTTGGGGCGGCCGGTGGAGCCGGAGGTGTACATCGCGTAGGCGAGCTGGTCCGGGTGGACGGGCACGCCGGGGCGGTGGGCGGGGGCGCCGGCCTCGTCGCCGGGGCGCACCACGGCGGCGCCGTGCGGGAAGCCGGGGTCGGCGCGGTCGGTGAGCAGCACGGGGGCGCCGGTGTCGGCGAGCACGCCGGTCATCCGCTCGGCCGGCAGACCGGGGTGCATGGGGACGTAGCAGCCGCCGGCCTTGAGGACGGCGAGGGTGGCGACGACGACGTCGGCGGAGCGCTCCATCAGCATCGCGACGGGGGTCTCGGGGCCGACGCCGAGCGCGGTCAGGTGGTGGGCGAGGCGGTTGGCGCGGGTGTCGAGTTCGGCGTAGGTGAGGGTGCCGCCGTCGTGGGCGAGGGCGGTGGCGTGCGGGGTGCGGTCGGCCTGCCGCTCGAAGGACTCGGCGAGGGTGCCGGAGCGGCGGGGCGCGTCGGTGGCGTTCCACTCGGTGAGGATGCGGGTGCGCTCCTCGGGGGCGAGCACGTCCAGGGTGTCGATGGGTGCGTGCGGGTCGGCGGCGGCACCGGCCAGCAGCCGGCCGAACCGGTCGGCCAGGGTGGCGACGGTGGTGCGGTCGTAGAGGTCGGCGGCGTACTCGATCGAGCCGGTGAGCCCGGCGGGGGTGCCGTCCGGGCCGTGCTGTTCGGCGATGCCGATGTTGAGGTCGAACTTGGCGACCCGCAGGCCGATCGGTTCGGGGGCGGACTCCAGCCCGGGCAGGGCGAGTTCGGCGTCCTGGCCGTGGTTCTGGAGCACCAGGAGGGTCTGGAACAGCGGGTGGCGGCCGAGCGCCCGGGGCGGGTTGAGCTCCTCGACGAGGCGCTCGAAGGGGAGGTCCTGGTGGGCGAAGGCGTCGAGCTGGGTCTCCCGGACCCGGCCGAGCAGCTCGGCGAAGCTCGGGTCACCGGTAGGGGCATCCCCAGCGGAGCGAGGGGAAGTGTCGATGCGCAGCACCAGCGAATTCACGAAGAAGCCGACGAGGTCGTCCAGAGCCTCGTCGGCGCGTCCGGCGACGCCGGTGCCGAGCGGGATGTCGGTGCCGGCGCCGAGCCGGGTGAACAGGGCGGCCAGGCCGGCCTGGAGGACGGTGAACAGGGTGGTGCGGTGGCTGCGGGCGAGGTCGAGCAGGGCGGTGTGCAGGCCGGCGTCCCAGGCGAGGTCGACGGAGTCGGCGGCGCCGGTGGGGACGGGCGGTCGGGGGCGGTCCGTCGGCAGCTCCAGTTCCTCCGGGAGACCGGCCGACGCGGCGCGCCAGTAGGCGAGTTGGCGGGCGAGCAGGCTCTCGGGGTCGTGCTCGTCGCCGAGCAGGTCGCGCTGCCAGAGCGCGTAGTCGGCGTACTGGATCGGCAACGGTTCCCAGTCGGGGGCGCGGGCGGCGAGCCGGGCCCGGTAGGCGTCGGCGAGGTCGCGCAGCAGGGGGCCGAGCGACCAGCCGTCGCCGGCGATGTGGTGGAGCACGACGAGCAGCACGTGCTCGGTCGGGGAGAGGGTGAACACCGTGACCCGGATGGGCAGTTCGCGGCTCAGGTCGAAGGTCTCGGCGGCCGCGGCGTCCCGGCGGGCCGGGTAGTCCTCCGGTGCGCAGTCCACGGCCAGGAAGCGCGGCTGCGCCTCCTCGGCCGGCAGGATCCGCTGCACCGGGACTCCCCCGGCCACCGGGAACACCGTGCGCAGGGCCTCGTGCCGGGCGACCACGTCCGCCGTCGCGGCGCGCAGGGCGGCGGTGTCGAGCCCGCCGCGCAGCCGCAGGGCGAACGGCAGGTTGTACAGCGCGGTCGGCCCCTCGATCTGGTCGATCAGCCAGAGCCGCTGTTGGGCGTACGAAACCGGGATCACGGTGCTTCCTCTACTCGGGTCTGCTCACGTCACGGCACGGGCTGTTCGGGGGCGGGGCTCAGGCGGCGGCCAGAGTGGGCCGGACGCTGGGCCGGCAGTCCAGGACGTCGAGCGGCCGCCCCATCGAGACGGCGATCCTGCGGTCGCCGCGGTACGGGTCCCGCCCGTGGGCGCAGAGCACGTTGTCGACCAGCATCACGTCGCCGACCTGCCAGCGTTCGCGCACGGTCGCGGCGTGGTACGCCTCGTTGAGGGCGTCGACGTCGGCCCGCTCCAGCGGTTCGCCGTCGCCGAAGCCGGTGTTGAACGGGAGGCCGTCCGGGCCGAACTCGTCGGCCATCGCCTCGCGGATGTCCGGGTCGAGCGACCATTCGTTCCAGAAGGCGAGGTGGTTGAACCAGACCTCCTCGCCGGTCGCCGGGTGGTGGATGGTGCCGGGGCGCAGCTGGCCGGTGCGCAGGTTGCCGTCCGGCAGCCACTCCCAGGTGATGCCGTTCTCCCGGCAGTAGGCCTCGACCTCGGAGCGGTCCTCGGTCGCGAAGGCGGTGCGCCAGCCGAGGGAGACGTAGTCCGAGTAGTTGCGGGTGAGGGTCCAGCCGGAGGTCCGCATCCGCTCGATCAGGTGCGCGGGCAGTTGGGCGAGCACCTGTCGGCAGTCGGCGGTGGGGGTGGCCCCGCCCTCCTCGGGGGCGGTCAGGCAGGCGAAGAGCAGCCGGCCGGGGAAGGTGAGGGTGTAGCTGTTCTCGTTGTGCATCCGGATCGGCTGGGCCGGCGGCAGGTCGGTGGAGGAGAAGACGCCGTTGCCGTAGTCGCTGCGCGGGGTGGCCTTCTCCCGGTAGGGGGTGCGCTCGGGGATGAGGACGTCCCGTACGGCCGCGACGTCCTCGGTGCTCGTGACCGGCAGGCCGCGCAGGAAGATCGTGCCGTGCCGGTGCAGGGCTTGGGTGAGCGCGCTCTCGTTCTCGCGCAGCCACTCGCAGGCCTCGCCGAGGCCGGCGGTGCGCGGCGCGTGGGCGAGGGCCGGGCGGCCGGGGTTCAGTTCCCAGGTCGGCATGGTGGCGGTCACCGGTCGGCGAGGGCGGCGACCAGGCCGGCGGGCCTGATGTCGGTCCAGTTGGCCTCGATGTAGTCGAGGCAGCCCTGGCGGGTGTCCTCTCCGTGGACGGTGGTCCAGCCGGCCGGCACGTCGATCCAGACCGGCCACAGCGAGTGCTGGTTCTCGTCGTTGGCCAGCACCAGGTAGCCGGCGTTGTCGTCCTCGAACGGGTTGCTCATGGTGTCCTCCTTGGGTTGCTTCGAAGGTAGGGGCGGGCCGTGCGGCCGAAGGGCAGGAGTCGCGGCAGGAACGCGGCAGTTGGGCCGTGGGGCCTGCCGGGTGGTTCAGCGCGGGGTGAGGCGGACCGGGAAGCGGTCCAGGCCGAAGTTGATGATCGAGCGGTTGTGGGTGACCGGCCCGGCCGGCTCGATGGTGGCGACGCGCTCCAGCATCGCCGTGAACAGGCCGCCGAGTTCGGCCTTGGCCAGCGGAGCGCCGACGCAGTAGTGGGCGCCGAGGCCGAGCGCGAGGTGCTTGTTGGGGGCGCGGTCGAGCAGGATCTCCTCGGGCCGCTCGAAGGCCTCCGGGTCCCGGTTGGCGGACCAGACCCAGACCGCGACCCGGTCGCCGCGCCGGATGGTGCGGCCGTCGAGTTCGGTGTCCCGGCTCGCGGTGCGCAGGGTGTGCAGTCCGACCGAGGTCCAGCGCAGGAGTTCGTCCAGGGCCGAGTCCATGCCGACCTCGCCGCGCTGCAACCGCCGCCACAGGTCCGGGTGCTGGACCAGGGTGTGCAGGCCCATGGCGGCCGTGTGGCGGACGGTCTGGACGCCGCCGACCACGATGTTGTCCAGGTTGAGGACGACGTCCTCGATCGGCAACAGCTTCCCGCGGACCCGGTAGGTCGCCATCATGCTGATCAGGTCGTCGCGCGGGTCGCTGCGCCGCAGCATCACCTGGTGCAGCAGGTACGGGATGAGCTGCTGGTGGCCGGCCCGGCGCTCCTCGGGGGTGCAGCCGAGGAAGGCGACGTCGCAGACCCGCACGACCATGTCGCGGTCCGCCTCCGGGACGTCCAGCAGGTCGCACATCACGGACAGCGGCAGCGCGGAGACGGCGTCGACGAGGTCCACCTCGCCCTGCTCGACGGCCTGCTCGACGATCGAGGCGGCGAGTTCGGCGATGCCCCGGGAGGCTCCGCGCACGGCGCCGGGCGAGAAGAACGGGTTGGCGGGGGCGCGGAGTTCGCGGTGCCGGGGCGGGTCGGTGAGGGCCATCATCCGGCCGGAGCCGACCGGGACGTTGCCCTCGCCGGCGCCGAGCAGCGAGCCCTGTTCGGAGCTGTAGACGGCGGCGTTGCGCAGCACCTCGGCGGAGTGCCGGTAGGAGAGCACCGACCAGACCGGCCCGTCGTCGACGGTGTCGGTGAGGTGGACGGCGGACTCCCGGCGCAGCTCCGCGACCAGCGCGGGGGTGTCGGGGCGGGCCCAGAGGTCGGGGTCGGTGAGGTCGACCGCGGTGGTGGTTGTCATCAGTGCTCCGTCGTGGGCTGGTGGGCGGCGCCGGGCCGCGCGATGAGGGAGGTCAGCAGGTCGACCGGGCCGGGCCCGTCGACGGTGGCGAGCAGGTGGCCGCCGGGGACGACGTGGTGGCCGTGGGCGCCGCGGGTGTGGGCGGCCCAGCCTTCGAGGCCGCCGGCGGCGAGGAGGGGGTCCTCGACGCCGACGACGGTGTGCAGGGCGGAGCCGATCGGCGGGTGCGGGCGGGGCCGGTAGGTGTCGACCACGTCCAGGTCGGTGCGGATGCCGCGCAGCGCGTGCTCCTTCAGATCGACGTCGCCCGCCACGAGTTCGCCCATTCCGGCGAGGCGCAGCAGGTCGTCGGCGGTGTGCTGCGGGCGGTCCGCCCCGGCCCAGGCGGCGGGCGGCGAGGCGGAGGCGGCGACGACCAGTTCGGGCCGCCGCCCGGCGGGCAGCGCCCGGGCGACCTCGTAGCCGAGCAGGGCGCCGAAGCTCTGCCCGTAGAAGCCGAACCTCCCGGTCAGGTGCGGGGTGAGGGCCTCCAGGACGGCGTCGACCAGCAGGTCGAAGCTCGCGGGCATCGGGTGGCCGAGCCGCCCGCCGCGGGCGGGCGGGCGCAGCGCCCAGACCTCGGCGGCCGGGGCGAGGGCGCGGGCGAGCGGGGTGTAGGCGGTGGCGTCGCCGCCGGCGTGGGGGAAGCAGAACAGCCGGTACGGGCGGTGCTGCGGTTGGGGCACGGGGACGAACAGCCAGTCGCCCTCGACGCGGGGCCGTACCCGCAGTGCGGTGGTCATGCGCCGATCACCCTGGCGCGGGCGGTCAGGGCGGGCCTGGGGGCGGCGGCGCCGGCCGCGACGGCCCGTTCGACGGTGGCGGCGAAGGCGGCCAGGTCGGCCGAGTCGAGCAGGTGGCGCAGCTGGAGTTCGATGCCGAGGCGGCGGCGCAGCAGGTGGACGACCCGCAGCGCGGCGATCGAATGGCCGCCGAGCGAGAAGAAGTCGTCGCCGGGCCGGACGTCGGTCACGCCGAGCACGGTGCCCCAGACCTCGGCGACCTGCTCCGCCACTCCCCCGGCGCTCGCCGGTGCTCCCTCCCCGACAGCGGCCGGGGCGGGCAGCGCCGCCAGGTCGACCTTGCCGTTCGGAGTGAGCGGAAGGGCGTCCAGCACGGTGATCACCGAGGGCACCAGGTGCGCGGGCACGGTGGCCCGCAGCCGCTCGGTCAGCTCGGCGGCGGTGACGGAGCCGGTGACGTAGCCGGCGAGCCTGCGGTCGCCGGGGGCGGGCTCGTGGACGGTGACGGCGGCGGCCCGGACGCCCGCCAGCCCGGCCAGGGCGTGCTCGACCTCGCCGAGCTCGATCCGGTAGCCGCGCAGCTTGACCTGCCGGTCCACCCGGCCGACGTACTCCAGCCGGCCGCCCTCGCCGCGCCGGGCCTGGTCGCCGGTGCGGTACATCCTCCCTCCTTGCCCGCCACCGGGCAGGAGGGGCCCATCGCCCGGCGCTCCGGACGGGTCGGCGACGAAGCGCTCGGCGGTCAGTCCGGGCCGCCCGACGTAGCCGTGGGCGAGCCCGGGCCCGGCCAGGTACAGCTCGCCGACCACGCCGTCGGGGACCGGGGCGAGCTTCTCGTCCAGCAGGTGCAGACGCACGCCGGGCATCGGCTCGCCCAGGTGCGGGCCGGGGCCGCTGATCGGCGCGGTGACGGCCTCGACGGTGCACTCGGTGGGCCCGTACAGGTTGAGGGCGTCGATGCCGCCGTCGGCCAGTTCCCGCCAGGTGCGCTCGGGGACGGCCTCGCCGCCCATGAACAGCCGCGGCACCCGGGCGCCGGCGAACGGCTCGCGCAGCAGCTCCCAGTGCGAGGGGGTCAGGTCGAAGTCGGTGACGGCGTGCTCGGCGAGCAGGGCGGCCAGCCGGGCCGGGTCGGCGCGGTGCTCCTCGCCGATGACCAGGACGGTGTCGCCGCGGCAGATCCGGCTCCACTGCGGGACGGAGGCGTCGAAGGAGATGCTGGCGTTCCAGCCGACCACGCCGGGCTCGGCGCGCAGGGCGCCGGTGGCCTCCAGGCCCGCGATCAGTCCGGCGACGGCGCCGCGCGGCACCTCGACGCCCTTGGGCCGGCCGGTGGAGCCGGAGGTGTAGATGACGTAGGCCGGGTCGAGCGGGTGGGCCCCGGCGGGCAGCTCGGGCCCGTCGGCGGCGGCGTCCGGGCGCAGCACCGGCACGCCCTCGGCGGCCGGCAGGCCGTCGGCGCTGATCAGGGCGGCGAGCCGGGCGTCGGAGGCCATGAAGGCGAGCCGCTCGGCGGGGTAGGCCGGGTCGAGCGGGACGTAGGCGGCACCGGCCCGCCAGACGGCGAGCAGGGCGACCGGCAGGTCGGCGGTGCGGCCGAGGTGGACGCCGACCCGGTCGCCGCGGCCGACGCCGAGGGCGCGCAGGGCGCGGGCCAGGGCGGCGGTGCGGCGGTCGAGTCCGGCGAAGTCCAGGCGGTCTGCGCCGGCCAGGACGGCGGTGCGCTCGGGGTGGGCGGCGACGGCGTCGCGCAGGCGGTCCAGCAGATCGGTCATGACGGGTCCTCAGAGGTCTCGGGCGGCGGCGGCCATGGTGTGCAGGGCGGCGTCGTAGGTGTCGATGAACTGCTCGGCGGTGCTGTCGGCGACCAGCGAGCGCTGGTGGTCCACGGCGAGCAGCACCCGCTGCGTGACCGGGTCCTGGATCACCGAGGCGCCGAAGGCGAAGCTGTTGGGCTCGTGGCGCAGGGTCGGCTCGGTGCCGATCCGGCCGTCCACGATGCGGGCCGAGCTGAGCCGGCCGAGGGCGTGGAAGCGCAGGTAGCCGAACTGGCTGTCCAGCGCGGTGTCGGTCATCAGCCGGGCGAGGCGGGCGAAGGGCACCCGGCGGTGCGGCATCATGTCCAGCTCCTCCCGGTGGACCTCGCGGACCAGGGCGAGCAGGTCGTCGCCGGGCTCGCAGCTCAGCGGGACGGTGTTGAGGAACAGCCCGTACACCTCGGTGCCGCCGAGCCGTTCCAGCCGGCCGTTGACGGCCAGCCCGGTGGTGACCCGGGGCTTCCCGGTGACGGCGGCGAGGGCGTGCAGGTGGGCGGCGAGCGCCACCGACTTGACCGGCACGCCCAGCGCGTCGGCGACCGTCCGCAGCTGTTCCGGCGCCTCGGGCAGCACGCGTTCGACGGTGCGCGGCGCCTCGTGCACGGACTCGCTGCCGGGGAACAGCTGGCCGCTGACGCCGGACAGCCGCTCGCGCCAGTAGGCGAGCGAGCGCTCGTCGCCTGCGGCCTGCCGTTCGACGGCCACGAAGTCGCGGAAGGCGGTGCGCGGCGGCGGGGTGGGCGCGCCGAGCGGGTCGGCGGCCAGGGCGCTGTGACGCTCCAGGATCTCGGTGAGCAGCGAGGTGAAGCTCCAGCCGTCGAGGATCGCGTGGTGCTCGGAGACGGTGAGCTGGAAGGCGTCCTCGGCGAGGCGCTGCACGGTGATCCGGAACAGCGGCGGGGCGGTGAGGTCGAAGGGCGTCCACCGGTGGGTGTCGAACACCTCGCGGATAGCCGCGTCCTGGTCGGCTTCGCCGCGCAGGTCGGCGAACTCGACGGGGGCGGGCAGCCGGCCGTGGACGAGCTGCAGCGGTTCGCCGTGGCCGGACAGGTCCAGGCCGGTGCGCAGCACGGCGTGGCGGTCCATGGCCTCGGCGACGGAGCGGCGGAAGGCCTGTTCGTCGAGGTCGCCGGAGATCCGGTAGGAGTTGACGTTGTGGTAGCTGTCGGTGCCGCCGGCGATCTCCATGTGGAAGACCATGGAGAGCTGCATGGACACCATCGGGTAGGCGTCGACGAGGCCGGGCGGCAGGTCTGCGCGGTCCTCCGGGCTGACCAGGGCGAAGGGCTCGTGGGCGTCCGGGTCCTCGGTGACGGGCTTCGCCAGCGGCAGCAGGGCGGCCACGGTGGGGGCGTTGAAGACGTCCCGCAGGCTCAGCCCCCAGCCGCGCTCGTGCAGCGCGCCGGCCAGCTGGACGGCCCGGATGGAGTCGCCGCCGAGGTGGAAGAAGTCGTCGTGGACGCCGATGCCGTCCACCCCGAGGACCTCCGTCCAGACGGCGGCGAAGGCCTCCTCCTCCGGGGTGCGCGGCTCGACGTGCCGGCCTGCGGTGGCGGCGCTGCGCTGGCCGGGGGCGGGCAGGGCGGCGCGGTCCACCTTGCCGTTGACGGTGAGCGGCAGCGATTCCAGCACGGTGTAGCTCGCCGGGACCATGTAGGGGGGCAGCGAGCGGCCGAGGAAGGCGCGGACGTCGGCGGGCTCGCGCCCGGTGACGTACGCGGCGAGGCGGTCCTCGTGCACGGTGACGACGCAGGCGTCGACGTCCGGGTGGGCGGCGAGGGCGTTCTCGATCTCGCCGAGTTCGATCCGGAAGCCGCGCAGCTTGACCTGGAAGTCGGCGCGCCCGATGTACTCCAGCCCGCCGCCGGGCAGTCGCCGGGCGACGTCGCCGGTGCGGTAGAGCCGGGCCCCGGGCGGGCCGTACGGGTCGGCGACGAAGCGGTCGGCGGTGAGGCCGGGGCGGCCCCAGTAGCCGTGGGCGAGGCTGCCGCCGCCGATGTACAGCTCGCCGGCCGCGCCGGGCGGCACCGGCCGCAGCCAGTCGTCCAGGACCTGGGCGCTGAGGTGCGACATCGGCGTGCCGATCAGGCTGCGCTCGAAGCCGGTGCTGCCGGCCAGGTCGTGGGTGGTGACGTGGACGGTGGTCTCGGTGATGCCGTACAGGTTGCACAGCCGGGCCGGCGGCGGCGGGTCGAGCTCGAACCAGCGCTGGACGACGGCCGGGTCCAGCGCCTCCCCGCCGAGCATGATCCACTTCAGCGCGGGCAGGGCGCGCGGGCTGCGGCGCAGCACCGGCTCCAGCTGGCGCAGCGCCGAGGGGGTGAGGCAGAGGCAGGAGACGTTCTCCTCCTCCAGCAGCTGGGCGAACTCCTCCGGCGAGCGGCTGGTCACGTACGGGACGACGACCAGTCGGGCGCCGTGCAGCAGGGCGCCCCACATCTCCCAGACCGTCCAGTCGAAGGCGTAGCTGTGGAAGAGCGTCCAGGTCTCCTGCGGGCCGAAGCCGAAGTGCCGCTCGCCGTCCGCCATCAGCCGGCTGACGTGCTCGTGGGCGACGGCTACGCCCTTGGGGCGGCCGGTGGAGCCGGAGGTGAAGATGACGTAGGCGACGTCGCCGGGGCGGCCGGCGGCCGGCGGGCGGGTGTCCGGCCGGGCGGCCAGGTCGGCGGCCTCGGCGGTCGGGTCGTAGGCCTGCCAGGGGCCGTCGGGCACCCGGTCCGGGCGGTCCGTGACGACCAGGGTGACGCCCGTGTCGCCGAAGACCAGCGCGGCGCGGTCGGCGGGCGCGGCCAGGTCGACGGGCACGTAGGCGGCGCCGGTCTTGAGCACGCCGAGGACGGTGACCAGGACGTCGGCGGTACGCTCCAGCAGCATGCCGACGCGGTCCCCGGGGCCGGCGCCGCGGGCGCGCAGGGCGTGCGCGAGGCGGTTGGCCCGGCGGTCCAGTTCGGCGTAGCTCAGGGTGCGGTCGGGGTCGCTGACGGCGGGCCGGTCGGGGTGGGCGTCGGCGGCCCGCTCGAACAGGTGGTGCAGGCAGTGGCCGGGGGTCTCGGTGGCCGCGGTCCCCTCCGCGGGGCGGGTGGTCAGCCGCAGCACGGTGGCGTCGGGATCGTCCAGGGCCGCGGTGAGCAGGGCGTCGAACTCGGCGGCCAGCCGGCGGACGGTCTCCGGGTCGAACAGCTCGCTGCGGTACTCGGCCTCGCCGCGCAGTTCGCCGCCGCCGTCCCCGCCGTCGAAGACGGACCAGGTGAGGTCGAACTTGCTGGTGCCGTTGGAGCGCACCCGGCTCCGGGCGGTGGCCGCCGGGCCGAGCGCGAGCGGGGTGCGGTCCTCGCCGTGGGCGCCGAACACCACCTGGACCAGCGGCGGGTGCTGGGCGCTGCGGGCGGCGCCGAGCCGGTCGACGATCTGGTCGAAGGGCAGGTCGAGGTAGCCGTAGGCCTCGAAGGCGACGTCCTGGACGTGCTCCAGCAGGTCCCGGAAGCTCAGCGCGGGCGCGAGCCGCAGGCGCAGCGGCAGCAGGTTGACGAAGTAGCCGAGCAGGTGCTCCAGTTCGGGGCGGTCGCGGGTGGTGACGGGGGTGCCGACCACCAGGTCGTCGGCGCCGGTCCAGCGGTTCAGCAGGAGGGCGAAGGCGGCCAGCTGGACGGTGAACGGGGTGACGCCCTCCGTCTCGGCCAGGGCGCGGACCCGCGCCGCCGTACCGGGGGCGAGGCCGAACTCCTCGGTCCGGCCGGCCGCGCCGCGCTCGGCGGGCCGGGGCCGGTCGGTGGGCAGCTCCAGCAGGGCGGGTGCGCCGTCCAGCTGCTCCTTCCAGTAGGTCAGGTGCTCCTCGAAGGAGGTGCCGAGCTCCTCCTGCGCGTAGTCGGCGTACTGGACGGTCAGCTCCGGCAGTTCGGCCTCCCGGCCCTCCACCGCGGCGCCGTAGACCGCGGCGAGTTCGCGCTCGAAGACCTCGGCGGACCAGCCGTCCCAGACGATGTGGTGGACGGTGAACAGCACCGTGGTGCGCTCCTCCGCGAGCCGGAAGGCCTCGGCGCGCAGCAGCGGTCCCGTGGCCAGGTCGAAGGGCTCGGCGCAGCGGGCGGCGAGCAGTTCCTCCAGGCGCTCCTGCTGCCCGGGGCCGCTCAGCGGGCGCAGGTCGGTCACCGCGAGCGGCACGGCGAGGGTGGGGTGCACGTGCTGGCGGGGGCCGTCGGGGTGCAGCGCGAAGGTGGTGCGCAGCGTCTCGTGCCGGGCCACCACGGTGTCCAGTGCGCGCTGGAGCAGGGCGAGGTCGAGCGGGCCGGTGACGTCGACGGTCCAGGGGGTGCAGTAGGTGACGGCCCGCGGGTCGAGGCGGTCGAGGAACCAGAGGCCGCGTTGCAGCCCGGAGACGGGCGCGGTGCGCGCCGGGTGGTCGGACGGGCTCACGGCCTCGTTCCCTTCGTGTACGGTGCGGCCCGTCACCGGGCGGCCAGCCGTTCGGCGATGGCGCTCACGGTCCGGGCCCGGAACACCAGTTGCGGGGGGACGCGGCTGCCGGTCTCCCGGGACAGCCGCATCGCGACCCGGACGGCGGCCAACGAGTTGCCGCCGATCCGGAAGAAGTTGTCCTCGCGGCCGACCTCGGCGAGGTCCAGGACCTCGCGCATCGCGTCGGCGACCAGCCGTTCGGCCGCAGTCAGCGGGTCGACGGCGTCGGCGGCCCGGCGCCCGGCGGGGGCGGGCAGCGCCTTGCGGTCCACCTTGCCGTTGTGGTTGAGCGGCAGCGCGTCCAGGACGTCCAGGGTCGCGGGCACCAGGTGCTCGGGCAGCAGGGCGGCCAGGTGGTCGAGCAGCGCGTCCGGGTCGGGGGCGCCCGCGCCGACGGTGACGTAGGCGGCGAGCCGGCGGTCGCCCGGGGCCGGCTCGTGGACGGAGACGGCGGCCTCCCGGACGGCCGGGTGGCGGGTGAGCGCGTCCTCGATCTCGCCGGGCTCGACCCGGAAGCCGCGGACCTTGATCTGGTCGTCGATCCGGCCGGTGACCTCCAGCAGGCCCTCGGCGTTGACGAAGCCGAGGTCCCCGGTGCGGTAGAGGCGCTCGCCGGGGGCGCCGTACGGGGAGGCGACGAAGCGTTCGGCGGTCAGTCCGGGCCGGCCGAGGTAGCCGTGGGCGAGGCCGCCGCCGGTGGCGTACAGCTCGCCGGTCGCGCCGGGCTCGACGGGGCGCAGTCGCTCGTCCAGGACGAGGATGCCCTTGCCGTTGAGCGCGGCGCCGATCGGCACGGAGCCGCCGGTCAGGTCGGCGGGGGTGACCTGGTGGCAGGTGGTCAGGCCGAGGCTCTCCACCGGACCGTAGCCGTTGGCGACCACCAGGCCCGGGTGGTTCTCCAGGGCCTTGGCCACGTGGGGGACGGAGGCCCGCTCGCCGGCGGTGAAGGCGAGCTTCAGTCCGTCGTAGGTCTCCGGGAACTCCTCCAGCAGGAAGTTGAACAGGCTGGCGGACAGCTGGAGCTGGGTGACGCCGTGCCGGCGGGTCAGCTCGGCGATGGTCTGCGGGTCCGGGCGCTGACCGGGCTGGAGGACGCAGCGGCCGCCGAAGCAGAGCGCGCCGTACAACTCCAGTGCGAAGGCGTCCCAGGAGACCGGCGAGCACTGCAGCCAGACCTCGTCCGGGCCGAAGCGGGCGTAGTCCTGGCCGAGGTAGGTGGTGGTGAGCGCGCGGTGCGGGACGCCGACGCCCTTGGGGCGGCCGGTGGAGCCGGAGGTGAACATCACGCAGGCGAGGTCGGCGCCGTCGACCGGCAGGCCGAGGTCGTGCGCCGCGTACCGGGCGAGTTCGGCGGCCGAGGTATCCAGGTCCACCCGGCTGCGGACGGCGAACGGCACGGTGGTGTGCCGGTGGGTGACCACCGTGGCGGCGCCGGTGTCGGCGACCGCGCCGGCCAGCCGCTCGGCCGGGAAGTCCGGGTCGAGCAGGGTGTAGGCGGCGCCGGCCTTGAGGGCCGCCAGCAGCGCGACGACCAGTTCGGGGCCGCGCTCGGCCAGCACGGCAACCGTGTCGCCGCGACCGATGCCCAGGCCCGCCAGGTGGCGGGCGAGCCTGTTCGCGGCGGCGTTCAACTCGCCGTACCCGACGGCCCGTTCGCCGCAGACCAGGGCGACGGCCTGCGGGTCGCGGGCGGCCTGCGCCTCGAACAGGGCGTGCACCGGAACCTCGACGGCGGCGGCCAGGGTGCCGAGCCACTCCTCGCACAGACCGGCCATGGTGGCAGCGGCGAAGAGGTCGCTGTCGTACTCGAAGCGGCCGGTGAAGCCGGTACCGAGGTCGTCCACCGAGACGGACAGGTCGAAGCGGGAGACCGGGTTGGAGTGCAGGGCCCGGGTGACCTCGTGCCCGCCGACCGTGAACGGCCGGGGGTCCAGCGGGTGCAGCTCCAGCAGCACCTGGCAGAGCGGGTTGCGGTCCTCGGGACGCTCGTCGAGCACGGCGTTCGCGATGTCGTCGAAGGGGACCTCCTGGTGCCGGTAGCCGCCGATCGACACCTCGCGCACGTGCCGGACCAGCTCGCGGAAGGAAGCGCCCTCCTCCAGCTTCAGCCGCAGCGGCAGCAGGTTGACGAAGTAGCCGATCAGGCCGTCGAGTTCGGCCCGGCCGCGGACGTTCACCGGCGAGCCGAGCACCAGGTCCCGCTGCCCGGAGCGGCGGTGCAGGGTGAGCGCCAGCCCGGCGAGCAGCACCATGAAGGGGGTGGCGTCCTCGCTGCGGGCGAGCGCCCGGACGGCCTCGGCCACCGGGCCCGGCATGGTGAAGCGGTGGAAGGCTCCGCGGAAGGCCTGCTCCTCGGGGCGGGGGTGGTCCGGCTCCAGTGCCGGCGCGGTCGGCGCATCGCGCAACTGCTCGCGCCAGTAGTCGAGTTGCCGCTCGGCGGTGTCGTCCTGGTACTGCCAGGCCGCGTAGTCGCCGTACTGGACGGCGAGTTCGGGCAGATCGGCGGGGCGCCCCTCGGCCGCCGCGGCGTACAGCTCCTGGAGTTCCGCCTCCAGCACGGCCAGCGAGCCCTCGTCCCAGACGATGTGGTGCAGGAGCAGCAGCAGCGTGGTCGCCCCGCCGGCCCGGAAGACCCGCGCCCGGACCAAGGGCCCCCGCTCCAGGTCGAAGGGCTCCAGCGCGGCCTCGGCGACCAGGGCGTCCACCCGGTCGGCGGTGGTCTCGGTGAGCGTGAACGGCAGCTCCACGGCGGGGTGGACGACCTGGCGCGGACCGTCCTCGGCGAGCTCGAAGGTCGTCCGCAGGCTCTCGTGCCGCGCCACCACCCCCGCCAGCGCCCGCCGCAGCAGCTCGGGGTCGACCGGCCCGGAGAAGCGGAACACCCAGGGCACCACGTAGGTCGGGGCGTCCGGGTTCCACTGGTCGAGGAACCACAGGCCGCGCTGGAACTTGGACAGCGGGGCCTCGTCGGCGCCCGCGCGGACCAGCTCCGGGCGCTCGCCCCCGGCCGCGGAGCTCACCGCGGCGGCGAACTCGGCCAGCGTCGGCGCGTCGAAGATGGTGTACGGCGACACCATGCCGAAGACGTCGAAGACCCGGCCCACCACCCGCACGGCGGTCAGCGAATCGCCGCCCAGGTGGAAGAAGTTGTCGTCGGCGCCGACCTCCGGCACCCCGAGCACGTCCGCCCAGACCGCCGCGATCAGCTGCTCGGCGGGAGTGCGCGGCGGCCGGCCGGCCGGCTTGCCCTCCGGCGTGGTCCGCGGCGCGGGCAGCGCCCCGCGGTCCACCTTGCCGCCGGCCGTCAGCGGGAAGGCCTCCAGTGCGGTCAGCGTCGCCGGGACCATGTGCTCGGGCAGCCGCTCGGCCAGCCAGGCCCTGGCCACGGCGTACTGCGGCGCGGCGCCGGTGACGTACGCGGCCAGCCGGCCCTCGTGCGCGACCACCACGCAGCCGGTGACGCCCGGGTGGCCGGCCAGCACCTGCTCGATCTCGCCGGGCTCGACCCGGAAGCCGCGGATCTTCACCTGGTGGTCGCTGCGGCCGAGGAACTCCAGCGGGCCGTCCTCGGTGGCGCGGCGCACCAGGTCACCGGTGCGGTACATCCGGGCGCCCCGGGCTCCGTGCGGGTCCGTTTCCGCGCCGGGTGCCGCGAACGGGTCCGCGACGAAGCGGCCGGCGGTGAGGCCGGGGCGGCCGAGGTAGCCGGAGGCCAACAGCGGCCCGCCGACGTACAGTTCACCGGCCTCGCCGGGCGGCACCGGGCGCAGCTTCTCGTCGAGCACGTGGAGCCGCCGCCCGCCGACCGCGGTGCCGATCGGCACGCGGGCCTGCGACTGCTCACCGGCCGACCGGTGGGTGGTGGCGGTGACCACGGTCTCGGTCGGCCCGTACGCGTTCAGCAACGGCACCCCGGTCGCCGACCACCAGGCGGCGGCGGTGGCGGGCTCCAGCTTGTCGCTGCCGGAGATCATCAGCCGCAGGGTGCGCGGCACCCGGCCGCCCAGGGCCGCCACCACGTCCTGGAAGTAGCCCGCGGCCAGGTTGGCGACGGTGACGCCCTCGGCGTCCAGCAGGTCCAGCAGCGCGGCCGGGGCGAGGAGTTGCTGCTCCGGCAGGACCAGGCAGGCCCCGGCGGACAGCGCGCCGAGCACCTGCTCCACGGCCACGTCCACGGTCGGGCGGGCGAACTGGAGCACCGCGTCGTGCTCGGTCAGGCCGAAGGTCTCGACCACGGCGGCCAGGTGGCCGGTGAGCGCGGCGAGCGGCACGTGCACGCCCTTGGGGCGGCCGGTGGTGCCGGAGGTGTAGATGACGTAGCCGGCGCCCGCGCTCACGCCCGTCCCGCCGCCGAGGCCGGTGATCTCCTCGCCGTCGAAGGCGAGGTCCGCGCCGGCGTCCTCGGCGATCCAGCGGTTGCGCTCCTCGGGGGCCTCCCGGTCCAGCGGGAGGTAGGTGGCCCCCGCCCGCAGGACCGCCAGCAGCGCGACCACGTGGTCGAGCCGGTCGCGGCCGGTGACGGCGACCGTCCGCCCGGGGGCGAGCCGGGCGGCGAGGGCGGCGGTCAGGCCGTCCAGCTCCCGGTAGCTGACGGTCCGGCCGCCGGCCCGGACGGCGGGCCGCTCCGGGAAGCGGTCGACGGCGGAGGCGAACGGCGCGAATGCGGGCGCCGTGAATTCGACGGGAAAACCGCGTGAGGACATCATCCAGCCCCAGATCGTGAGAGAGAACGGCGACGAGATTGACGATAGGAGGAATTCGACGGCCCTATCGGCAGAAGAACGGGAAGGAAATCGGCAGTTTCTCGGTGCCGAATTCCGCGCGGGTCGTCGACTACCGGCCGACCGGAATTCCGGACCCCTCGGGGGACCAGACGTCCTCCCGGTCCAGGGCCTGCGGAGCGTATTTCCCGAGCGCACTGATCAGCAGCCGGAGTTCCAGCGAGAGACATTCCGTGAAACGGCGGAGCCCGTATTCCGGGTCCTCCGCGACAGCGAGCAGCGCCGCCCGCCCCAGGCCCACCGCACGGGCCCCCAGCGCCAGGCTCTTGACCGCCCGGGCGCCTTCCCAGATCCGCCCGGAGACCAGCAGGGAGGGCGGCGGCGCGGCCGCCAGCCGGCGCAGGCACTCCGCGAGCGGCAGGCCGACGTGCGGCAGGAACACCCCCGGCGCCCAGCCGGTGCCGCCCTCCGCGCCGTCCACCACGACGGCGTCCGCCCCGGCCTCGTGCGCCACCCGGGCGGCCTCGGCCACGTCCCGGCCGGGGTAGAGCTTCACCCAGACCCGCACCCGCGGGTAGTTGTTGCGCATCAGCCGGATCTGCTGGCGCAGGATCTCCGCGGTGAAGGTGCCCGGGGTGGCGGCGCGCAGCACGCGCCCGTCGCCGAACAGTGGATCCAGTCCGAAGCGGTCGCCGAGCGCGGCGGCGGCATCCGCGTCCAGCACGGTCATCCCGCCCAGGCCCGGCTTGGCGCCCTGGCCGACCTTCAACTCGAAGGCCAGACGCCCGGATTCGAGCAGCGGAAGGGCAGCCGGGTCGCTGTGGACGAGGTTCCACACCTCGGCGTCGGCGTCCTCGGTACTCTGCTGGACGGCCACGCCGCCGAGCCCGTCCGGGAGTTCCTCGGTGTAGGCGCGCAGCCGGCCGAGCAGGGTGCGGTCGGCCGCCTCGCCGAGCCGGCCGTAGCCGTTGACCGGCACCACGTTCTCGCCGATCACCATCGGGATCCCGAGCGCCCCGGCCTGCCGGCTCAGGGCCAGTCCGAGGTCGCCGCCGGCCGCCCGGGTGGAGCCGGTCGCGGAGACGTACACCGGCAGCGCCGAGGCGAACCCGCCGACGGTGGTGGCGAGTTCGACGTCCCGGTAGTCGGGCTCGCGGCCGAGGTCGATCAGCTTGGCGAGCCGCTGCGGCAGGAACAGCGGCGGGACGATCCGCAGCGCGTCGAGGGCGTCGGGCGGCGCTGCCTGCTCGGGCCGGCCGGCGCCGAAGAGCACGTGCCCGTACTCCTCGGCCGGCGGGAACGCGGCGGCCGCCCCGGCACGGGCCCGCCGCCGGACCTCCTCCTCCGGAAAACCGGGCGCGGTCAGGTCGCTCACGCCGCCCACCTCGCTGCGCTCGGCAGGGGCATTCGCCCACTCGCCCCTTTCAATGATGAGTTCTCCCCCAGCCTCCGGCCTGGGGGCACCTCCCGGCCGCCAGGCTGGGGGCGGGTGCCCCATCGCTCACTCACGGCGAGACCACCCCCGCGACCTTGGGGAACGCGCTGGCCTGCCAGACGGCGTCCAGCCCGGCGACGTACCGGGTGAGCCGCTCGACCCCGATGCCGAAGCCCGCGCTGGCCGGCACGCCCTCGCGCACCAGGTCCAGGTACCAGCGGTACTTCTGCGGGTTCTCGCCGGTCTCCCTCATCCGGGTGATGATCTCCGCGTAGTCGTTGGTGCGCTGGCTGCCGCTGCACAGCTCGCCGTAGCCCTCGGGCGCGAGCAGGTCGAAGTTCCGCAGCAGGCCCGGGTCGTCCGGGTGCTCGCGGTCGTAGAAGCCGCGTGAGCCCTTCGGGTAGTCGGTGACGAAGAACGGCCGGTCGCTCCGGGCCGACAGCAACGCCTCGCCCTCCCAGTCGAGTTCGGCCTCGACGCTCTGCGGGTGGCCGATGCCGCGCAGTTCGGCCACCGCCTCGGCGTGCCGGACGCGGCCGAACGATCCCTTCAGGAGGTCGGCGAACGCCTGCGGGTCCCGGCCGAGTTCGGCGAACTCCTTGGGCAGTTCGCGCACCGTGCTGCCGACCGCGTGCACCACCAGTTCCTCGGCCAGCTGGACGGCGTCGTCCCGGCTCGCACCGGCGACCTCCACGTCCAACTGGTGGAACTCGGCCAGGTGCCGGCTCGTGCCGGCGGTCTCCAGCGGCTCCAGGCGGACGTTCGGGGCGATGCAGAAGATCTTGTCGAAGGCGAGCAGCGAGGCCTGCTTGTACAGGATCGCGCTGGTCATCAGCTTGTAGCGGTGGCCGTAGAAGTCGATGTCCACCTGCTTGGAGCCGCGCGCGCCGGGGTCGGTGACCGGGCCGATGATCGGCGGCAGCAGCTCGGTGAAGCCCCGTCCGCGCAGGAACTCGCGGGCGGCGGTCAGCAGGTGCTGCTGGATCCGCAGCGCGCTGCGGGTGGCCGGCGCGGTCAGGTGCCGCCCCGGGTCGGTCGGGGGCAGGGGCGTGGTGTCGGGCATGGTCGGGGTCCTCTTCTCTCGGGGTGTCCGTGGTCCGCCGTCGTGAGCGCGGGCGGTCGTCTGTCGTGGAGCGCCGGCCGGGCGGACGGCCCGGCGGCTCGGCGGGAGCGGCGGCGCGCTGGGCATGTCGGCGCGCTGGGCGTGTCAGCGAACCGCGGGCAGGCCTCGGGCCGCGGCCGCGGCCACGGATGCGGACGCATAGGCTGCCTGGCCGTCGTAGCTCCGCTGAACGTGGGAGAGAGCGGCCAGCAGCCCGGCCGAGCCCAGGATCGGCGCGCGGCCACGCTCGACGAGCCCCGCGATCGGCATCGAGCCGACGGCGGACCAGTGCAGCCGCCCGTCCGGGCCCAGGGAGCTGCGGGTCCGCCCGGCGTTGTCGGGGTGCAGGCAGTACGGCACGTCCAGGTAGCCGGCCGCGAACGCCCGCACCAGGGCCCGCCCGAGGTCGGCGTCCAGGTCGAGCACCGCGCCGATCAACGCCCTGGCCTCGGCCTCGATCCCGGTGTCCGGCGGCGCGGCGGGCCGCGGGCGGGCCCGCTCCGCCGTGGCGGCCGCGGCGGCGGTCTCCAGCGCCCGGACGTTCTCGGCGACGGTCGGGATGCGGTGCGCCTCGGCCGTGGTCTTGACGATCAGCCGGGCCGCGCCGCCGCGCACCGCGAGCCGCGCCGCGTCCTCCAGCAGCAGCCGCGCACCGCCGGGCGAGCGAGGGAACACGCCCATGTACGCGTACACCACGAGGTGCCAGTCGACGTCCGTGAGCAGCTCGCCCGCGATCCGGCCGAGCGCGGCCAGCGCCTCCTCGTCCTGGCGGGCGTTGGCCTGCTGGGCGTAGCTGAGCGAGATGCTGCGCAGCCCGTGCCGGCGGAAGAACAGCGCCTCCAGCACGCTGACGGCGATCAGCAGCGAGGGCGGGCAGAGCTGTCCCATCAGGCAGCCGCCGAACGTCTCCAGGTGCGGCTCGGCGCCGAACTCCCGGAGGCTTGCCAGGAGTTCGCAGCTGCGCCGCCAGCGGGCCACCGCCTCGTGGAGCGGGGTGCGGCCGTACGGCAGGCAGTAGGAGACCGGTCCGCCCTCGGTGGCGTCGAGACCGGCCGCCAGCAGCGCCTCGAAGATCCGCTCCGGTGCGGCCGAGCCGTGCCGGACCTGCACCGGGAAGCCCGCGTCCGCCACTCCGTGCAGCACCGCCCGGGTGACCTCGACCGGGTGGGTGGCGATCGGGTAGCCGTTGAGGCCCGCCCCGACGGCCAGGGCGCGCCGCGCGGCCGCGAGGTCGCCGGTACGGGTGTAGCTGTCCAGGGTGATGGTGCCGACGGTGACGGCGGCCGCCGCCCGGGTGGCGAGCAGGCCCTCCCGCATCCGGGCCGCGTCCGCCATTCCCATCCGAGGCTGGACCACGAGGGCGCCGGCCTCGGCGGCCTGCGCCACGAACGCGCCGAAGCCCGTCCCGGCAGGACCCGACCCGGCAGGACCCGTCACAGCAGGACCCCGGAGCGCAGTCCGCCGACGAACTCGCGGAACCCGGCCACCGCGGCGCCCTCCTCGAAGACCGCGTCGAAGCCGGCCGCCAGCAGGGTCCGCTCGCGGTCGGGGTCGTCGGCTCCGGCGATGCCGAGCTTGCCGCCGATGACGGTCGGGGTGCGCCGCAGTTCCGGGCAGGCACGCAGGGCCTGGATCACCCGCAGGCCCTCCTGGTGGCCGTGCCCGTTGACGCTGCTGATCACGATCAGGTCCGGTTCCGTCCGGCGGCATTCGGAGAGCAGCAGCGCGTCCGGGACGCACGCGCCAAGATTCGTCACCCGGTGGCCCATCTCCTCCAGCAGGAACTGGAGGAACACCAGGTTCCAGGTGTGCGAATCCGAGGCCATCGTCGTCACGACGACGTCCAGACCGTCCTGTTCGGCATTTCCGTGCTCCACAACTCAGCCCTCATCGGTAGAGATCGTCGATGGCATTCCGGCGCGCGTGTCGCGGCGGCCCCGCCCACGGAGAACGCTAGGAACGATCGGGCCCGGCAAGCGGCAGCTCCTGCGGCATTAAGCGGCAGAATCGGCGGGATCTGCGGGATCTGCGGGATCGGCGGAATCAGCGCCCGGTCGCCGCGGCGCGGCGCGGCCGGCCCGCACCGGCCGGCCCGCGACGCACGCCCCCTCGACGGTCAGCCCGCGACGGCCAGCAGCGGGACGTCCCCGCCCGAACCGAGCCGGACCGCGGGCTCCTCCCGGACGAGGCGCCGGCACAGGTTGAGCACCGTGAAGCGCACGCCGTCCCGGGTGGGCACGCTGCGGATCAGCCCGCGCGACAGCAGTTCGTGCACCGTGGCCAGGCAGGTCTGGAGCGCCCAGCCGCTGCGGACCACCGCGTCCTCCCCCGACCAGTCCCCCGGCTCGTCCACGAGCACGTCCAGCAGGGCGCGCTGACGGTCCGTCAGTTGCCGGATGGCCGGCTCCACCTCGTCCCGCAGGTCGCCGCGCGCGCCGAACACCACCGGCGGCGCCGCCAGCGTGAACGGGACGGCCCCCAGCCGAGCCACCAGCTGGGAGGTGGACTGCACCAGCGCCCACCCCGCCGCCCGCTCCAGCGCGCCCGGCAGGCCGTCCAGGCGGCGGCAGAGCTCCGCGACGGCGGGCGCCTCGGTGCGCTCCAGGGTGTAGCCGGGACGCAGCCGGCGCAGGTGCGACAGCAGCAGCCGGACGGCCCCGACCTGCGCCAACGCCTCGGGTTCGGCGTCGAGTTCGGGCGCCGGGACGGGCAGCGGAGCGAGCGGGATGACCTGGCCGCCGGGCAGCGGCCGGGCCTGTCGGGCGGTGATCAGCACCCGCAGCCCGGGGCAGTGGTGGAACAGCCCGTCCAGCTGCCCGGCGTCCACCCCGCCGTCCGCGCCGTCCAGCACCAGCAGGGCGGGCCGGTCACCGATGTCCCGGACGAGGTCGTCCAGCCGTCCGCGCCAGAGGTGCGGGCCACCGCCGCAGTCCACCCAGCGCACCGACCAGCGGACGGCCAGGTGCAGCCGGCGGGCCACCTCCAGGGCGAGCCGGGACTTGCCCACCCCGCCGAGGCCCACCAGCGACACCAGCCGGTCCCCGTGCACGGCGAAGGCGTCGGCCAGCACCTCGGCCTCCGTCTCCCGGCCGACGATCGCCCCGCGCGCCACCGGCGGGGCGGCCGGCTCGGCCACCGGCTCGTCCACGAGCGGGTGCCGGCGGGCGGCCTCCTCGAAGTCCGTCCGGCTGCGGCCCTCCAGCCGCAGCGCGTCCGCCAGCAGCCGGACGGTCTCGTTGCGGGGCCGGCGCACCCGGCCGCTCTCCATGTCCCGGATCGCCCGTACGCTCAGGGTCGCGTGATCGGCCAGGCACTGCTGGGTCAGTCCGACCCGCTCGCGCCGTAGCCGCAGCAGCTCGCCGAAGCCCGCCGCCGTTCTCACCGCTTGCACCGACTGCCCGCCGTCCATGCCTCGTCTGCCCTTCGTGGTCCGGACTCCTCCTGGGGGCGGGTCCGGCGGCGGCGTCAGCGCCGGGTGCCCGCGCGGCCCGTTGGTCCGGCCGCGCGGGACCCGGTGGTCAGGCTGTGGCCGCCGAACCCGGTCCCTCCGGTTCCCGATGCTCCAGGCTCGCCGTCTATGCCCGATCAACGGCCGATCACCGGCCCTACCCATGACCTTCACCCGGGCCTCACAGCCTGCCCCGCCACGCGGCCCGAGCCCGCTCCCGGCCCGGCCCGGCGGTCAGGCATCGTGTACGGACGCCGTCCCGTCCCGGCCGATCGCGGTGGTCCCGTTCCCGCAGGCAGGCCGGCGGTGCCCCGCCCGGTGGACACGGACCGGCCCGGATCCTGGACGGATGCCGGGATCCGGGCCGGTCACGCTGTCAGGGACAGGCGTTCTCGGAGGTCAGACGGTCGCCTTCTCGATGCCGCCGACGCACAGCGCCCAGATGACGAAGGCGTCGATCGCGATCAGGACGATGGCCCAGGCCGGGTAGTAGGGCAGCCACAGGAAGTTGGCGATCATTCCCAGCCCGGCGACGACGATACCGGTGACACGGGCCCAGACGGCGCCGCTGAAGACCGCGATGCCCGTCACGACGATGACGACCCCGAGGATGAGGTGGATCCACCCCCACCCCGCGGAGTTCAGCGAGTACACGTAGTTGCGGGTGACGAAAACCAGGTCGTCCTTGCCGATGGCGGAGATCCCCTCGAAGATCGCCATCAGGCCGCCGGTGATCAGCATGACTCCCGCGAAGATGGTCCACCCGGTCGCATAGGGATGCCGTTGGGGTTGAGGGATCTGGCTGCTACTGCCGACTCCGGAAACGCTGCTGGTCATGACAGTGACTCCTTCGGTGGGAACCGCCTCACGGGCAGCGGGAGGCGGGACGGTGGAGCAGCTGGTCGCAGGTGCTCCGGGGACGCGACACCCGTCCGGTTCCCGACCGGTGCGGGTGCGGGTTCGGGGAGGAGGAGATCAGTGGCGCGCAGGAGTGCGAGGACTCGGCGGAGCCCTGGCCGGACACCGACGAGACGGAACTCGACGTGTCGCAGGCCTGACGCCCGCCGGGCCTGGAGGAGGGCGCGCAGACCGGAGGCGTCGCAGAAGGTGAGGGCGGAGACGTCGAGGTCCAGCCGGGACGGACCGGCCGCCAGGGCCCGGGAGACGGCATCGGTCACGAGCGGCCCGGTGGCCATGTCGAGTTCGCCCACCAGCGACACCAGCACGGTGTCCCGGTACGGCCCGGTCTCGGCGCGCAGTAGGTCGTCGGCTCGCATGGCCACCGCCTGGGAAGCTCGGCTGACGGAAGGACCCGGAACGGCGGTCCTACGTTCACGGTAGAACCGGATCCCCGTCCTGTCGTGGGACGGACGGACCGCGGCGGTGGCCCGCCCGACCGCATGGAGCCTGTTCAGCTGTCCTCCCGCGGGTTCTCGGCGCTGACCCGTCCGGACGCCGCGAGCAGCGCCAGGACGGCGAGGACGGCGAGGAGCACCAGGACGAGCAGCAGCACGGTCAGCACCGTCGGGTGGTTCCAGAGGGCGAACACCAGGGCCACGATCAGCAGCGCCGCGAGGGCGAGCCGGCGGCGGTGGGCGTCGGTCCAGGTGCCGGCCCGCCCGGTGTGCACGCCGTGCGCGCCGCCCCAGCGGGCGACCGAGTCCGCGGTCCGGTCGGCCCGGCCGCGAAGGGTGCGCGGCAGCCGTCCCGCCCCGGAGAGGTAGGCGCCGAGCGCCACCACCACGCCCAGGACGATCGCGGTGCGCAGACTGACCCGCAGGAACGTCACCAGCGTGTCGAAGATCGCGCCCGCGGCGGCCGGGGACTGCACGTCGGGCGGCAGGTGGTCGAGATAATAGTGCCGGGCGATCACCAGGGCGATCGCCGTCAGCAGGCAGGCCCCGGCCGCTCCGAGCGTCGCGGACGCCAGGGCCCGGCGTCGGCGCCGTGCCAGCAGGACACCGACCAGACCGAGCAGCACGGTGATCACCGGCACCCAGTTGCCCACCACGTCCAGGGCGTGCGCGGCACCGCGGGCCTTGGCCAGTTCGTCGGACTGGAACAGCACCATCTGCTTGTTCACGTGCGGGATGTACGCGGCCGGCGTCAGACCCGCGGCGACCAGGTCCTCCTTCAGCCGGTCCACGGCCGTCCCGATGTCGAGGGTGACCGTGCCGTCGTCGACCTCGACCGCGCCACGGCCGTGTCCGGTCAGGGCCTTGACCACGGCCGTGTGGGCGACGCGGTTCGCCTGCGTCCAGACGGTGGCGAAGGCGTCGCTCTGCACCACCCCGGTCGCAGCCTTGGTGACCACCTGGTCCACCGCGTCGTCGAGCTTGGGCCCCAGCGCCTTGACCGCCGACGCGGCCCGGGGCGGCAGCCCCTGCGACTGCAGCCAGGCTGCCACGTCGGCGGCGACCGCCGGGCCGTCCACCTTCACGTCCACCGCCTCCGTGAGCCGTTTGACCGCGGCGTCCTGGACGGCGGGATCGGTGGCCAGCGGCGCGACCGTGGCGACGTACCGGCCGGTGTCCAGCACGATGTCGTGCGCCCAGACGGTGAGCAGCGAGACCGGCACCAGGATGCAGGTCAACGTGATCAGCACGGCCGAGACGGTACTCATGGCGATCCGGCCCGCCCGGGAGGAGCGCCCGGGGCCCGAGGGGGCGCCCTCGTTCGCCGGCCTGCCCGTCGGGGGCTCGGGCGGCTGGGGTTCACTCGGCCCGTCCAACGGCTCTCCCGGCATTCGCTCCGCGGCGATGGCGCCGCTGCACACCATTCACGCCGCAGGGTCCCTCGTCCGGCACGCCGGACTGGGCCGCCCGGACGAACGAGGCGGCGGGTCGGCCACCCCGTACACCCGGCCCGCAGCGCGCCGGCACCGGGCCGCTCCCTCACCCGGTGCGAGTGATCCGCGGGCAGGACGGCGGCCCTACCGTCGAAGCAGCGCCTCGCCCGGCGAGCCGGGCGGGGGACTCCGCCCGCCCCGCACTCGACGGTGGTACGGCGGCGGCATCACCCGCTCGGGGCCGTTCAGTGCCCGACAGCCACCTTGGCCGCCACGATGACCAGGCCCAGGAGCAGGTTGACCGCGCCCTCGACGACGGCCGGACCCACCGCGGCACCGGCCCGGCGGGCGCCCAGCGTCGCCCAGGCCACCTGCTGTGCCACGGCGACACCGAGCGCGAGCCAGGCGTTCTCCCCCGCCCCGAGCCAGGGACTGACCAGCACCGCCAGGGCCGGCAGCGCCGACGCCTCGACGAGTGGCCACTCGTGCCGGCCGACCTCGCGCACCTGCCCCCAGGTGACCCGGCGGCCGGCCTCGCGCTGTCCTGCCACGTGCGCGTAGACGTGGGCGGCCCAGAAGACGATCCCGGTGATCACCAGCAGCAGGATCAGCGACAGCCGCGGGTGCGGTTCGTGGACGCTGGAGGCCGCGATCACGGAGGCGGCGAGCATCGAGCCGTACACCGCGCCGGCGTAGTCCGTCCGGTTCCCGGGCCCGCCCGGGGCCGGTCCGGGCGGGGCGGGGGTACGACTGCGGGACATGGTCACGACGCCTCCTCCCGTCCCCGCGTCGGAGACGACCGATGGGTCCGTTACGGCCATCATCGCCGCTTCCCCGGGTTCCGGCCTCACCTCCGCAGATGGATCCGGGCGCGGCCGACCGCCCCGCACCGATGGCACGCGGTCGCTGCCCCGTCCGGACGGACCGCGCTGCCCGGGCCGCCCCGGTAGGTACGGACATGACGCCGGCACCACCCGGAGCCACGGCCGACCCGTGCCGGCGGGTGCCTGACCGGAAGCCCGCGCGGCCGGGTCGCCCGTCGTGGGCCGGTGCGTTGCGCCGAACGGCGGGCCGCCCGAGGTGCAGCACCCCGTCGCGTCGCCCAGTCTTGGACGGAATCCGGGGTGCTCGAGCCGACGACGAGCCGCAGCGGACCGGGGTGCAGGCATCGGCCGGAGGGAGCGCGCAGTGGCGGCACGGCGTGGTCGGACCAGCCGCGCCGACTGGATCCGCACCAGGTCCGCCTGGCTGCGGGGGCGGACGGCCACCCTGCACGAGGTCCCGTTCCTGCGGCGACTCGCCGCCCAGCTGCTCCACATCCACGTCCTGGACATGGCCACCCGCCTCGCGGCCCAGACGTTCCTGACCGCCATCCCGGTGCTGTTCGCCCTGGCCGCCTTCATGCCCCAGGAGGTGCGCAGCAGCGCCTCCGAGTCCCTGCGCATCGTCCTGGGGATCCAGGGCGCCTCACTCGACGCGGTCAAGGGGGCGCTCCAGCCCGGCGAACCGAGCTCCACCACCCACACCTACGGCGCCATCGGCATCCTGGTGACCCTGCTCTCGGCCACGAGTTGCAGCCGCATCCTGCAACGCCTGTGCGAGCGGAGCTGGCACCTGCCCCATCTGGCGGGGCGGCTGGCAGCATGGCGGTGGCCGGCCTGGCTCCTGGTGTGGCTCACCGCCCTGGTTCTCCAGGGTCAGGTGCGGACCGGGTTCGGCGCGGGCGAGGGCCTCGGGGGCGTGCTCTACCTGATCACGGCCGCTCTGCTGTGGTGGTGGACCCAGCACCTGCTGCTCGGCGGCCGCGTTCCCTGGCTCCCGCTACTGCCGGGGGCCGTGCTGACCGGTGCCGGGTTGACGGCGTTCGCATGGGTGTCACAGCTCTACATCCCCCGCTCGCTGAACCGCAGCGTGACCCAGTTCGGCCCGCTCGGCATGGTCTTCACCCTGCTCAGCTGGCTCATCGTGGCATTCACGGTCATCACGCTCGGGATCGGCGTCGGGTACGTGGTGGCGGGCCAGGGGCGGCTGGCCCGGCTGCTGGCGACTCCGGAGCCGGCCCCGGAGGACGAGGACTGAGGACCGAAGGGGCGTACGGCCGCCGGCCGGCGGGACCCGACGCCCCTCTGCCAGGCCGGACGACGTCGTCCAGGATGGGGTTGTCCGTGATCCGCGCTCGCCACGCGCCGTCCACCCTGAGGTGAGCACCACGTGACCTGACTCCGCCCGGGACCGCCCCCTCGGCCCGGCCCGACCGCTTGACCTTGACACAGTGACAAGGCCTTCACTGCTGCCAAGGAGGTGGTCCTGTTGACCAGACCGGAAGAGAACACGGACACGACACGGGCGCTCGGGGCACTGGAGCACGACGACTCGTCGGTCCGTCTGCGGGCGGCGATGGCCGTCGGCACGGCCCCGGACCCGGGGTACGTCGGCGGGCTCGTCGAACGGTGCGCGGTCGAGCCCGAGTTCTCCGTGCGCGAGATGCTCACCTGGGCACTCACCCGGCACGAGGCGGCCCTGACGCTCCCGCTGCTGCTCGGCGAGGTCCGCTCGGAGCGTGCGCAGGCACGGAGCCAGGCCCTGCACACACTGTCCAAGATCGGGGACCGGCGGGCGTGGCCGGCGATCACGCCCGCGCTGCTGGCCGACGCCGACGAGGAGGTGGCCCGCAGCGCCTGGCGGGCCGCGGTCGTGCTCGTACCCGAGGGTGGCGGGCGCGCGTTGGCCGTAGTGTTGGCGGGTCAGCTCGGGCGCGGCGGGCACGAGACGCAGCTGAGCCTCAGCCGGGCGCTGATCGCGCTCGGGGAGGTGATGCTGCCGACGCTGAACGCCGCGACCACGGACCTCGACCCCCGGGTGCGCGCGCACGCGCTCGCCACCGAACGGCTGTGGCGCGACCCGGATGCCGGATTCGAGTTCGCGATCGAGGAGGCGAAGCGCACGGTGGCCCTCGGCGGGGGCGGCCGGGAGGGACGGTAGGCAGTGTTGATCGGCGACGTCGCGCGGCGGTCCGGGGTCAGCGCCCGCATGCTCAGGCACTACGAATCGCTCGGGCTGGTGCGGCCGACGGGGCGCACCGGCTCCGGCTACCGCCGGTACTCGGACGAGGACATCCGGCGGATCTTCCACGTCGAGAGCCTGCGGTCGCTGGGCCTGTCGCTGCGCGACGTCGGGCGGGCGCTCGACGACCCCGGCTTCGCGCCCGCGGAGCTCGTGGACGACCTCATCCGACGGACCCGCGAGCGCATCGCGGCGGAGACCGAGCTGCTCACCCGGCTCCGGCGGATCGACGCCGCGGAACCCGCCGGCTGGGAGGAGGTCCTGCGGGTCGTCGCGCTGCTCCAGGCCCTGGAGTCGAAGAGCCCGGGGGCGCGCCAGCGCGCGGCCCTGTCCGCGGGCGAGGACGCTCCGGTGCCGGTGGAGGCACTGGTCGAGGCCGTACTGGGCGAATCGGACGCGAACGTCGCCGGAGCCCTCCGCTGGGCTCTGGCGCAGGCGGGCGGGGAAGGGACGGCGCTGCTCGCGGAGGGCCTGCGCTCACCCGCGGCCGAGGTGCGCGAACGTGCCGTCCGGTCCCTCGCCGAGCTGCCGGACGGGAAGGCGACCGCCCTGCTGCGGGACGCCCTCAAGAATCCCGACGCCGTGGTCCGCAGGTACGCGGCCCTGGCGCTCGGAGCCCGCGGCGTGGCCGACGCGGTCCCGACGCTCATCGGCATGATCGTCGAGGCAGTGAACGACGCCGACGCGGCCGACGCCCTGGGCGCACTGGCGAGCGACCCCGCGCTGACGGACCGGATCGCCACCGGGCTCGTCGACCGCCTCGCCCACGACACCGTCGGACCGGACGCCCGCCGACGGCTGACCCAGGCGCTCGCGGACGTCCCGGGAGGCACGACGTCCCGCGCCCTGGAGGAACTCTCACAGGACGAGGACCGTGCGGTGGCGCTGACCGCGACGTACATTCTCAAGCTGCGCAACACGCGGTAGCGGGTCGGCTTCGGGGGCGGGTTCGACGGTGGGGGTGGCGTGACAGGGGCCAGGCGGTTCCGTCGGCAGCGGCGGCTCTTCCTCTCGGTGGCGATCGACACGTTCGGCTCCGGCGTCTTCCTGCCGTTGTCGCTGCTGTTCTTCGTCACCGTCCAGCACTTCCCGGCGGCCTCCGCGGGCACGGCCGTGACGGTCGGGTCGGTCGCGTCCTTCGCCGTCGTGCCGCTCTGCGGGCGGCTCGTCCAGGCCAGGGGGCCCAAGTCCTGCCTGCTCCTCGGCAATGTCCTGACCGCGCTCGGGTACGGCCTGTTCTTCGCGGCGGGGAACCTGCTCGCCGTGGCGGCCGTCACCTTCGTCGTGACGGCCGCCGACCGGCTCTACGGTGCCGCCTGGCCCACGCTGGTCGCGCGGCTCGCGAAGCCGGAGGAGCTCACCGACTGGTTCTCCGCGGTGACCGTGCTCAGGACGACCTCCCTGGGAGTCGGCACCCTGGGGGCGACCGCCCTGATGGCGCTCGCCGGCGGGCGCGGCCTACAGGTCGCACTCGCCCTGAACGGCGCGAGCTCCCTCCTCGCGGCCGTCCTCCTGCTGGGGGTCGCCGTGCCGGCCGCCGAGCGGCCCGGCCACCGGGCGGCGAGGTCGAACACCCGGGCGGCGCTCGGTGACCGGCCCTTCCTGTCCCTGGTGGTGTCCCAGACGCTGCTGTCGGCGGCCTGGCTGATCCCGACGGTCGCCTTCCCCCTCTATCTCGTGGAGAGCCTCCACCAGCCCGCCTACTGGCCGACCGTCGTGGTCGCCGTCCGCTACGCCACCGCCACCACCCTGCAGATGCGGATCAGCCGCCGGCTGTCCGGCTGGACCCGGTCGCGGGTCCTGCGCCTGCCGATCGGCGCGGTGGCCGGCGCCATCGCCCTGACCGCGACGATCTCCACCGTCCCGCACGCCCTCCAGGGCCCGCTCGCGGTCCTCGTGGCAGCCGTCCTGGCGCTGGCCGAACTGGCCTCGAAGCCGACCGCGGCCGCGGCGGCGGTGGCCATGGCGCCCAAGGGCGACGAAGGACCGTACATGTCCCTGTTCCAGCTGACCTGGACGGTGTCCTACGCGGTCGGACCGGCCGTCATCGGCCTGGGCCTGCAGAACCCCCCGCTGCTCTGGACCGCGCTGGCGCTCTGCGTGGCGGCCGGCGCCCTGGCCCACCGCCTCCGCGCTCCCCTGCGGCGGCCTGCGGGCGGGGCCGTCGCAGGGCGGATCGCCCACGGTGTCCGCGACCTGCGCGAGGAGGCCGACGTTCCCTGACGGACACCACGCGCGCGGGCCCGACGGACCCGGGCCCCGGGCTGCCCGAACTCACCGGACGGGAACGGGAGGTCTCCTGGCCCTCATCGGCGAGGGGCTGACGAACCGGCAGATCGGCGAGCGGCTGTACCTCGCCGAGAAGACGGTCGAGAACCACATCTCCCGGCTGCTCGCCAAGCTCGGCGTGGAGCGGCGCGTCCAGGCCGCCCTCATCGCCAACCGGGCCCTCGCCCCCGCGTAGTGCCGGCCCCCGGCCCCGGTCCGGGTCCACTCGTCGGTCGGGCAGGGACCGAACGACCCTCCCCCGTTCCCCGCGCGATGCGAACAATCGAAGGTATGGAACCCGACCGCATCCCCGCCGCGCACCCGGCCCTGGACGAGCAGCACTGCTTCCGCCTGCTGGCCGGCAGTTCGGTCGGCCGCGTGGTGTACACGGTCGGCGCGCTGCCGGCCGTCCGACCGGTCCCCTACCGGATCGGCGGCGACGGGAGCGTGCTGGTGCGCGCCGCCGCGCACTCCGAACTGGTCCGCGCCGTCTCCGGCGCCCTGGTGGCGTTCGAGGCGGGCGAGATCGACGAGGCGGACGGAACCGGCTGGAGCGTGACCGTGCTGGGACGGGCCGACGTCTCGGAGCTCCCCGTCGAGGAGGTCCCGCCCGCCCGGGAGGACCGGTCCGCCGGGGAGGACCCGTCCGTCCCGGCGGTCCGGCCGCCCCGCCAGGTCTCCATCCGGATCCGGCCCGAACTCGTCACCGGGCTCCTGCTCCCGGACACCCGGTCCTAGGACCGCCCCGCTCAGACCGGCAGCGGGGCCGACCAGACCACCTGGGTCCCGCCCTCCGCCGGGCGGACCAGCTCGAACGACCCGTCCAGCGTCCGCGCCCGCTCCGCCAGGTTCGACAGCCCGCTGCGCCGCCCCTGTTCGGGGACGCCGACGCCGTCGTCCTGCACGGACACCAGCACCCGCCCGCCGGAGGCCTGGAGCACGACCTCGACCCGGCCCGCCCCCGCGTGCCGGGCCGCGTTGCTCAACGCCTCGGCCAGGACGGCGAGGACGTGCTCGGCCACCTCCGACGGGACGTCGGTGTCCAGCAGGCCCTCCATGCTCAGCCGCGGTGCGAAGCCGAGCACCGCCTGCGCCTGCTCCACCGTACGGACGGCCCTGGCCCGCAGGCCGTGGCCGGCGGCCTCCTCCCTGGCCCGGAGGCCGAAGATGGTCGACCTGATGATCTTGATGGTCTCGTCCAGGTCCCCCACCGCGCGCAGCACCCGGTCCGAGGCGGTGGCGTGGTCGATGAACCGGGCGGCGCTCTGCAGCGTCATCCCGGTGGCGAACAGCCGCTGGATGGCCAGGTCGTGCAGGTCGCGGGCGATCCGGTCGCGGTCCTCCAGCATCGCCAGCTGTTCGGCGTCCCTGCGGCGCTCCGCCAGCTCCAGGGCCAGCGCGGCCTGGTCGGCGAAGCCCAGCAGCGGCCCGGTCTCCCCGTCGGAGAACTCGGGCCGGCCCGCCTCCCTGGCCAGCAGCAGCACGCCGTCGATCTGCCCCTCGGCCCGGCCCAGCGGCACCGCGACCGCCGGTCCGAGCCCGCCGAAGCGGCTCGGCCCCGCCGAGAGCCGGGGGTCACCCGCCAGGTCCACCGTGGTCACCGGCACCCCCGAGGCGCAGGCCGCACCCGACAGGGACCCCTCCAGAGGCACCACCAGGCCCGACCGGCCGACGGCGTCGCCGCCGAGTGCCAGCTCCACCCGGACCGTCCCGGTCCCGGTCACCGGTACGGAGACGTCCGCCAGGTCCGCGCCGGTGATCTCCCGGGCCCGCTGGGCGATCAGCTCCAGCACCTCGGAGCGGGAGCCGCCGGACAGCAGCGCGCGGGTGATCTCCGCACTCGCGCTCAGCCACCGCTGCTGGCGCTGGGCCTCCTCGTACAGCCGGGCGTTGTCGATCGCCACGCCGGCCGCCACGGCCAGCGTGGAGATCACCGCCTCGTCGTCGGCGTCGAACTCCTCCCCGCCCTGCTTGTCGGTCAGGTAGAGGTTGCCGAACACCTCGTCGCGCACGCGCACCGGCACCCCGAGGAAGGTCCGCATCACGGGGTGGTGCACCGGGCAGCCCACCGAGGAGGAGTGCTCGGTGAGGTCGGCCAGCCGCAGCGTCGCCGGGTGGTGGATCAGCTCGCCCAGCAGGCCCCGGCCGGTCGGGTAGGGCCCGATCCGTTCGATCTCCTCGTCCGACAGTCCGACCGTGTGGAACTGCGAGAGGGTCTCCCCGTCCGGCCCGATCACCCCGAGCGCGGCGTAGCGGGCGTCCACCAGGACGGCCGCGGCCTCCACGATCCTCCGCAGTACCTGCGTCAGGTCCAGCTCCCGGCCGACCGACAGCACCGCCTCCAGCAGGCTGTGCACCCGGTCCCTGGTGCCCCGGGCCACGTCGATCCGTGCCTGGAGTTCCTCCAGCAGTTCGTCCAGCCGCAGTTGCGGCATCCGTGACCGTACCGTCTCGCCGCTCACGGGCACCCTCCTCGTCGCCGCGGTCGCGGCCGATTGTCGCAGACGGGGACGAACCGCGGGGTGGCAACCGTGCGGCTTCCGGCCCTCCCGGCGGCCCCGCGGGCCGGGACCTTCGGTGCGCGACCGGGGCTGGTCGGCCCCTGGGGCGGACCACCTGTCCGGCGGGAGTCTGGTCACCGGACGGGACCGCGGCTGCCGACGCCGGGGCCGTCCGCTGACCAGGGAGGTCACTGACATGTCGCACGACGTGCTGGTGGGGATCGACGGTTCGGTGCAGAGCGCGGCGGCGGCCGAGTGGGCCGCCCACGAGGCCCACCGCAACGGGCGCGCGCTGCGGATGGTCCACGTCGCGGGAGGCGAGGTGGACGCCCTGGAGCGCGACCTCGGCGGCGGGAGCCCGCTGCCGCAGCCGGTGGCCTCGATCCGGGACCGGATCACGGCCGCGCTGCCGGAGCTGACGGTCTCCTGCGACATCGTCCCCGGGAACCCCGCCTACGCGCTGGCCGCCGCCTCCCGGCGGGCCGCTCTGCTGGTCCTCGGGTCGCGCGGCCTGGGCGGCTTCGCCGGGCTGCTGGTCGGATCGGTCGGGCTGCGGGCCGCCGCCCGGGCCGAGTGCCCGGTGGTGCTGGTCCCCGCCGGCCCGGCCGGTCCCGTGGAGCCCGCCGCGGGGCCCGGCGAGGTGGTCGTGGGCGTGCAGGGCGACCGGCCGTGCGACGCCGTGCTCGCCTTCGCCTTCCGGCACGCGGCGGCCGGCGGCGTCCCTCTGCGGGTGTTGGAGAGCCGCGACACCTTCCACGGGCCGTACACCACCGAGGCGCCGGTGGACCAGCGGGAGATCGGGGAGTCGCTGGTGGCCGCCGAGCAGGTGCGGCTCCAGGACGCGCTGTCGCGCTGGCAGGACAAGTTCCCCGGGGTCCGCACCGAGGTGGACGTGTGCGCCTGGAGCCCGAGCCGGCTGCTCGTGGAGGCCTCCCGCACCGCCTCGCTGGTCGTGCTCGGACGGCGCGCGCCTTCCCACCCGATGGCCGGGCCCCGGCTGGGCGCGGTCGCCCAGTCGGTGCTCCACCACGCCCACGGCCCGGTCGCCGTCGTGCCGCACGCCTGACCCGGCCGCCCCCGGGCCCCGGACGCGGGACCAACCGCGCGGCGGGCCCGGGACCTTCGGCCGGGAGCGGGTCCCATGGGGCCGGTCCCCCGGCGCCCCGAACGACCGGTGCGCCCCGGCCAACCCCCGGATGCCGATGGTCGCCGACATGCAACAGCTGATGCGCCGGGCCTACTACGGCGACCAGGCCTGAGAAGAGGACACCGACATGACCACCTCGCAGCGGAGTCGGACCACGAGCGCCTGGGACGGCTTCCAGGGCGGCCTGTGGCGGGACGCGATCGACGTCCGCGACTTCATCCAGCGCAACTACACCCCGTACGAGGGCGACGCGGCCTTCCTCGTCGGCCCGACCGAGCGGACCGCCGCGGTGTGGCGGCGGATCACCGACCTCTTCCCGAAGGAGCGCGCCAGGGGCGTCTACGACATCGCGTACGACATCCCGTCCGGCATCACCGCGCACGCGCCCGGATACATCGACCGGGAGCGGGAGTTGATCGTCGGCCTGCAGACCGACGCCCCGCTCAGGCGCGCGATCATGCCGAACGGCGGCTGGCGGATGGTCGCCGGCGCGCTGCGCACCTACGGCTACCCGGTCGACCCGGAGCTGGAGAAGGTCTTCACCCGGTACCGCAAGACCCACAGGGGCGAGCCGCTGCCCGGTCACACGGCGGTCGACCCCGCCGCGAACGTCGAGGGCGTCGCCGCGTTCGCCGCCTCGCTCGGCAACGTCACCCGCGTCGACGTGCTGCCCTTCCACAAGCTCGGCGCCCCCAAGTGGCTCGCGCTCGGCCTGGACTTCCCCCTCGCCGACACGCCCGTGCCCACTCCTGAACAGACCGCCGAGGCCAGGTCGGTGTTCGCCGCGCACGGACTGTACGCCGTCTGAGCCACTCCGGAGGGTTCGCTCCGGCGGGAGTCAGCGCCGTACCGGCGGCTGCTCGACGGGCCCGTAGGCGCGCAGCTGGTACGGGAGCGCGGCCGGCCGTCGCCACTGGAGGTCGAGGCCGCAGGCGCCGAGGACGGCGCCGAAGGCGTGACGCATCGCGTCCTGGACGGCGGTGCGGGCGTGCGCGGCCCGCTCGGCGGCGGGGGTGTCGCCGCCGTCGGCGGCAGCGGACAGGCGGCGGGAGGGGTTCCAGCGGAGGTCGGCGACTCCGGTGGTGTCGTCACCGTCGTCGACGGGCCGGCACGGCGTGAGGGTGATGCCGGGCGCGTGCAGGTGGTCGGCGACGGGCAGGCCGGCGAGCGCGGCGGTGCGGCGCACCGCGTCGACGACGTCCGCGCCGATGCCGAGGTCCTGCGGGCGGGGCCCGGCCGGGGCCGGGACAAAGGCGTCCTGGCCGGTGGCCGGAGCGGGGCCGCCGGCACGGCCGACCCTGGTCTCCCCGTCGAGCCGGCCGGCCACGACCTCGATGCCGAAGGCCGGCAGGAACTCCGCCAGCGCGTTCCGCATGCTGCTGCTGACGACCCGTCGGGCGCAGGACGCGGGCTGGTGGGGCTGTTCCATCGCCGCGGCGGCCGCCAGCCGGGGGCCGGGCTCCCAGTGCAGGGCGATCAGGCCGGCGCAGTCGTCGGAGTCGTCGTGCGGCTCGGCCGGGCGCAGCTGGACGCCGGGCCCGTGCCCGCCGTAGCCGACGGGCAGGCCGGCCAGGAGGAGCGCCTCGGTGACGCGGTCGGCGAGCAGCGGGTCGATCCGGGGCCCGCCGGGGCGGCGCCCCGCAGCCGTGTCCTGCCGTACGGAAGCCGTGTCCACGCCGTCCTCCTCCGGGTTCCGGGCGGCGGCCGGCCGCCTGCGCCCGAGCGTACGGCGTACCCCGACGGCCCGTCGGCGAATCCCGGAAGTGGCCGCCGCGGCGCGCCCGCCGGGTGGGCGGGCGCGTCGGCGGCTTCCGCCCGGTCAGTTCCAGGGGTTGGCCGGCTGGTCGTTGATGGCCGTCCAGAACCGGGTGTTGTTCGGGATGTTGCCGTAGGCCCAGAAGGTCCAGCCACCGGTCAGCGACAGGTCGGGCCCGTAGCGGCCGTCGTGGAACTCGGCCTCGCGCCAGGCGGCGCCGAAGGCGGCCTGGCAGACGCTGTCCGCCGCGGCCCGGCTGTTGAGGCGGGAGCCCTTGACCGGCTGGCTGAGGGCGACGGTGCCCTGCGCCCAGCCGTTGTGGAAGGCGATGGTGAGACCGTCCGGGGCCGGGCTGCCGTCGACGTTGAGGCAGAGCACGGGCAGCGAGACGGACGGCGCGGTGTCGCCGCTGTAGGCGTTGCTCGGGCTGCCGCCGGGGCCGCCGACCTGGACGGTGCCCTCCGGGCCGTAGGAGACGACGGACCAGGTCATCCCCAGGTGGGTGGCCGGCCCGGTGGCGGCGGAGGCCGGGGCGGCGGTGAGCGGGATCAGGGCGGCCGCGGCGACGGCGGTCGCGGTGGCGACGGCCTTCTTCAGACGGTTCATCAACTGCTCCTGTGGGTCGGGGTGTCTCGTCGGCCACCGGCTCGTTTCGGCCGGTGCCTGACAAAGTTCTCAACCGAACGCACACAACTGGCATGATCTGATCATCGATTCGTCACGACTCGCGCCCATCCACCACAGCGGCGGTCCTCACCGGCCGCGCGGGCCCCAGGGAGGGACGTGTGGAGTTCAGGATCCTCGGCTCGCTGGAGGTGTGGACCGGCGACGGCCGACGCGTCCCCTCCGAAGGCTCCCGGCAGGAACGGCTGCTCGCCGCCCTGCTGCTCAACGCGGACAGCTCCGTTCCGGTCGCCCGTCTGGTGGACGCCGTCTGGGACGAGCGGCCGCCGGCCACCGCCACCCGCCAGGTCCGCAACCTCGCCGGGCTGCTGCGGCGCCGCTTCGCCGAGGCCGACCCGGACGCGCCGCCCGTCCTGCTGACCGACGGCCGCGGCTACCGCATCACCCTCACCGGCCACCGACTGGACGCCCGCGACTTCACCGACCGGCTCGCCCTCGCCCGCGGCGAAGCCGCCGCCGGACGGACCCCGGACGCGGTCGACGGGCTCCGCGCGGCGCTCGCCCTGTGGCGCGGACCGGCACTGGACGGACTCGCCGTGGACGCGGACGCCCCGGGCGCCGTCGCGCTGGACGAACTGCGGCTGACCGCCTGGGAGGAGTGCCTCGACCTGGAGCTCGCCCTCGGCCGGCACCGCGCGGCCGTGCCCGAACTGACCGCGCTGGTCGCCGACCAGCCGCTGCGGGAACGCTTCACCGGACAGCTGATGCGGGCCCTGCACGGCTCCGGACGCACACCCGAAGGGCTCGCCGCCTACCGCCGGTTCGCCGAGCGCCTGGCCGACGAGCTCGGGCTCGACCCCGGGCCCGGGCTACGGGCACTGCACCTGGAACTGCTGGCCACCGAGCCGGTCCCCGCCGCCTCGCCCCGGGCCGAGGAGGCACCGACCCCTGCGGCGGTTCCCCCGGCGCAGGCGCCGGAACCACCACCCGCCCAACTCCCGCCCGCCCTGGCCACCTTCGTCGGACGGAGCACGGAACTGCGCGTCCTGGACTCGCTGCTCGCCTCCCCGGCTCCACAGGAGACCGGGCCGGCCGCCGCCGTGTGCGCGGTCTCGGGACCGGCCGGGGTCGGCAAGACCACCCTCGCCGTGGACTGGGCCCACCGCGTCCGGGACCGGTTCCCGGACGGTCAGCTCTACGCCGACCTGCACGGATACTCCCTCGACGCACCACTCGCCCCGCACACCGTCCTGGCCCGCTTCCTGCGCGCCCTGGGCGTGCCCGGCGACCGGATCCCCGCGGCACCGGACGAGGCGGCCGCGCTCTACCGCTCCCTGCTGGCCGACCGCCGGCTGCTCGTGGTCCTCGACAACGCCCGCGACGCCGAGCAGGTCCGCCCGCTGCTGCCGGGCGCCCCGGACTGCCGCACGGTGGTCACCAGCCGCACCCGGCTCGACGGACTGGCCGTCCGCAACGGCGCCCGGCCCCTGGTGCTCGACGTCCTGCCCGCCCACCAGGCCCTCGAACTGCTGGCCCGCATCATCGGCGAGCACCGCACCCGCGCCGAGCCGCGCGCCGCGGCCGAACTCACCGCCGCCTGCGGCCGGCTGCCCCTCGCCCTGGCCGTCACCGCGAGCCGCCTCGCCGCCTGCCCGGACCGCAGCCTCACCGACCACGCCGCCGAACTCCTCGACGCAGAAACCCGGTTGAGCGCCCTCCAGATCGAGGGCGACGACACCTCGGCGGTCCGCGCCGCCTTCGACCTCTCCTACCGCTCGCTCCCCGCCGAGGCCCGAGCGCTGCTCCGGCTGCTCACCTTGGTCCCGGCCGTCGGCATCGGCTCCGACGCGGCCGCCGCCCTGGCCGGCGCCCCGGCCGCCGCCGTCCGGCCCGTCCTCGACCGGCTGGCCGCTGCCCACCTGCTCACCCTCGAAGAACGCGACCGCTACCGGCTCAACGACCTCCTGCGCCTCTACGCCGCCGAGCGCTGCTCCGTCGAGACCAGCGCCGCCGAGCGCCGCGCCGCCCTGGAACGCCTCGGCTCCTGGTACCTCCACCGCGGCCGCTCCCCCGCCTTCCTGCCCGCCCCACCCGCCGCCGACCACCCCTGGAACCCGGGCCACCACCTCGACGCATTTGTCGAGGTCGACCGCCTGGCAGCCGCGGCCGCCGACGCGGTCACAGCGCCGGACGACCCCGAGCCCGGCCCCGGCCGACGGCCCCGGCCGACCGGGGCGCCCACGCCCACCCGACCGGTCCACGGTGCTCCCCCGCCCGTCCACGATCTACCATGCGGTACCGGCGGCGAGCCGCCCGGGCCCAGGCCCGTCCGTACCCTCCGTTCCCTTCGGACAGAAAGGAAGCCCCAGAGTGGGTAGCACTGTCGAGACGCTGGAATTCCAGGCAGAGACCCGTCAGTTGCTCCGGTTGGTGATCCACTCGATCTACTCGAACAAGGACATCTTCCTGCGCGAGCTGATCTCGAACGCCTCCGACGCACTGGACAAGATCCGGCTGGAATCGCTGACCGACCCCGACGTCGCGGCCGACACCTCGGACCTGCACATCGCACTGGACGTCGACCACGACGCCCGGACGCTGACCGTCCGCGACAACGGGATCGGCATGAGCCGGGACGAGATCGTGGAGCTGATCGGCACGATCGCCAAGTCCGGCACCGCGGGCCTGCTGGAGAAGCTCAAGGGCGCCGAGGACGCCGCGGCGGCGCAGAGTCTGATCGGGCAGTTCGGCGTCGGTTTCTACTCGGCGTTCATGGTCGCCGACAAGGTCACCCTGCGCACCCGCCGGGCCGGCACCGACGCCGGCACCCAGTGGGAGTCCGCCGGCGAGGGCACCTACGAGCTCCGGGACGTCGACGGGCTTCCGGTGGGTACCTCCGTCACCCTGCACCTCAAGCCCGTCGACGGCGAGGACGGTCTGGCCGACTACCTGGCCGAGCCGAAGATCCGCCAGATCGTCAAGCAGTACTCGGACTTCATCCGCTGGCCCATCCGGATGGCCACCGAGCGGACCGGTGCCGAGGGCGCCACCACCACCGAGGTCGACACGCTCAACTCGATGAAGGCCCTCTGGGCCCGGCCGCGCAACGAGGTGACCGAGGCCGAGTACCACGAGTTCTACCAGCAGATCAGCCACGACTGGCAGGCCCCGGCCAAGACCGTCCACATGCGCGCCGAGGGCACCTTCGAGTACGAGGCGCTGCTCTTCCTCCCCGCGCAGGCACCGTTCGACCTGTTCTCCCGCGAACCCAGGCGCGGCGTGCAGCTGTACGTCAAGCGGGTGTTCATCATGGACGACTGCGAAGCGCTGATGCCCGACTACCTGCGCTTCGTCAAGGGCGTGGTGGACACCCACGATCTGTCGCTGAACATCTCCCGCGAGATCCTCCAGCACGACCGGCAGATCCGCGCGGTACGTCGGCGCCTGGTCAAGAAGGTCCTCGGCGCGGTCAAGGAGATGCAGGCCGGCGACGCCGAGGCCTACGCGTCGTTCTGGTCCCAGTTCGGCCGCGTGCTGAAGGAGGGCCTGATCGAGGACACCGACAACACCGAGGCCCTGCTGGAACTGGTGTCGGCCGCCTCCACCCACGACCCGGACCGGACCACCACCCTGCGCGAGTACGTCGAGCGCATGAAGGACGGCCAGGAAGCGATCTACTACCTGACCGGCGAGACCCGGGCCACGGTGGAGAACTCCCCGCACCTGGAGGCCTTCCGCGCCAAGGGGTACGAGGTGCTGATCCTCACCGACCCCGTCGACGAGGTCTGGGTGGAGCGGGTCCCGGGCTTCGACGGCCACCGCCTCCAGTCCATCGCCAAGGGCCAGGTCGACCTCGACGAGCCCGCCGACGGGGACGAGGCGGCCGATGCCGAGAAGGTCAAGCGCGACCAGGACTTCGCCGCCCTGCTGACCTGGCTGACCACGGCCCTGTCCGAGCAGGTCAAGCAGGTCCGCCTGTCGTCGCGGCTGACGACCTCCGCGGCGTGCCTCGTCGGCGACGCCCACGACATGACCCCGACCCTGGAGAAGATGTACCGGGCGATGGGTCAGCAGGTGCCCCAGGTCAAGCGGATCCTCGAACTCAACCCGGCGCACCCCCTGGTCACCGCGCTGCGGACGGCGCACGAGGCCGACCCGGCCGACCCCGCGCTGACGGAGATCGCCGAGCTGGTCCACGGCGGCGCGCTGCTCGCCGAGGGCGGTGAGCTGGCCGATCCGGCCCGCTTCACCCGGCTGCTCACCGACCGGCTGACCCGGGCGCTGTGACCTGCGGGGTGCGACCGGCCGCCGTCCGGTCGCACCCCGCCCCCGCCGGTCCGGCGCCGGGAGCCCGCACCAGGGGTCCGCCACCGGGACCGGGCCGGCGGCCCCGGTGGCCACAGCCGGCCGCGGGCCGCCTTCGCGCCGGTCGTCCGCGCTCCTCGACAGGAGCCCGCGTCCGGTGCTCGATAGGATGGCCGGGTCGACGGCGGCTGTGGCGGGCGCGCGGGCCCCGCAGGAGCCCCGTTCCACCGGTGTCCGGAGCCCGGTCACCGGTCCGGAGCCGGACCGCAGGCGTACGGTCCGGCCGCTCGACCCGGGAGGCGTCGCGATGGCCGCACAGATCACCTACCGGCGGGTCTACGAGGAGTCCTCGCCCCGGGACGGGCAGCGGGTCCTGGTCGACCGGGTCTGGCCGCGCGGCGTGCGCAAGGAGGACGCGCACCTGGACGAGTGGCTGCGCGACGTCGCGCCGTCCACCGAACTGCGCCGCTGGTACGGCCACGAGCCGAGCCGCTACGCCGAGTTCCGCCGCCGCTACCACGCCGAGCTGCGGGACGCCGGACACCGCGACGCGGTCGGCCACCTGCGCGAGCTCGCCGGCCACGGCCGGCTCACGCTGCTCACCGCCACCAGGGACGTGGACCACAGCCAGGCCGCCGTCCTCGCCGAGTGGCTGTCCGGGACGGAAGGCCGTTCGGCCTGACGGACGGCCCGAACTCCACCTGCCCGTCAGCGCCTTGGCCCCGCCGATCGGCCGCCCCGGGTCGGCGCCGGTCCGGTCGGAGCGGCGTCGATGATCATCCGGGCGTAGGCTCTCGGCTGATCACAGGGGCAGGAGAGGAAGACATGGGCCAGAAGATCATCCGGTTCTCGGACCTGACCGGCAAGCACGCGGAGAACGACGGGGACCTGGTGCGGGTCGTGGTGCTCCAGCACCCCGACCTGACGGACGGTCCGGTCGAGATCGACGCGCTCGCCGGGGAGTTGGGCGAGGTGCGGGAGCTGGCGCTCGACCTGGTCACGGTCGAGCTGCACCACCCGGACCGGGCGGAGCCGCAGACGGTGGTGATGGAGGCCGAGGCGTTCGACCGGCTGGCCTCGGCCGCGCCGATGGCCGAGGTGCTGCGCGGCGCCAGGCCGGCCGCCCGGGCCGCCACGTCCGGGACGGCGGTCGCCGCCGGCCGGGAACGGGTCAACTACGCCAGCCTGGAGCACGCCGGGCGGCCGCACAAGGGCCGCACCACCGATGCGGAGAAGCACCTCGTCCAGCAGCACCTGGACGAGATCAACGAGCGGCTGGCCGCCGAGGGCGTCCGCACGATCGACCTGGAGAACGTCGAGCACGTGACCCGGTACGGCCTGGACACCCTGGCCCGGGAGACCGGCGTGATGCTCGGCTGACCATCGCGGGCCCACCCCTGCCGCCGGAACCCGCGGCAGGGGCGGCCGGCCCCGGCGGTCCGGGCTCAGGCGACGGCCTTCGCCCGTCGAGGCGCTCCGAGAGGCCGGGAGGGGCCCCGGCGTGCGGCAGGTCGCACGCCGGGGCCCCTCCCCGGGGCCGGGCGGACGTCAGACCTGCGCCGGCACCACCAGGGCCACCGCGAGCGGAAGGTCCCCGGCGCTGCGGCCGGCCTCGACGGTGTGCACGCCCGGGTTGGTGCGCCAGGCGCGGGCGGCGGTGTCCCAGCTCTGCACGGCCCGGCGCGGCACGGTGATCCGGGCGGTCGCGACGGCGCCCGGCGCGGCCTCGACCACCGCGAAACCGGCCAGCTGGCGGTCCGGGCGGCTGCGGTCGGAGCCGTCGGTGGCCAGGTACACCTGCACCACCTCGCGCCCGGCCCGCTCGCCGGTGTTGCGCACCCGGACGGTCACCTCGGCCAGAACCTCGGCCGAAGCCCCGGTGGACCCGTCCGCCAGCCGCGCCTCCAGGCCCTCGTAGGACCAGCTGGTGTACCCGCCGCCGGCCCCGAACCAGTACGCGGGGGCGGCTGCGGCCCGGCGCTGCCAGGCCCGGTAGCCGATGAACAGGCCCTCGGCGTAGTCGAGCCGGCCGTCGGTGGGCACGACCTCCCAGACCGGGGCGTCGGCCTCCTCCGCGGGCCAGGTGGTGGGCAGCCGCCCGCCGGGCTCGACCGTGCCGAGCAGCACGTCGGCGAGCGCCTCGCCGGCCTGCTGGCCGGGGAACCAGGCGAGCAGCACGGCGGCCACCGAGTCGCGCCAGGGCATCAGCACCGGGGCGCCGGCGTTGACCACCACCACCGTACGGGGGTTGGCGGCCGCCACCCTGGCGACCAGTTCGTCCTGGCGGCCGGGCAGGCGCAGGCCGGCCCGGTCCACGCCCTCGCTCTCCACCTCCTCGGTGGTGCCGACCACGACCACCGCGACCTCGGCCTCCCGGGCGGCCTCGACGGCCCGCTCGATCAGCTCGTCCGGGGAGGCGGTCGGCGCGGCGTGGCCGAGCGCGAAGGAGACCAGGCCGAAGCCGGCGAAGTCGCTCGCCTCCGGCATGGTGTACGTCAGCGTGACCGCGGCCTCCCGGCCCTCGGCGAGGTCCAGGTCGAAGCGGCGCTCCGGCGGGTTGAGGAACGCCGCAGCCGGGTCCTCGCCCTCGGGCAGCAGCACCCCGTCGAAGAGCACCTCGCCGTCCGCCTCCAGCGTGAACCGGCCGACACCGCGGACGGCCAGCCGGTGCCGCCCGCCGCAACCCGCGGCCAGGGTGCCGGTCAGCCGGACCCGAGCGAGGTCGGCGAAGGCGGCGCCGCCGGGCAGCGCGCCCAGCCAGCGGACGCTGCCGTCCGCCAGTGCGGCCGTGCCGAGCGACGCCCCGTCGGCGCCGAGCAGGTCGGCGGTGCACGGGACGGCGGCCGGCGGGAGGAAGGTGCGCGGGTCCGCGCCGATCTCGTGGCGCAGTTCGCCGCCCGCGCCGAGCGCGGCCCGCAGGCCGTCCAGCGGGCTGACCACCCGGGTCGGGAAGACCTGGGCGCTGCCGCCCCCGCCGATCCGGGTCTCGGCCGCAGCCGCGCCGATCAGCGCCACCGAGGCCGGCACCGGGTCGAGCGGCAGCACGCCGCCCTCGTTGCGCAGCAGCACGAAGGAGCGCGCCGCCAGTTCGCGCACCAGTGCCTCGCCGTCGACCGGCGCGGGCAGCCGCTCGGCCGGGACGGCGGCCGGCGCCCCTTCCAGCAGGCCGACCCGGGCGGCCAGCCGCAGGACGCGGCGGGCCAGGTCGTCGACCACGGTCTCGGGCACCAGGCCCTCGCGGACGGCCTTCACCAAGTGCTCGCCGTAGACGGTGGCCGGGCCGGGCATCGCCACGTCGAGGCCGCCGAGCGCCGCCCGGACGGTGTCCCGGGCGCCGGTCCAGTCCGAGACCAGGATGCCGTCGAAGCCCCACTCCTCGCGCAGCACGGTGTTGTTGAGCTCGGCGTGCTCGCTCATGGTCGGACCGTTGACGGCGTTGTACGCGGCCATCAGGCCCCACGGGTGGGCCTTCTTGACGATCGCCTCGAACGGCGCCAGGTACAGCTCGCGCAGGGTGCGCTCGTCCACCCGGACGTCGACGGTGTAGCGGTCGGTCTCGGAGTCGTTGGCGACGAAGTGCTTGGGCGTGGTGCCGACCCCGCCGTCCTGGACGCCGGAGACCAGGGCCGCCCCGATCTCGCCGGTGAGCAGCGGGTCCTCCGAGTAGCACTCGAAGTGGCGTCCGCCGCGCGGGCTGCGGTGCAGGTTGACGGTCGGCGCGAGCACCACGTGGGCGCCCTTGCGCCGGGCCTCCTGGGCCAGCAGCCGGCCGGCCCGGCGGACCAGGTCGAGGTCCCAGGTGGCGGCGAGCGCGGTCGGCGAGGGGAGGGCGACGGACGGGTCGTCCGGGGTCCACTGCTCGCCGCGCACGCCTGCCGGGCCGTCCGACATCACCAGGCGGCCGAGGCCGATCTCCTCGTTGGCGGGCAGCGACCACATGTCTGCGCCGGCCAGCAGGGCGACCTTGGCGGGCAGGTCGAGCCGGGCGAGGGCGGTCTCGACGGCGGCCTCGCGGCGGGTGTGGGCGCCGTCCGTACCGGTCCGGGCGTCAGGGCCGGCGGCGGTCATGGCGTTCTCCTCGTTCACGGCTCAGATCCACCCTTCCAGCGCGGCCATGAAGCCGGCGTGATCGTCCCGGTGCACGGTGTGTCCGGCGCCCGGCACGGTGCGCACCTCGAAACCGCGCGCCCGCAGCAGCTCGGCGTCCGAGGCGCTCACCAGGAAGCTCTGATCGGCCAGCACCACCAGGGAGGGCACGGCGGGCGCGGCCGGCAGGCCGGACTCCTGGCCGGGCATGGCCAGGGCGGAGTCCGGGTCCCACGCGGCGAGGGTGGCGAGCTCGACGTCGACGTCGGCGCTCTCCCAGCGCGGGTTCAGGGCGGTGATCTGCTCCCGGGTGGCGTGCCGGAACTCCACGAACATCGCCGGGTCCACCCCCTCGGCCCGGGCGAACTGCCAGCCCGGGTCGACGTACACGGCGCGGGCCGGCTTCAGCCGCTCGACGGCGCGCAGCAGGGTGATGCCGCCGAGCGAGTGCCCGATGGCCAGCTCGGCCCCGGCGGGCAGGGTGTCGGCCAGGTCCTCGGCGTACGCGTCCAGGGCGTAGCGCTCCTGCGGGGTCCCGCCCGTACCGCGCGGGCTCAGCCCGTGGCCGCGCTGGTCGACGGCGATGACCCGGTAGCCGCGCTCGGCCAGCGCCGGGCCGACCCGCCGCCAGGTGCGGTGGTCGGACATGATGCCGTGGACCAGCAGGGCGATCCGGTCGCCGCTTCCCCACTCCTGGGTGTGCAACTTCATGGGAACGAAACCTTTCTGATGGTTGGTCACCGGACGCCGCGGATGGGCTTCACGGCCAGCGCACCGGCCACCGCGAGCACGGCGCCGAGCAGGAACAGCGGGGTGTAGCCGCCGAGGCCGACCACCGCGGAGGCCACGAAGGGCGCGATGATCTGCGGGCCGGCGTTGGCGATGTTGAGCACGCCCATGTCGCGGGCGGCGTCCTCGGCCTTCGGCAGCACCATGGTCACCAGCGCGGTGTCGACGGCCATGAAGCAGCCGAAGGCCAGGCCGTTCACGGCGGAGAAGACGATCATGCCGGGCCAGGTGGGGCTGAGCACCGGGATCAGCAGGGCGGCCGCGGAGAGTGCGGCGGAGAGTCCGACGAAGAGCTTGCGCCGGTCCAGCCGGTCCGATAGCACCCCGCCGACGACGGTGGAGACGGCCATCGCGGCCGAGGAGACCGGGGTGAGGATCGCGATCGCGCTCTCGGGCGAGAGGCCGCCGGGCAGGCCGATGTGGTCCTGGAGGATGTAGAGCTGGTAGCCGACGACGGCGAAGTAGCCCAGGACCAGCAGCGCCCGGCCGATGAACGCCCAGCGGAAGTCCGGCTCGCGCAGCACGCCGAGGAAGGCGGCGGCCTGCTCGCGCAGCGGTGCGGCGCGCTTGGCGGGCATCCGCCGTTCCCGGGCGAGGCCGCTGAACAGGGCGGCGGCCAGCGCGACCAGCAGGCCGAGCACCAGGTAGCCGGTGCGGATGCGGTCGGAGAAGGCGGAGGCCAGCAGGACGCCGAGGGTGGAGCCGACCGGCAGGCCGAGCCCGACGGCGGCGGAGGCGGTGCCCCGGCGCTCCACCGGGACGCGGTCGGGGACGACCGAGGTGAGCGCGGCCTGGTAGAAGTTCATCGCCGCCTGGCCGAGGCACCAGGCGATGCAGACCAGCAGCACCGAGTCGACGCTGCCGAGAAGGGCCATCGCGGCCACCGCGGCCAGGCCGCCGCCCAGGATCCACGGGTTGCGCCGGCCGGAGCGGTCGGACAGGGCTCCCGCGAACGGGTTGAAGAAGGTGGCGAAGATCGCCGCGGCGCCGCTGACCAGGCCGAGGTTGGCCACCTTGGCGGCCGGGTCGAGGTGCTCGACCTGCAACGGCAGCAGCACGCCGCCGACGCCGAGGTAGAGCGCGTACATCGCGGTGTTGCCGGTGAAGAGCAGCGGCAGCAGGCCGCGGGTGGCGGGCACCGGGGTGTCCCGGCCGGCTCTCGGGACGCCCTGCGGAACGTCACTGGCGGGGGAAAGGGCCACGTTGCCCTCCAGGGGATGTGCCCGGCGGCGGGTGGGGGCGCCGGGCGGCGGACAAGAAGCAGGTTACACGTGTAACGGTTACTCGTGTAACCAGATGTTTAGCAGGGCGTTCAGCCCCACGGCCAGAGCCGGCCGTGAAAAGATTCGAACCGTTATGAACAGCGACCACGACCTCCCCGGCCCCGCCGCGCCGCCGCCCACCAGCGCCGACGTCGCCCGACTCGCCGGCGTCTCCCGCGCCACGGTCTCCTTCGTGCTCAACAACACGGCCGGCGGCCGGGTCAGCGAGCAGACCCGGGCCAAGGTCCGGGCCGCCGCCGACCGGCTCGGCTACGTCCCGCACGCCGGCGCCCGCTCGCTGCGGGCCGGCCGCACCGGCCTGGTGCTGGTCGTCGGCTCCGACACACCGATCGGCCCGCTGTTCAGCGGCTTCTACCGGGAGCTCCAGGAGGCCCTGCCCCGCCACGGCTACACCGGCGTGCTGCTCGGCCCCACCCCGGGCGGCCGCGACGACGCGGCCCGCGCCTGGGCCGAGCTGCGGCCCGCCGCCGTCCTCTGCCTCACCCCCGGGCTCACCCCCGACGGCGTGCAGATCCTGCGCCGCTCCGGCACCCGGGCGGTGTTCACCCTCGGTGTCCCGCCGGTGCCCGGCGCGCACGCGCTGATCATGGACCAGCGCGAGGTCGGCGCCGCCGCGGCCGCCCACCTGCTGGAGCGCGGCCGCCGCCGGATCGGCGTCGTGATGCCGACCGACCCGGGGCTCGCCCTGTTCAGCGGCCCCCGGCTGGCCGGCGCCCGGGCCGCCGCCGCGTCGGCCGGCGTCGGCGCGCTGGTCGAGCCGCTGCCGCTGGACTTCACCGAGGAGTCCGCCGCCGAACTCGCCGACCGCTGCCGGGAACTGACCCTGGACGGCCTGTTCGGCTACAACGACGAGTACGCGATGCTCGCGCTGCGCGCCCTGCAGGACACCGGCCTGGACGTCCCCCGGGACGTCGCCCTGGTCGGCGCCGACGACCTGCTGCTGGCCCGGCTGCTGCGGCCGCGGCTGAGCTCGGTCCGGATGCGGCTGCCGGCCGGCGAGGAACTGGCCGGCCTGGTCGACCGCGCCGTCGCCGACCCGGAGGCGCTCCCGGCCGGCCGCAACCTGATGAGCGTCGAGCTGGTCGCCCGCGAGTCCTCGTAGGCCCGTCCCGTCGGCCGGCAACACGGCCGGCACCCGGTCGGACGCCCGCCCGGCGCCGGCGGCCGGGGGAAGACCCGGCCCCGCCGGTCGGGCGCCTCAGTCCCCGTCCGCCTCGGACAGCACGTCGGTGACCAGCTTGGTGGCGAAGTCGTGGCCGTTGCCGGAGATCCGGTTGATGTACTCCGCGAGCAGGACCGCCGTGGCCTCCAGGGGGTTCATCTCCTCCTTCGTCCAGGCTCCGTACTGGGCGCGCCACAGGTTGGGGCTCAGGCCGGTGCCGGCGGCGATGAGCAGACCGGCCATGGTGGGGATGACCTCGGGAGGGAAGGTCCTCGGCATCATCCGCATGGTGGCCACCAGGGTGGGGACCGCGCGCTCGACCACGTCCTCCTCGTGCTGCTCGAAGGCCGATCGCAGCCAGTTCATGTAGATGTACACGAGCGTGCAGGCGCCCTCCACCAGCGCCTCGGCCTCCTCGGGGCCGAAGGACGCGGTGAGCTGGTCGACCATCCGCTGGTGCTCGGGGTCCGTCCCGGACCTGCCGTCGTAGACGGCCTTGAGCCGGGAGTCGATCACCATGAGCGCTGCGCTCACGTCACCGACGGGAGCGTGCTTGGGGTCGCAGGACGACACGGGACTCCTCCTGGAGCGGCCACGGCCGGTACGGCCGGTACGTTCGAAGGGTAGGCGAGCGATCCGACGGGTCCGGCGGATCCGGCCTCGGGCGCCCCGGGGTGACGGGTACGCAAGGGCCGCCCCGGGCGGGCCGGGGCGGCACGGTGGCGGTGGCACGGGGCCTGTCGCCCGCTCCCCGTCACCCGGAGGCCGCGCCTCACACGTCAGAGCGAGGCCCTGGCAGTCGGGTTGACGGCGGCGGGCGGAGGGCGGCCGGCTCGCGCTCCCGGGCCGGCCGCCCTCTCTCCCGTCAGACGGCCGACGCGGCCGACCCGGCGTTGCGGCGGCGGAGGTAGACGGTGGCCAGGACGCCGGCGAGCACCGCCCCACCACCCATCCCCGCGACCGACGGGTTGATCATCGGGACCGCGGCCGCGGGCTCGGCCCCGCCGCACTGCGCGTGGCCGATCACCAGGTTGGCGCCGTTCAGCGACGGCAGCAGGGTGATGTGGACGGCGTTGACGGTCAGCACGCCGTTGGCGTCGGTGGTCTGCTCGTTGAGGACGATCGAGCCGACGAGGGGGATGTCGACCTTGGTGTTGGCCGGGGCGTTGGCCTGGAGGTTGACCGGGAGAAGGCCGACGGTGACCGTCCCGCCCGCTATCAGGCCGCTGCCGGTGGCCCCGGTGGGGGTGGCGTTGCAGGTCGAGTTGACGCCGGTCAGGGTGACCGAGGCGACGCCGAGGTTGAGCCCGAGCTTGTCGACCGTCGCGGAGGCCGACGCGGTGCCGTCGGCGGGGTTCCCGGCGGTGGTCGCGGTGAGCACGGAGGTGGTGGCGACCGGCCCGACGTTGAGGCCCACCAGGGTCCGGGTGCCGCCGGACGGGTAGGCCGACTCGGGCGAGGGCGCGACGGCGACCATCCCGCCCAGCGCCTCCGTGGAGACGACGTAGGCGTCGGCCACGGGGGCGGGCAGCGCGGCGTACGCCGGGGAGGCCACGGACAGGACTCCGAGGGCGAGCGCGGCGCCGGCGAGGACACGGTTGCGGGTACGAGTTCTCACGGATTGGCCTTTCGGACGGGTCGCACGGCGGACCGGTGGGTCCGCTGTGCGGGGCAGGAAGGGTGTGGTGCATCGACTCCGCTGACCGGCCGCGGCGTGCGGCCGCGGCCTCACCGGCCAGGGAGAAGTCTCGGCGCTCAGGCGGTGGCGATCTCCTGGGCGGCGGGCGCCGGCAGCGGCTCGGCCGTACGGGCCGTCTTGTGCCAGGAGCCCTTGCGTCGCACGGTCCGCCAGAAGGCGCGGACCGCGACGAGGTAGGTGGTCGCGGCGTAGACCGCGAGGGCGAGGCCGTAGCCGAGCGCGGCCCGGCGGCTGATCCCCGGTTCACTGCGGCGCCGGTACAGCGGCCCCCAGAGGGCGAACTCCGCGACCCCCACGACCAGGTAGAGCGCGATCAGCACGGCGCCGCCCTGGCGGAGGAAGGCCAGCACGAACTCCGGGTAGAAGACCGCGTTGTAGCCGAAGGCGGCGATCGGCACGGCATAGACCACCAGGCCGACGACCTGGAGCCAGGGCTGGACCATGAAGTAGAGGACTTCCAGGAAGCCCGGGGTGGTGAACTCGCGGGAGCGCCAGACCCGGCGCAGGTACGGCGCGCACTGCATCGAGCCCTGCGCCCAGCGGACCCGCTGGGTGATCAACTGCCGTACGTTCCAGAGGGCTTCCTGGTCCACCCAGGCGGTCGTGGTGTAGCCGTTGCGCCAGCCGGCCAGCATCATCCGCAGCCCGAGCTCGAAGTCCTCCAGCAGCGCCCTGCCCCACGGCTCACCGCCGCCCCCGTCGATCGAGCGCAGTGCGCTGAGCCGGTTGGCCTGGCCGTTGCCGCCCACGTTGACGGTGCGGGTGAGCCGGCGGGTGATCTGGATGGCGGAGATCGGCCCACGGAACTCGATGTCCTGGAGCCGGGCCAGCAGCCGGGCGAACCGGTTGGCGAGGCGCCCCCGGTGGGGCAGCGGCACGGCCACGTCGCGGTTGGACATCCGGACCTCGACCTGGACGGCGCCGATGGCCGGGTCGCCGAAGGAGGACGCTCCGGCGAAGGTGTCCAGCATCCCCGGGGAGGGCCGTCCGTCGGCGTCCAGGACGATCAGGACGACCCGGTCGGCGTCGGTGTCCTCCGGCAGCCAGGCTTCGAGCGCCTGGTAGGCGGCGTTCAGGGCGTCGCCCTTGCCGGTGCGCGCCTGCGGCAGCCGCCGGCCGACCAGGTGGACCGGCCGTCCCGCGTCCGCCCTGGCCCGTACCAGCTCGGCGGTCCGGTCCTCGCAGTGGTCGTCGACGACCCAGACCCGCGCCCGGGGAAAGTGCCGGGCGAGGTAGTCCAGGGTGGTGCCGATCACGGCCTCCTCGTCCCGGCAGGGTATGAGGAAGTGCCAGTCGAACCGGCTCGGGTCGCCCGGGGCGTCCGGGCGGGCCCGCAGGAAGTTGCGCACGATCACCGTGACGTAGGCGAGGAAGCCGATCCCCAGCACGAAGGAGAGGGAGACGGACAGGTCGAGCAGGGTCACGGCGCATCGGCCTCCGCGTCGCGGGTGGACGTTCGGGTGATCAGGTGGAGGAAGAGCAGCAGCGCGATCAGGCCGGCGGCCATCATCAGCACCGAGCCGAACAGGACGTGCGTCCAGCCGAACCCCTCGTCGCCGTAGCGGTGCTGCATGGCGACGATCAGCGTCAGCCGGCCCAGGTTGGCGGCGACGACCAGGGCGGCCGCCAGGAAGAAGCCCAGCAGGACCCGGGCCGGCCGGCGGGTGCCGAACAGCAGGAGGACTCCGGCCAGCAGCGCCAGCGGGGCGATCAGCAGGTCGCTGCTGCATCCGGTGGTCAGGGCGATCCCGCGCCCGAACCCGCCCGCGTCCGCGGCGTACAGCACCGGCGCGTCGGGGGCCTCCAGCAGCAGGGTGCGCAGGCCGAGCGCGTGGGAGACCAACCACCGCGCCCCGGCCATCTCGTGGAACCGGTAGGCGCGTTCGCCGGCGACCAGGACCCCGCACAGGCCCAGCAGCAGTGGTCCGGCCACCCCGGCGAGCACCCGGCCGGACAGTGGGGCGCGGCCGTGCCGCGACAGCGGCGAGCGGGCCGGCCCCGGTGGCCGGGCGGGTTGCGGGTACACGTCTGCGGTCACGAGGAAACCCCCTGGGAGTGAGGCGAGTCGGCGGAAGGAGGCGCGGCAGGGCCGCTACCGTTCGTCGCGCTTCCGGCCGGTCCGCTCGTCCCGGTCGGCGGCCAGCCGGCTGCGCCGCAGCAGGGCGACTCCCACCAGCACCAGGGCCGTGCCGGCCGCGGCCGCGATGCCGAGGCCGGGCGAGCCGGTCGAGGCCAGCACGCCGCCGCCGGCTGCCGTCGGGGGAAGGCCGCCGCCCATGGGTCCGTACATGGTGGTTCCTCTCGTGACGACCGGGTTGTCCCGGTCTTTGCGATCTGGAGCCGTATGTTGCTGGGCTGATCGGATGATCGGATAGGTACGGCGCGCCCATTCGGGTGGAAATCACCCGTTTGCCGCAACCGGCCGCGCGAAGGCGCCGGCCGGCCGGTATCCCGCGGGCGACCGCCGCCACCAAGTGGACACGGCGCAACGGTCCCTGATGCACCGGCATACGAACCACCACCCGGCCCCTTCCGGGCCACGGCAGGCTCCTGTCGGCCAAGTGGGTGACATTGTTCCTTCATGTGGATATTTCTTGTGAATCCCCCCATATCGTCTGCTGATACTTCCCCACCCCACCCCTCGCCCCCTTCGGAGCGCCATGTCCTCGACCGATGTCGCCCTGGTCCTCGGAACCCGGCCGGAGATCGTCAAACTCGCCGGAGTGGTCCGCCTCCTCGGCCCGCAGGCCCGCGTCGTCTGGAGCGGCCAGCACTGGGACCCGGCCCTCACCACCACCTTCTTCACCCAGTACGGCCTCCCCCACCCGCACCACCTGCTGAAGGGCGTCGGCGGCGAGCCGCGCGGCCGTCAGATCGGCCGGATGGTCAGCGCGTTGAGCGACCACCTCGCCGCCCGCCCGCCGGCCGCCGTCGTCGTCCAGGGCGACACCAACACCGCCGCCGCCGGCGCCCTGGCGGCGCACTGCGCCGGCATACCCGTCGTCCACGTCGAGGCCGGCCTGCGCTCCTTCGACCCTGACATGCCCGAGGAGGCCAACCGTCGCCTGATCGCCCCGCTCGCCGACCTGCACTGCGCGCCCACCGCGACCGCGGCGGCGCACCTGCTGCGCGAGGGGATCGAACCGGACCGGGTCGTGATCACCGGCAACACCGTCGTCGAGGCGACCCTGGAGACCCTGCCCGGCGAGGCCGAGGCCCAGCGCATCGTGGCCGAACACGCCGTCACCCCCGGCGGCTACGTGCTCGCCACCATCCACCGCCCCGAGAACACCGACGACGCCGCGCGGCTCGCCCAGATCCTCGACCAGCTCGCCGCTCTGGACCTGCCGGTGCTGCTGCCGCTGCACCCCCGGACCAGGGCCGCCGTCGAGGCGTTCGGCCTGCGCAGCCCGATCGCGCGGCTGCGCCGGATCGAGCCGCTGGACCACGCCGGTTTCCTCGCCCTGGCCCGCCACTGCCGCCTGCTGGTGTCGGACTCCGGCGGGGTCCAGGAGGAGTGCACGGTGCTCAAGCGCCCGCTCGTGGTGGTGCGCAACTCCACCGAGCGCCCCGAGGCCGTCCGGGCCGGCTTCGCCCGGCTCGCCCGCCCCGGCCACGAACTCGGCCGCGCCCTGCGGGACCTGCTCGCCGACGAGGCCGCCACCGAACGGCTGGCGCACCTCCCCTCGCCCTACGGCACCGGGCAGGCGAGCGCCGAGATCGTCGCCGCGGTCCGCAGCCGCTACCTCGCCCCCGAACGGCCCGCCGAACGCCCCGCGGAGCAGCCCGCCGCACCGCTGCCCGCCCTCGACCGCGCGCCGGTCGCGGCCGCGGCAGCCCACCCCCGGCGCTGAGCGGCGGCGGGCCCCGGAACGTCGCACAGAACGACGACCCCGCCAGACTCCCGTTCGACCACTAACCGGTTTCGGACAGTCCTTGGCCCGCGTTCCGGACAGCCCCTCGGATCCTCGTGAACGGCGCTTTCCCGCACCCCACCCTGGAGTCGCCGGGCGGCCGAGCTCAGGACGGCCTCGGAGCCGCCCGAGTCCGGTGCAGTGCACCGCACTTCACCGATCGCTCGCCACCCGACCAGGAGGTCGCCTTGAGCACCCACCGCCCCACCCGGAGAAACGTCCTGAAGGCCGCAGGCGGCCTCTCGGCAGCACTGGCGCTCGGCGGCGCGAGCGTCCTCGCGACCGCCTCGGCGGCCCACGCGGCCGACGACGGCTTCGGGCTGCACATCGTGGACCGCAACGAGGCCGACGCCCGGATGCGGTACTACCGCTTCGCGACCGCCGAGATCGGCTGGCAGCCCGCCGTCAACGTGCTGCTCCCCGACGACTACCACACCAGCGGGCGCACCTACCCCGTCCTCCACCTGCTCCACGGCGGCCTCCAGGACTTCATCGAGTTCGACCGCCAGGGCGTCCGCGACTGGACCGCCGGCAAGCCGCTGATCGTCGTGATGCCCGACGGCGGGCAGGCCGGCTGGTACTCCAACCCGGTCAGCACCAACGCCGGCCCCCGGAACTGGGAGAGCTTCCACCTCAACCAGCTGGTCCCGTGGATCGACGCCAACTTCCGCACCTACGCCGAGTACGACGGCCGGGCCGTCGCCGGCTTCTCCATGGGTGGCTTCGGAGCCCTGAAGTACGCGGCCAAGTACTGGGGCCACTTCGCCTCGGTGAGCTCCCACTCCGGCCCGGCGAGCCTCCGCCGCGACAACGGCGCGGTCGTGCACTGGGCCAACGTCTCCGCCGCGGTCAAGGACCTGGCCGGCGGCACGATCTACGGCGCGCCGCTGTGGGACCAGGCCAGGGTCACCGCCGACAACCCGGCCGAGCGCCTGGACAGCTACCGGAACAAGCGGATCTTCCTGGTCGCCGGCACCAACCCCGACCCGACCAACCCCTTCGACCAGTTCAACGAAACGGAAGTGCTCGCCGGCCAGCGGGAGTTCCGCGCCCTGCTCGACAACGCGGGCATCCCGTACGAGGCCCACGAGGAGCCGGGCGGACACATCATCCGCGACTACATGTTCAGGCGCGACATCGACGGCATCATCGACCGGCTCCGCAAGGCATAGCGCGGCGGCCGGCCCCGTCCCCGCGGTCCGGTGGGACGTCCCCGACGGGGACGTCCCACCCGCCGCTGCGCGCCCCGGATCCGCCGGCCGCGGCGGCGCATCCGCCCCCTGACCGGCCCCCGCCCCGGACCCGCCCGCAAACTGCCAGGCACGAAGGTGACGGATCGGATCCGTCGACCCGGCGCACCCCGGCTGGCAGGGTCGGAAGCAGCCCGCAACCGGCGGGATCCACTGCACCCGGGGGGCTCCCATGACGACGACATCCGACGGCCTCGCGGCCACCGGAGCGGGCGCGTTCGGGTGCCCGCCGCGGATCACGGGCTGAGGCGGACGCCATGGACGACCGCTACGAGCGCCACTGCTTCGCCGACCCGCTGTTCTACGACGACCCCGCCCGAGCCGAGCGCCCGGAGGACCGGTTCGCCGCCGCCACCGCCCCGCTGCCGGCGGGCTGGCAGCGCCACGAGCACGGCCCCTGGGTGAACCTGCGGCCGCCGCACGCCCAGCTCCCCGAGCAGGGCTGGAAGGTGCACGTCTCCGCCACCCCCGACGAGGCGGAGCGGGTCGTCGACCAGGTCCTGGCGTACTGCCTGGAGCACGGACTGACCTGGAAGTTCCTGCGCGGCCGGGCCACCGTGCTCGCCCTGAACAGCAAGTACGCCGACCGCCGCGCCAGCGGCAAGCTGATCACGCTCTACCCGGAGGACGACACCCGGCTGGTCCAGGTGCTGGACGACCTGTCCACCCTGCTCAAGGGCGTCCCCGGCCCCTACGTGCTGAGCGACCTGCGCTACCGGGAAGGACCGCTCTACCTGCGCTACGGCTCCTTCGTCGAACGCCACTGCACCGACGAGCACGGCCGGCGCGTCCCGGCCATGCGCGGGCCGGACGGCGCCCTGGTACCCGACACCCGGGGCACGGTCTTCACCGTGCCGCACTGGGCGCCGGTGCCGGAGGTCGTCACGGCCCAGCTCGCCGCCGACGCCGCCCGCGAGGCCGAGACCCCGGCCGACTTCCCGTTCGAGGTCACCAAGGCGCTGCACTTCTCCAACGGCGGCGGGATCTACCTGGCCACCGACCGGCGCGACGACCGCCGGGTGGTGCTGCGCGAGGCCCGCCCGCACGCCGGGCTCGACCACGCCGGCCGGGACGCGGTGCAGCGGCTGCTGAGCGAGCGCCGGGTGCTGGAGGCGCTGGCCGGGGTGGACTTCGTGCCCGCGCTGTACGAGTACCGGCAGGTCTGGGAGCACCACTACCTGGTGGAGGAGTACATCGAGGGCGAGCGGCTGGAGGACGTCTTCACCCGCACCTGCCCGCTCACCCGCCCCGACCCGGACGAGGCCGCGTCGGCCGAGTACACCGCCTGGGCGCTCGACGTGCTCGACCAGGTCGGCGGCATGCTGGCGGCGCTGCACGAGCGCGGGCTGGTCTTCGGCGACCTGCACCCCAACAACGTGATGGTCCGGCCGGACGGGCGCTGCGCGCTGGTCGACTTCGAGATCTCCTTCCCGACCGACGACGCCGCCGCTCCCCCGCTGGGCGCGCCCGGCTTCGTGTCGCCGACCGCCCGGCGCGGGACCGCGGTGGACGCGTACGCGCTGGCCGCGCTGCGGCTCTACCTCTTCCTGCCGCTGAACATCCTGCTCGGACTGGACTCGGCCAAGGCCGAGCTGGCCGGCCGGGAGATCGCCCGCCTCTACCCCGTGCCCGCCGGGTTCGGGGCCGGGGTCGCCGAGGCGCTGCACCGGGCGGCCGGCGGGAAGCTGCCGCCGGGTGCCACCGAGGGCCGACCGGGCACCGCCGCAAGCGCCGCGGGACCGTCGCGTCCGGCCTGGCCCCAGGAGCCGGCGACGGACACCGGGGCCTGGCGCCCGGTCCTGGACTCGCTGGCCGAGGGCATCCTGGCGATGGCGACCCCGGACCGGACGGACCGCCTCTTCCCCGGCGACATCGAACAGTTCGGCCCGGGCCACGGCGGCCTGGGACTGTCCTACGGCGCGGCCGGCGTCCTGTACGCGCTCGGGGCTTGCGGCCGGCCCGCACCGCCGGAGCAGACCGACTGGCTGGTGGCCCGCTCGACGGCGGCGCCGGACCTGCCGCCCGGCCTGTACGACGGCCTGGCCGGCATCGCCTGGGCGCTGGCCCGGCTCGGTGCGCCGCAGGAGGCCGGCGCCCTGGTCGAGCGACTGCTCGCCGCCGAACTCCCGGCCGATCCGGGGCTCGGCTCCGGACGGGCCGGCATCGCGCTCGGCCTGCTCGACCTGGCCGGCCCGCTCGGCCAGGAGCGCCTCGCCGAACGGGCCCTGGCCCTCGGCCACGAGCTGGCCCGGGACGAGCCCGCGCCGCGGCTGCGCGGCCTGCTGGACGGCTGGAGCGGGCAGGCGTCGCTGTTCCTGCGGCTGCACGGGCACACCGGCGAGCGGCGCTGGCTGACGGCGGCCGAGGCGGCGCTCGGCCGCGAACTGGACGGGGCGGACATCTCCGACGGGATGCTCTTCCTGGTCGAGGACCGGCATCGCCGCAAGCTCCCGTACCTGGCCGCGGGCGGTGTGGGCACCGCCCGGCTGATCACCGAGCTGGCCCGGCACCACGGGGCGGACGGGCTGCCCGAGCGGTTCGCCCGGGCGACCGCCGCCGCCGACCGCGCCTGCCTCCCCGACCTGATCGCGGCGGCCGGCCTGTTCGAGGGCCGGGCCGGGCTGGTGCTGCACCTGCTGCGCGGCGGGCACCGGGCCGAGGCCGACCGCCATCTGCGGCTACTGGAGTGGCACGTGATGAACCATCGCGGCCACCCGGCCTTCCCGGGCCGGCGCTCGATGCGCCTGTCCGCGGACCTGGCCACCGGCTCCGCCGGCGTCCTGGTGGCGCTCCACGAGGCCGTCCTCGGCCCGGTGTCACTGCCCGGCATCACGGACTTCCCCCGGCCCTGAGGCCCGGGGGGACCCCCGGCCGCCACCCGGCGGCCGGGACCATCACGGAAAGGAACCGACCATGACCCAGATCCTCGCCCTCCAGGGACTCCAGAGCGAGACCGGCACCGGCGCCGTCGAGCCCAACAGCCACTGGAGCAGCGTGGCCCACTACCGCGCCGAGGCGCCCGTCTCCGAGGAGGCCGGTCGCTGATGTCGAAGATCCTCGCCCTCCAGGCGCTCGAGGCCGCCCAGGACGACGCGGCCGTCCCGTTCAGCCACTGGAGCACCGACCTGCACCTGCCGGTCGGCGCCCCGGTGGAGGCGGCGGAGTAACCCTCCGGTCGACGACACGGCTGCCCGCCGGGGCCACCCGGCGGGCAGCCGTCCGTCGTCGCCTCCGGACGGAGGCCGTCGCCACCTGCGGACGGAGGCCGGCCTCAGCAGGGCGCGGTGGCGTCCGCCGGGAAGGTGAGCCCCGCGCGCTCGGCCAACGCCCCGGCCTGGAACCGGCTCTGCGCGCCCAGCCGCGCCAGCAGCTCGGCGATGTGGCGCCGGCAGGTCCGGGTCGACATGCCCAGCCGCCGGGCGATGGTGTCGTCCTTCTCCCCGGCGGCGAGCAGCACCGCGATCACGTCCTCGACCTCGCGGGAGACCGTACGGGCGGCCCGCGGCGCGGTGTCGTAGGGGACGGCCTGGCTCCACTCGTGCTCGAAGAGCCCGACGAAGTACGCCACCAGGGACGGCTCCCGGACCAGCAGCGCCCCTCCGGTGGCGAGCCGGGCCGGCACGAAGGCCGTGGTCCGGTCCACCACGACCAGCCGGGCCGGCACTTCGGCACGGGTCCGGACCTCCGCCCCCGCGGCGATGACCAGCTCCGCGTAGGACCGGGTGGGCGGGTCGAAGCGGGTCGGGTGCTGGTACAGGCTCCGCAGCCGGACGCCCCGCTCCAGCATGGCCAGGTCCCGGGGCAGCGCCTCGGTCAGGGCCGCCTGCGGGTGCCCGCCGCCCGGCCGGACGGTCAGCACCTCCTCCTTGGCGGCGCCCACCACGGAGGCGAGGGCCGAACCGGCCACGTGGGTGTCCTCCAGCAGACGGACCGAGCCGTCCGCGTCGCCGCCCTGCGCCCGGTACACCGGCTCCAGCGAGGCCACCTCGGCGCGCAGCCCGGCCAGTGCGGCCTGACGGCGGCCCAGCTCGGCCTCCGCGATGCGCAGCCGCGCCTCCTCCCGTCCGGTCAGCCGCGCGGCGGCCTCCTCCGGGCCGACCGCCGCGAAGCAGCCCGGCCCGGCTCCCGGGCTGCGGATCAGCAGGCACAGCGCGGCCAGCCGGTCGACGGCCGACCGGCAGCGCGCCTCACCGAGCCCGAGGTCGGCGGAGATCCGCGCCAGGTCGGCGGGCTCGACCCGCCGGTTCCGCACCGCCCACTCGTAGACCAGCCTCGCCTCGCGATCGAGCAGGGCCTCCCGCCCCGACGACCGGACCGTGTCCGTATTCACCGGATTCCTCCACCCCTCCTCAGTCGGCCAACATCTTCCTGTCCCCCTCACCCCCTGGTGGCCGTCGCCGACGGTGACGACGATCGAACAACCGCTTCCGGGGCCAAGCCGCCGGACGCGATCGTCGACTGCCACCAGCTGTCAAGAGGGCCGCCATGAAAGAACGTGGAACTGTCCGCGTCGCGTTCACCCCACGCGCACCAGGAGCCCCACTGGGCTCCGTCCCGACCCCCGTCGCCCCCTCCACCGAGCCGGGCAACGGCACCGTCACCTTCTACGACTGGGCCGTCCGCCGGGAGCGGCCCGCACCGGTGCGGGCCGTGGCCGCACCGTCGGCCCGTCGGCGGTGGACCGAGCAGTCGTGGACGGCCGCGCAGGCGGTCCACGGGCTCCCTGGGGCCGGCGCGCCCGCCGGGCGGCCGGAGGTGCCACCGGCCCCCGGCGCCGTGCGCGCGGCCGTCGGCGCCCGGCTGCTGCGGGCCCGCCGGGAGGTCTTCCTCTGCTGCCCCGGCGGCGACCCGACGGCGGCAGCGCTGGCCGACCTGGTCCTGGCCGAGCTACCGCGCACCGACCCCGCCCTGCGGGTCCGGATCGTCCACCAGCACCCCGCGCGCTTCCACCTGCCCACCCAGCGCCAGGCCCGGGCCGCGGAACGGGCCGGCGCCGAGGTACGGACCACCGGGGAGAGCTGCGGCCCGCTGCTGGTCGTCGACCGGGAGAGCGCCTTCCTGCCGGAGCGGGGGCGGCCCGACGGGCTGGTGCTGGTGGACCAGCCGTCGGTGGTGGCCCACCTGGCCGACTCCTTCGAGACGCTCTGGCACCGGGGCGAGGCCTTCCGCAGCGGCCCGGCCGCCGCCCGCGCCGTCTCCGACGAGCTCCGGGCGACGATCCTGCGGCTGCTCGCCGACGGGCTGAAGGACGAGGTCATCGCCCGCCGGCTCGGGCTCTCGCTGCGCAACTGCCGTCGGCACATCGCGGGCGTCTACAGCTCGCTGGGCGCGGACAGCCGCTTCCAGGCGGGCGTGCTGGCGGAGCGCAACGGCCTCACCGGGAGCGCGGCGGACGCCGCGACCGGCACACACAGATAGCGTGTGCAAATATTGATTCGCAACAACTAACCACCCGCTGAGCCACCCGGGGCGCCCCTGAGGCGCTCACTCCTCGGTGCGCCCCAGCAGCGTCTCCTCGACGTCCAGCCGCCTGCGCAGCAGCTCGCCCCCTGTCCATGCCCGGCAGGCCGGCCGGCCTGCCGACGCGGATCGCCGGGGCCGCACGACCTGGTCGCACGCCCGGGCGGTCCGGCCCGTCCTGGACCACCCGGGCCCGCGGTCCCGCGGTCGCCGTTGCCGTCAGCCGGCTTCCGTGCGCGGCTCCAGCCGGGTGCCCGTGCGCAGGGTGATCGACATCAGGTCGCTGGGGGCGTCGAGCTCCAGCCGGTGCCAGCGGCCCCGGGGCACGATCGCGGCGGTGCCCGCCGTCAGCCGCACCACGGACTCCTCGTCGCCGGGCTCGACCGGGCGCAGGAAGAGCCGGACGCCGCCGGCCAGGCAGCAGACCGCCTCCTCGGCCTCGGGGTGCATCTCCCAGTGGTCGGCGTGGACCTCGGCGTCGCTCTCCACGTGGAAGGTCGCGATCTGCCAGGCCCTGGCGTCGCCGCCGGTCATCCGGCGCCCGGCGGCCCGGACACCGCCGTCGGAGTGGATGTGCAGGGCCGAGGCGAACAGGTCCACGGTCGTGATCGGAGTGGTCGTCATGAGCGGGTTCCTTCCAGTCGGTTCGCCGCGGGGTCCGGTCGGTCCGCGGCGGGGGTGAGCGGATCGGGGCGGCCGGGCGCCTCCGGCCGGCGCCGGGGCAGCACGCCGATCGCCACCAGCGCGGCGAGGACGAACAGCCCGGCGGTGACGGCCAGTCCGGTGGCGTAGCCGTCGTTGAGGGCGGCGGGGTCGGTGGCGCCGCCGGTGCGGTGGGCGGAGACCGTGGCCAGGGCCGCCAGGCCGACACAGCCGCCGAGTTGGCGCGAGCTGTTGAGCAGGCCGGAGGCCGTCCCGGCCTCGCGGGCGGCCACGCCGGTGGTCCCGGCGGCGGCGACCGGGGCCAGCACCAGTCCGGTGCCGACGCTGGTGACCAGGGACGGGCCGAGGACATCGGTGAGGAAACCGCCGTCGGGGCCGATCAGGGCGAACCAGGCCAGGCCCGCGGCGGCCAGCACGGCTCCGGGCACCAGGGCGGCCCGGGGGGTGCGGTGCGCGACGACGCGCGTGGCGAGCACGGAGCCCGCGACCAGTCCGGCCGAGAAGGGCAGGAAGGCGAGGCCGGTGGCCGCGGCACCCAGGCCCAGGACCTGCTGGAGGTAGAGGGAAACGAAGTAGAAGGCGGTGAACTGCCCGGCGGCGGCCAGGAACACCAGCACGTTGGCGCCGGCCACCCAGCGGCTGCGCAGCAGGCCGAGACGGAGCAGCGGCGCGCAGGCCCTGGTCTCGGCGACGGCGAAGGCGGCCAGCAGCGCGACCGCGGCGGCGAGCGTCCCCAGGGTGGCCGGGGAGCCCCACCCCCGGACATCGGTACGGACCACGCCGTACACCAGCAGCCCGACCCCGGCGGTCGCGAGGACGGCGCCGAGCACGTCCGGCCGCTCCCGTCGCTCCGACCGCACGGGCCGCTCCCCGGCCGCCCCGGTCGCCTCGGCGGGGCCGTCGGCGGGCAGCAGGGCGAGCGCCGCCGCCACCACGGGCAGGTTGACCAGCATGACCCAGCGCCAGCTCGCGTACTCGGTCAGCAGTCCGCCCGCCAGCACGCCCAGCGCGCCGCCCGCGGCGTTCGCCGCGCTCCACACGCCGAGCGCGCGCACCCGCCGGGGCCCTTCGGCGAACGTGGCGGTGAGCATCGCGAGCGCGGCCGGGGCCGCCGCCGCGGCGCCCACGCCCTGCCCGGCTCGGGCGGCGACCAGCTGCCAGGGCGCCTGGGCCAGGCCGCCCGCCAGCGAGCAGAGGCCGAAGACGGCCAGGCCCAGCAGGAGCAGCGGCCGCCGGCCGTACAGGTCGCAGGCGCGGCCGCCGAGCAGCAGGAGCCCGCCGAAGGTGAGCGCGTAGACGTGCACGACCCAGGAGAGGTCGAGCGGCGCGAAGCCCAGGTCGGTCCGGATCGCGGGCAGGGCGACGTTGACCACCGACATGTCCAGGGCGAAGACGAACTGTGCGACGGTCACCGCCGCGAGCACCCGGCCGGGGCGCCCTCGTAAGTTTCTATACATGTATAGAAACTAGCCCCGGACGATCCCCGCTGTCGAGTCCCGGGTGATGATGAGGGCATGCAGCAGCCCCCCACTCAGCAGCCGACCGGATCTCCGGCCGGACCGCCCGCCGCACGGCGCAAGGCCGGCGGCCGGCCTCCCCGCATCTCCCGCGAGGAGGTCGTCACCACGGCCCGCCGGATCGTGGACGAGGAGGGCGTCGAGCGGCTGACCATGCGCCGCCTGGCCACCGAGGTCGGCAGCACGCCGATGGCGCTCTACCACCACGTCCGCGACAAGGAGGACCTGCTCGTCCTGCTGCTGGACGACTACGCCGCGCGGACGCTGCGACCGACCGCGCTGCCGGCCGAGCCGCGCGAACGGGTCCTCGTGGCGGCGGCCGCCATCCACGAGGCGCTCGCCGCCTGCCCGTGGATCGTGGACGTGCTGACCGGGGACAGCCTGATGTCCGCCCACTCCCTGTGGTTCGTCGAGCAGATCGTCGACGGCCTGGTCGCCTGCGGCCTGTCACCGGAACGGGCCGTCCGGGGCTACCGCGCCATCTGGTACTACACCGCCGGCGAGATCATGGTCCGCGCGTCGACGGCCCGCCGCCGCACCGCCGACGGCGACCGCCCGACCCACCGACAGCAGGTCTTCGCCGACCTCGACCCGGAGCGGCTCCCCCGCCTGGCCGGACTCGCCGACCGCTGGGCACCGCTCACCGCCGAGGACACCTACCGGGACGGCCTCGACGCCCTGGTGGACGGCCTGATCGCGGCCCGCTGAACGGGGCCGGGCACCTCCCCGGCTACTTCCCGACCAGGACCCGGCCGATGAGGCCGCTCAGCGCACGGGGTGCCAGGCGCCGGGCCGTCCACAGGGCCCTGGTGCCGCGCCCGGGGAAGGACCACGCGCGTCCGCGCGCCAGGGCGCGGTCCATCGAGTCCAGCACCTTCTCCGGACTCAACCCCCTTCGCGGACCGAGCAGTTCAGGGGTTTCGCGGCGGATGCGCGACAGCATCGGGGTCTCCACGGCGGGCGGGCAGACGCACAGCACCCGGATGCCCTCGGCACGGTGTTCGGCCGCGACGATCTCGGCCAGGAAGTGGACCGCGGCCTTGGCCGCGCCGTAGCCGCCGCCCAGCGGGACGGGCACCCAGCCGCCGATGGAGCCGAAGAGCACGATCTGGCCCCCGCCCTGAGCGGCCATCGCCGGCACCACGGCCCGGACCATGTGGAGCGTGCCGCCGTACACGACGTCCATCAGGCGGAGGGTGTCCGCCGGGTCCTCGTCGAGCAGCCGCCCCATGGAGGCGACGGCGGCGCAGTGCACCAGCCGGCGGAGCGGGCCCAGCTCCCGGGCGACGGCGCGAACCACGGCGGCGACCGCCGCAGGGTCCGTGACGTCGCAGACGAACGGACGCACCGCGGGGGCCTCCTGCGACAGCGCGTCGAGACCGGCCGCGTCGACGTCGACCGCCGCGACCGCCCAGCCCGCCCGGGCCAGCCGCAGCGCCGCCGCCCGGCCGATCCCGCCGGCGGCGCCGGTGACGATCGCCACCTCGCCTGGCACGGACGCCATCTGTCACGCTCCCACGGCTGCGAGATCCACCGGACACCCTCCCGGCGCCGGAGGCCGAGCCTCCCGCGCCGAAGGGCTCCTACCCAGCCGACGGCGCCACAACTCTCTTAGGCCGGGCGGACCTTGACGTCAGCCGTTGCCGAAGAAGCCGAGCGCGCCCGCCGCGCAGACCCCACCGGCCCCCATGAAGACCGGCGTCAGCACCTTGATCTCCACCCAGCTGCCGGCCCGGAACCGCATGCCCTTCGGCGGCCCGACCGGGTACCAGCGCCGGCGCCCGACGGGGATCGGCCACAGCACCGGGCAGCCCGAGACGGTCAGCGCGTCGCCCAGGCAGTGCACCAGCGCGCCGAGCGCGATCGGCAGCCCGATCCAGAGGTACTCCTGCCCGGGCTCCTCGAACAGCCACTGCGAACCGTTGCCGGGCTTGTCGAGGACCTCCGCGAGCATCCACGCGCTGGTCGCCCCCAGCAGCCACACCAGGACGTCGCTGGAGACCCGGGCGTGCCGCCACAGCAGGCCCTCGATCGCCAGCACCATGTGCACGAACAGCACCACCAGCACGCCCCAGCGACCGCCGTACACGGCCACCGCCGCGGCGCCCGCCCCGCACAGCACCGCCCAGGGCCAGGTGTGCGTCAGCGTCCGGTGGCCGCCCGAGCGCCGCGGGTCGCCCTTGCCCCGGGTGGCCTTGTACACGGCGTACGAGAGGTTGTCGATCACTTCGCAGAGCGCCCGGGACACCGGCCCGAACGCCCTGGATATCGTCGCCGCCTTGTGGTCCAGGTCCGGCGCCAGGGCCGCCCCCGCACAGATCAGCGCCCCCGCGAGCAGGACCGGCCAGGGCATCGGCTCCCCCATCCCGGCCGCCACCGCGCCCACCCCCAGCCACGCGGTCGCACCCGACAGCGAATGCGCCGGTCCCATCATGTCCGTACACCACCGATCCTCATCAGCTCCGTCCTCACCGTGAGGACCTGACATCCCGGCAGCCTATCCGTCCAAGATCACCCGCCGGGCGCCTCGCCCGGCCCGGCACCCCCGCCCCCGACCCGCACCCGCCGGCCCGCCCCCTGCCGGCCCGCACCGCCTCACCCGGCCGTGCGCTGTGCCTCCAGCGCGATGCGGGCCGTGGTCGTCAGCGCGTCCAGCGCCTCCCGGGTGCGGGCCGGTTCCTGCATGCGCGCGTCCGGCTCGGCTCGCTCCCGCGCCATGGCGCAGGGCCCCCGACGCCCGCTCCGGCGCGTCCGGTGCCCCGCCGGTCAGGCGAGGCTCTTCTCCAGCGCGGCGAGGTAACTGCGCATCAGGTGGTCGCGGACGCCCTCGCCGTCCGGGGAGAAGGCCGCGGCACCCAGGCCCCCGACCCGGTCGGTCAGCGCGGAGACCAGCCCGACCTTCTCCTGGACGCGGCCCGCGGAGTCGATGTGGCGCAGCGCCGCGACATGGGTGAAGGCGGGCTCCGGGGGCAGCTCGGGGACGATGTCGTTGCCGTGGACGAAGCGGAAGGTACGTCCCTGCAGGCCCTTGTCGTAGGCGGCGGCCAGCAGCCGGTCGCAGGTCCGGGGCTGGCCGAAGGTGTAGACGCCGTCGGCCGCCAGGCGCGGGTCCTCCAGGTCGAGCCGGGCGGCGACGAGCATGGCGAGGGCGCCGCCGAGGCTGTGGCCGGTGAACCAGACGGTCTGGCCGTCGGTCCGCAGGTCGGAGACGGCCTCGGCGACGTCGGGGAAGACGGATTCGAGGGCCTCGGCGAAGCCGTAGTGGACGTAGCCCGTCCGGCCGGGGCCCGGCCAGGGCGGGGTGGAGGCGTCGGTGAGCCAGTCGCGGATCTGTGCGGGTTCGGTGCCGCGGAACGCGGTGACGATCATGTTGTCACCGGCCATGGTGTAGGCCTGGGTGTCCTGGAGCGGGAACGGCGGGGTGAACCGGGTCTGGTGGTGGCGCACGGTGTCGAAGCCCCAGTCGCGGGCCTGCTCCTCGATGGTGGCCTCGTCCTTGTAGGCGAGGTCGGCGGCCTTGGCCAGCCAGTAGGCGTGCGGAAGGCTGTATCCGGTGACGTGCTGGTCGAAGGTGGTCGGTACGGCCATGGGGGGACGCTCCTGTCGGGTCGACGGTCGACGGCTGGTCTGTCCCGGGGCCGTCGGCGCCCACCGAAGGGGGCGTGCCGTGACGCCCCGGTGACCAAGGGTGACGCTACCGCCCATGCGCTTCGTGGGCGACCGGGCCACCGCCACCCGCCGGACCCCGCCGCGCGGCCCCGCTCGGCCGCCGTCCACCGCCTCAGGGCGTACGCGTCCCGTCGAGGTAGGCGAGGACCGCGAGGACGCGGCGGTTGTCGTCGTCGGACGCACCGAGGTCGAGCTTCGCGAAGATGTTGGAGGTGTGCTTGCTGACCGCGCCCTCGCTGAAGTGCAGCCGTTGCGCGATGGCGGCGTTGGAGCGGCCTTCGGCCATCATGGCGAGGACCTCGCGCTCCCGCGGGGTGAGGAGGGCGAGGGGCTGGTCGTAGGCGTTGCGGGCGAGGAGGCGGGAGATGACCTGGGGGTCCATGACGGTGCCGCCCGCGGCGACGGTGCGGACGGCGTCGACGAACTGGTCGGCTTTGGAGACGCGGTCCTTGAGGAGGTAGCCGACGCCGCCGGTGCCGTCCGCGATCAGCTCCCGCGCGTAGAGCTGTTCGACGTGCTGGGAGAGGACCAGGACGGGCAGGCCGGGCCGCTCACGACGGGCGGCGAGCGCCACCTGGAGGCCCTCGTCGGTGTACGTGGGGGGCAGGCGGACGTCGACCACCGCGATGTCGGGTCGGTGCTCGGCCAGTGCGGCGGCCAGTTCGGGTCCGCTCTCCACCGCGGCAACGATCTCGTGCCCGTGGGCACCGAGCAGCAGGGAGAGGCCGTCCCTCAGCAGGACGAGGTCCTCGGCGAGGACAACACGCACGGTAGCTCCATGATCAGCCTGGTCGGACCCCCCGGGGGGCTGGTCAGCGTGAGCGTACCGTCGAACGCGGCGAGTCTGCGTCGGATGCCCCGCAGGCCACTGCCCCGGCCGGGGTCGGCGCCGCCGCGGCCGTCGTCGGTGACCTCGGCGCGGAGCAGGCCTGTCGCGTGGGCGAGGTGCACGGTGGCGTGCCGGGCGTCGCCGTGCCTGACGGCGTTGGTGAGTGCCTCGCTGACGGCGAAGTAGACCGCCGACTCCACCGGTGCCTCGGCCCGTCCGGGCAGTTCGGCCCGCACCTCGACCTTCAGCGGGACGTCCAGCGCCAGCGCCCGCACGCCTTCGGCGAGGCCCCGTTCGGCGAGCACCGGAGGGTGGATGCCGCGCACCAGGTCGCGCAGTTCCTGGAGTGCCTGGGTGACGTTCTCCTGGGCGTCCGTCACCACCCGCTTCGCCTGTTGCGGATCACGGTCGATCAGCGCCGCGACCGCGCCCAGGCGCAGGCTCACCGCGACCAGCCGGGCCTGGGCGCCGTCGTGCAGGTCCCGTTCGATCCGGCGCAGTTCGGCGGCCTGGGCCTCGGTGGCGTCCAGCCGGATCTCGGTGAGCTGCTCGACCCGCCGGGCGAGCCGGGAGCGTTCGGTGGGGCCCAGCAGGGTGCCGGTCCACCGGCCGTGCAGGCGCAGCGCGGGCCGGGCGAGGGCGAGTCCGGCGACGATCAGCACCGGCCCGAGGAGGAGGAACAGGAGGGCGGGTACGCCTGCGGAGGGCAGGCCGAACAGCAGGTCGTACGGCAGCGGGGCCTGGACGATCCCGTACAGGCCGGCGCCGGCCAGCAGCACGGGTGTGGCCGCGATGCCGCCGCCGACTATGGGGTCGGCGACCAGCCAGAGGGCGTCGCGCCAGGTCGCCGGGTCGTTCCAGAGCCAGCGGATGGTGCGGGACATGCCCGCGAACCAGCGGCTCTTGTGGTAGTCGTGACCGGTCCAGAACCAGCCGTGGAGGGTGCGTTCCAGGGCCGGGAGCGGCTGGTACGGCGGCGGTACGGGCACCCCCGACCAGTGGCCGGCCGCCCACCGGGCGGCGCCGGCGGCGGAGCGGACCATCCGGATGGCGGCCGGGAAGAGCGGGAACATCCCGAGGCAGCCCCAGAGCAGGAAGGACAGCAGGAAGACCGTCACCAGCACCACCCCGACCGGTATCAGCAGCGTCAGGACGGCGAGCCGCCCGAGTGCCCGTACGGCGGCGCGCAGCTCTCGGGCCGCGCTGCCCGGTTCCCGGGCGGCTGGGGTCTGCGGGCTGCTCACGGGACCTCCGGTCGGGATCGGTGCGGGCCGTCCATGATCGCAGCCGCCTGCTCCGGCGTGCGTCCCGACGCGGGCCCCTGCGTGCGTCCCTGCTGACCGCGGGTCAGCCGGTACGTCCCCACGAGACAGCCCGCGCCCAGCAGCACGAACCCGACCGCCACCGGCACCTGCCACGCCGACGGCAGGTACAGGGCCAGGAGCCAGCTCCGGTTGGCCGGCGCGAAGAGCGACATCCCCAACGCCACCACACCCTGCGGGGCCACGGCCAGCACGCCGGCCGTGGTCAGCAGCCCGGCCGCCACGGCGCGCCCGCGCGGCAGCCGGTCCGACGGTTCCCCGTCGCCCGGGGCGTCCGGGGCCGCCGCCCGCCGTACGCCCTTGCGCAGCGCGTCCAGCAGCTCCGGCCCGCGGGTCTCCAGCCGGCGCCGGGCCCCCGCCCCGAGCAGCCCGGCGTACAGCAGCCCGGTGCCCCAACCGGCCGCCACCCCGGCCCAGCGCAGCGGTTCGCTGTGCAGCAGCGTGCCGGCCAGGACGACGCCGGCGGCGGGCAGCGCGGCGAGGGCCTGGAGCAACAGGACGACCATGCTCTGCAGCCGGGTCTGGTCGGCGCTCTCGTCGCTGAAGCCGTCCAGCGGGTTGCCGCCGGGCCGGTCCGGGAACGGCGCGGGGCCGAGGACGGACACCAGCGGCACCAGACCCGCCCCGGCCCCGAGCACGGCGGGCAGGACGGCGAGCACCCAGGGCCGGCTCCCGTCGACCCGGGCGGCGGCACCCGCGACCAGGGTGAGCAGCAGGGCGGCGGGGCCGACGACCAGCAGCCAGGCGAGCTGCCGGGCCCGGACGTCGACCCGCTCGGCGCCGGGGACGACCAGGGTCAGCCAGAGCGCGCCGGCGTCCAGGCCGTACAGGTTGGCGCACAGCGCGCCGGCGAACAGGGCCGCGACCACACCGGCCCACGGCACCAGGGCGGGGAAGCCGCCGAGCAGCGGCAGCAGGCCGGTGAACACGCCCGTCCACAGCGCCATCCGCAGCAGCCGGGCCCGGCGCGGGTCGCGGGCCCACAGGCGCAGCTCCTTGCCGAGCACGGCACCGCCGGGGGTGTCCGGTACGGCCGGCCACCGGACACCCGCGCGTGAGGCGCCCCGCCGTGAGGCGCCCCGCCGGGAGGTGCCCCTACCGGCCGTACCGCGTGCCAACTGCCGGGCGAGCAGGGCGGTCCAGGCGGCGAACAGCAGCCCCGAGAGCGCCAGCAGCCCACCCAGGCAGGCCGCGGCCAGGGCCCACTGCCCGCGTCGGGCGGCGTCGACCGCGACCACCGACCAGCCCGAGGGCAGGACCCGTACGGCGGTGCCGACGGCGGCGGCCCACTCGCCGCCGAGCAGCCGGGCGAAGAAGCCGATCGCGAACCAGCCGGTGTTGAGGAACCCGGTGACCAGGCCGACCAGCAGCGCGGACAGCTCCCAACCCAGCCGCGAGCGGGCCGCGCTGCCGAGGCCCTGAAGGGTCAGCTTGGACAGCACCACCACGAAGAGCAGGTGCAGCAGCACCGCGGGGACGGCGACCAGCGCGGGCACCGGGCCGAACCCGGCGCCGAGGACGATCAGCACCGCGAAGGCGGCCAGGCTGACCAGCGGGGTGACCCCGACGAAGGCCGCGCCGAGCAGCCCGACGGCCAGGACGCGCGGCTGCCGGGGCAGCAGGGTGAAGTAGTCGAGCCGCAGGGTCGGATCGCCGCCCGTGACGGTCGGACCGAGCGCCCAGCCCGCCGTCCACACCAGCAGCACGGCGGCGATGACACCGACCCCGGCCTCGGGGGTGGGGAAGTCCGCCAGGCCCAGCAGTGCGGTGCCGACGGCCGCGACCGCGCCGGTCACCGCCCCGAGGAACAGACTCGCCGCCCGGGGACCGGACATCGAACGCCGCAGGACGGCCAGCTTCATCCCGATCAGGACGCCAACCACGACAGGCCCTCCGCTCCCCCGGTCCGGGCGCCGACCAGCTCGACGAAGACCTCCTCCAGGCCGCGTCCGCCACGGACCTCCGTCACCGTGCCCGCCGCCAGCACCCGGCCCCCGGCGATCACACCGACGTGGTCGCAGAGCTGCTCGACCAGCGCCATCACATGGCTGGACAGGACCACCGAGCCGCCGGAGTCGACGAAGCGCCGCAGAATGACCCGGATGGTCGCGGCCGACACCGGGTCGACGGCCTCGAAGGGCTCGTCCAGCACCAGCAGCCGAGGGGCGTGCAACAGGGCGGTGGCCAGGCCGATCTTCTTGCGCATCCCCGTGGAGTAGTCGATGACGGGGGTGTGCTCGGCACCGTCGAGCTCCAGCACGGCCAGCAGTTCCTCGGACCGGGCGTCCACGGTGCCGGCCGGAAGACCGCGCAACCGGCCCAGGTAGTACAGCAGTTCGCGCCCGGTCAGCCGCTCGGGCAGCATCATGCCGTCGGGCAGCACCCCCACCAGGGACTTGGCCCGCACCGGGTCGCTCCACACGTCGACGCCGAGGATCGCCGAGCTCCCGGCGTCCGGGCGCAACAGCCCGACGGCCATCGACAGCGCGGTGGTCTTGCCGGCGCCGTTGGGCCCGACGAGCCCGTAGAAAGACCCGCACGGCACGGACAGGTCCACCCCGTCCACGGCGACATGCGCTCCGAACCGCTTGCGCAGCCCCGACAGCTGCAGTGCGGGGGCTTCCCCGCCCCCTACCGCTCGGAATCCCTGCCCCGCGCGCGCCGATCCCCGCACCTCGTCCCTCCCGCGTCGTCACGGCCGCCCCGGTCCGGGCGGCACGTGATCAACGCTAGGGACAGCGGGGCGGCGGCAGAATCCACCTGCACCCCCACCGGGGGTGGGTCTGGGCCCACCCCCGGTCCGAGCGCGCCGCCGGTCGACGGGTGAGCATCGCCGGCACCGCCTCCACCACGGCGTTTGCGCGAACCGAGAAGGCCCTGTGTACCGTCTGTGAGCACCGGGTCGCGGGGCGGGTTCCCGCCCGACCCCACCCAGGACACGGCCGGGGTCGAACACTGCCCTCCCCCGGACGCGCCGGTCGGTCCCGGAGCCACGTCGCCCACCAGGGACCCAGCCGCCATCAAGCGAGAGGAGCCACCCCCGTGGACAACGGAACGCCCCTGAGCGAGCAGCACCGCGCCGCCGCCGAGGCCCACACGGACACCGCGCACGAGCAGCACGACCGGGGCGAGAGCGCCCACCAGTCGATCACGTACGCGAACAACGCGAACCTGACGGCAGCGCGGCTCGAACGCGAGGGACGGTGACGGGCTCTCCCACCACGGAGCCGTCGAACTCCGCCCGCCGGATCGCCGGGTTGACCGGATCCCGACGACCGGCATCCTGACCCCCGCACCTGCACCTGCCCCGGCGCGCAGGGAGGAGGCTCTCCGGCCTGCGGCACGGCCCCGGCCCCGGCCCCGGCCGCCGACCGGGTGGCCCGCCGGGCGGTGAAGTACGCAGGCCTGGCGGTGAGTTGTCCGAGCCGCCAGGCCCTGGGCGCCGACCGGCCGGGTGGTCGGTGCGGGCCCGGGCCATGAGCCGCTGACAGCCGGTCCGCTGCCGCTCGCCCGGCCGGGCGCCGGGGTCCTCGACCAGGCCGCGCACCGCTACCACGAGCGGGCCGCGCCCGGTCGGGACTCGACCGACCGGGTTTCCCGCCGACGCGGCCGGGCAGCCGCCGGGCATGGACCATTCGCACACGCCCGTCCTCGACGCGCTCGGCGGGCCGCACCCGTCCGGCCGCCCGCGGACGGTCTCCTCCGCACGGAGCGGGCAGACGCCGGCCCTCCACCGATTGCCCGCACCGGGTCGGACGGCGACCGGAACGAGGCGGCGACCGGTATGAGACGGAGACCTCCATGAACGGTGCCGAAGGCTTCCCGGTCCGGCTGTCCGCCGAGCACCGGGCCATCGAGGCGCTGCTGCGCCGGCTGAACCGCACCACCACCCGCGCCGGCACCCCCGACGAGGAGGCCCTGCGGCTGCTGGGCTCCTTGCGGCGCCTCCTCGCCCCCCACCTCCTGGCCGAGGAGGCCCACCTGTACCCGCTGGCCCGGCGGTGCCTCGTGGCCGGTGACGCGCTCGCGGACGCCGCCGACGGCAGCCATGCGGCGATCCGCCGGCTGCTCGACCGGGCGCAGGACGGCCGGCTGTCCGCCGGCGGGCGCCGCCACGCCACGGCCGTGCTGGTCGTCCTGCTCCGCGCCCACCTGCGCGGCGAGGAGGAACGGCTGTTCCCCGCGCTGCGCGCCCGCGCCGCGCCGCGGGACCTGCGGACCTGCGAGCGCCGCATGCACGAGGGCCGGGGCCGCCGGCCGGGTGCACCGCTGCGGGGGCTCCCGCCGGGGACCGGGGCCATCGCCGCCCTCCGGGACCACGTCAGCGGGCACGACGGCTCCGGGCACCACCACTCGCCCTGACGACCAACCGGCGCCCGCCGGGCCCCTCGACCGCCGCCGCCCGGAGGCCCGGCCGCGCTACGAGCCGCTCCACTCGCCGGGCGCGGACCGCAGCCGGTCGCCCTCGGCCAGCCGCCGGGCCACCGTGTCGAGGTCCGTGCCCAGCCGCTGGGCGGCCGCGACCAGCAGGCTCAGCGCGGTGTGCGGGGTCACGCCGAACCGCTCGGCGGTGATGCCGATGGCCAGGCCGGTGGCGTGCCGGCGGTCCAGCAGGTCGGCCACCGCCCTGGACAGCGCGAACCGGTCGAGGGCGGCCGACGCCTGGAGGGCGAGCACCTCGACCAGCCCGAGGGCCGGCGTGCCGGGCTCGGCCGGTGTGCGCAGGTACGCGCTGAACACGGTGCAGCCGTGCGGGTGGGTGCGCAGGTGCGCGCCGACCACGGCCCGTACGCCGCAGCGCCGGGCGCGGTCGGCGAACCGGCCCGGCCGGCCCGGGTCGAGCCGGACCACGACCTGCCCCTCGCCCTGGCGGCGGAGCCGGGCCAGGGGGCCCGCCTCCGCCCCGTCCTGCGCGCGTTCGAGGGCCAGCAGGTACGACGGCGTGGCCGCGAAGGTCTCGACCGAGCCGTCGTCGTGCCAGGTGCTGACGGCGGCGCCCACGCAGTGCGGGACGGTGACCCTGGTCAGCTGCACCACGTCGTGCAGCGTGGGGAAGGACCCGGACCGCGCCCGCTCGCGGGCCGCGAGTTCGCCGAGTACGGCCAGCAGCTTCGTGCGGGCCCGGTCCGTCGCCCGGGCGCCGCCCGCCGCCCCGCCGGCGCCGGCCGGGCCCTGACGGTCCAGCAGCTCACGGGCCCGGGCGATCGCACGGGCCGCGTCGGCCTCCCCCGTGTAGATGCCGATCGTGTAGCAGACGTCGCGCAGCCGCTGCCCGGCTTCCGGCGACCTCGCCGAGGACAGGGCCTCGTACTCCGCGACCAGTCGGCCGAGGGCCGCGACATCCACCATGGGCATGAGCACCTCCGTGTGTTTACGGAAAGTATGCGCCGATCACGCAGCGGAACCACGCCGCCGGTCGGCCGCCCTCGGCGGCCGTCCCCGGCGCTCGGCCCGCCGGCAGTGCAGGCCGCTCAGCCGGCTTCCTCGGGCTCGTCGGCCCAGCCGGGGGCCTCCCGGTCCTCCAGCTCCCTACGCAGCCAGGCCAGCGTGGCGCTGAGCAGCCGGGAGACGTGCATCTGGGAGACACCGATCCGCTCGGCTATCCGGGACTGGGTGCACCCGTCCCAGAAGCGCAGCTTGAGGACGGTCTGCTCGCGCTCGGGCAGCCGGGCCAGCAGCGGGCGGACGGCGATGCGGAAGTCGACGAGTTCGATCCCCGGGTCGCAGTCGCCGAGGCGGTCGAGCAGGGCGCTGCCCGTCTCGTCGGTGTCCTGGTCACGCAGCGCGTCCAGGGAGTCGGGGCGGTAGACCCGGCCCGCCATCAGGCCCTCGGTGGCCTGCTCGACGGTGATGTCCATGTCCTCGGCGATCTCCTCGGGCTGCGGCAGCCGGCCGAGCTCCTGTTCCAGGCGGTCCGAGCCCCGGGCGACGGACAGGTAGAGCTCCTGCATGCTGCGTGGGACCCGCACCGGCCACGACGTGTCGCGGAAGAACCGCTTGATCTCCCCGGTGATGGTCGGGATCGCGTAGGTGACGAACTCGACGCCGCGTTGTGGGTCGTAACCGTCGACGGCCTTGATCAGGCCGATCGTGCCGACCTGGAGGATGTCGTCCATGTCCTCGGCGCGGTGGCGGAAGCGGGCCGCGATGAAGCGCACCAGCGGCATGTTGAGCTCGATGATCGTGCCGCGGACGTAGCTGTAGGCGTGGGTCTCCTGGGCCAGCCCGGCCAACCGCTCGAACAGCGCGTCGCTCAGTTCGCGCGCCTCGGACTTCCCCATCCGGCGCAGTTCGGCCGCCGTCGGTCTCGGCGGCAGGCCGGGCGGCAGGCCCGGAGGCGCGACTCCTTCGTCGGTTGTTTCCAGGTTGATGGACACGTGACTTCTCCTGGGCATCGGGGCCCGGCGACGCGTGCGGACTCGCACCTCGTGCGTCGCGGACTTCTTCCCCCAGAACCTGTGCCCGGCTTCTTCAAGCGCGGTCCCGGTGGCACCGTCCACGGTGCTGGAGCAGCCGGTTCGGACACGGCCGCTGCACCACTGGTTGTACCCCGGGATCCGGTTCCGAACTCACGATCCGGATGTTTTCCTGCTCCGCTTCCGGGCTGTTCGCGCGCCGGCCCGGGTTCGCCCCCCGGGGTCCCGGCCCGGCCGTCAGGCCCGGCGCCCACGGTGGTCCGGCCGGACCACCGCGAGCTGTTCCGGCGCAAGCAGGACGGCGTGGTCACGGCGCCGTTCCGGCCCTGACCGCCCGGCTCAGCGGTCGATCGGCAGGGGCCGATCCGACAGCCCCGGCCGCCCCGGCCGCCGCGGCTTGGCGTAGTCGACCAGCTGCATCATGCCGAGGTCCTCGTGCTGGAGCTGGTGGCAGTGCAGGACGGTGCGGCCGGGGAAGTCCTCGTACGCGACCAGCAGGGTGACGGTGTCGCCCGGCTTGCCCCCGGCCAGGTCCACGGTGTCCTGCCACACCGGCGGGTCGAGCCGCTCACCGTTGCGGTGGGTGACGAGGACGTGGTTGGTGTGCAGGTGGAACGAGTGGTGGAAGCCCGGCGCGGTGTCGTCGGTGCGCAGGGTCCACCGTTCGACGGTGCCGAGCTTCAGGGTGTGGTTGACGTTCTCGGGGTCGAACAGGCCGTAGGCGGGGTCGCGGGTGAGGTCGCCCTCGGGGTCGGCCGCCGAGGTCGGGTGGCTGCCGAGGAGGCGGTAGGCGTTGGCGAACGGCTTGTCGAAGACGCCCGGGTCGACGTGGAAGACCACCGTGCGGTCGGCGTCGGGGTTGGCGATGTCGCCCTCGTCGAGGAACGGCTTGCCCTGCGGCAGGGTGGCCGGCAGTTCCATCGGAGGCTTGACGGCCTTCCCCGCCACCTCGACCGTCATCAGCGGGGCGGACACGCCCTTGGCCCGCAGTTCGTACGTCCCGGCCCCGCCGCCCCGCACCAGCACGTCGGCGCGGTTGCCGGGGGCCAGGAGCAGCAGCTCGGTGGCGACCGGCGCGGGGAAGGTCACGCCGTCCTTGGCGATCTGATGCATCGTCAACTCGGCGTCCCCGCCCGCCACCTGGAGCGACAGCGTGGTGAAGCCGGTCGCCGCCACCAGTCGCCAGCGCTGGACCTCGCCCGGGCGCAGCACGAGGGTGGGGTTGACCTCGCCGTTGACGGTGAAGGTGGACGGCGTGCCGGTGAGCGAGTTGTCGGCGGTGAAGTCGGGGACCCTGCCGTCCTTGAGCTTGAGTTCGTTGATGCAGACGACGAGGTCGGCGGCGGCCGCGATCTCCGGCACCTCGTCGACGTCGCCCTCGACGATGACGACTCCGGTCATCCCGCCGGCGATCTGCCCGGCGGTTGCCCCGTGGACGTGCGGGTGGTACCAGTACGTGCCGGCCGGGTGGTCGGCCGGGATGTCGATGACGGTCAGGTACTCCGGCTCCGGGGCGCCTGCCTCGACCTCGTCGGCCGTACGCGGTGTGAACTCGCGCAGGATGTTGTCGGCCTTCCCGGACGGGGAGACGTGCAGGCCGTGGGTATGCAGGTTGAAGCTGTTCTCGCGGTGCGGGTGGTTGTGGTTGCCGTCGTACGGCCGGTTGGGCGGCAGGCCGTTGACCTGGGTCAGCCGCAGGGTGTCGCCGGCGCACACCCGCAGGGTCGGCCCGGGGATGGTCCCGTTGTAGGTGCGCGTGGTGACCGTGCCGTAGCCGGGGACGTGGGTGTCCGTGAACCGCACGTCGAGCGTCTGGTCGAGCACCGCCCCCGGCCGGCCGGAGCCCGGCCGCGAGGCGCGTGCGGCCGATCGCGGGGCCCGTACGGCGGGCTGCGGGAAGGACGCCGTGGCGGCTGCCGCCCACGACGGGGCGAGGATCCTTTCGGAGGCTGCCACGAGGACGGCGGCCACGGGGAGGGCCTTGAGCATCGACCGGCGACTGATTCCGACATCTTCTCTCATATCCGGGCAATGTAGGTCGACTTGTGGACGGCCACGGTCAGGCACACCGCGCGTCGGCCAGGGGTTGGGCCTTCCGTGCCAAGCTACGAACGCTCCGGCTTGGTCAGGTTGGCCCCACTGCGGGGGTCGAAGACGTGGATGCGTGCCGTGTCCACCCACAGCTCCAGCGGGCTGCCCTCGGCGGCCCGGGTGCCGGTGCTCAACCGGGCGACCACCCGGTGCTCCTGCATGCCGGTGTCGGCCCGGCCCGAGTCGGCGGCGAGCTCGGCGAGTTCCTCGGTCGCCGCCGGTCCGTCCTCCTCCGCGAAGTGGACGTAGACGTCCGAGCCGACCGACTCCCGGACGTCGACGGTCACGGTGACGGTGACCCCTCCGGTGTGCCCCTCGGCCAGGACGGCGTCCTCGAAGTCCTCGGGGCGGATGCCGACGATCAGTTCGCGCGGCGCGTGCGCGCGCTCCAGGGCGCGCCGGGTGCGGTCGTCCAACGGCAGGTCGCCCAGCGAGGTGCGCAGGGCGTTGTGCTCCAGCACCGCGCCGAGGAAGTTCATGCCGGGCGAGCCGATGAACCCGGCGACGAAGAGGTTCACCGGCTCGTCGTACAGCTGCTGCGGCGAGCCGACCTGCTGGACGACGCCGGAGCGCAGCACCACCACCCGGTCGCCGAGCGTCATCGCCTCGACCTGGTCGTGGGTGACGTAGACGGTGGTGGTGCCAAGGCGGCGCTGGAGGGCGGCGATCTGGGTCCGCATCTGCACCCGGAGCCTGGCGTCCAGGTTGGACAGCGGCTCGTCCATCAGGAAGACCTTGGGGTCGCGGACGATCGCCCGGCCCATCGCGACCCGCTGGCGCTGCCCGCCGGAGAGGTTGGCCGGCTTGCGGTCCAGGTGCCGGGTGAGGTCCAGGATGCGGGCGGCCTCCTCGACCTTGGCGGCGATGGTCGGCTTGTCGACCTTGGCCAGGCGCAGCGCGAAGCCCATGTTGTCACGCACGCTCATGTGCGGGTAGAGGGCGTAGCTCTGGAACACCATCGCGATGTCGCGGTCCTTGGGCGCGCGGTCGTTGACCACCTCGCCGGCGATCCTCAGGCTGCCCTCGGTGATGTCCTCCAGCCCGGCGATCATGTTGAGCGTGGTGGACTTGCCGCAGCCGGACGGGCCGACCAGGATCACGAACTCGCCGTCGGCGATGGTGAGGTTGACGTCGTGGACGGCGAGGACGCCGTCGGGGTAGCGCTTGGTGATGCCGTCGAGGACGATCTCGGCCACGGTCCGCCTTCCTGGTCCGCCGGGTGGGGCGGGCTCATCCGTTGGGTCTCGGGTCGGGCCTCAGCCCTTGACTGCGCCGGCGGTGAGCCCGGCGACGATGCGGCGCTGGAACAGCAGCACGAAGACCACGATCGGGATCGTGATGATCACGGCGGCGGCTGCGATCGAGCCGGTCGGCTGCTCGAACTGGGAGCTTCCGGTGAAGAAGGCGATGGCCGCCGGAACCGTCCGGGCCGAGGTGGTGGAGGTCAGCGAGATCGCGAACAGGAAGTCGTTCCAGCAGAAGATGAAGACCAGGATGGCGGTGGTGAACACGCCCGGCGCCGCCAGCGGCGCGATGACCAGCCGGAACGCCTGCCACGGCGTGGCGCCGTCCACCTTGGCCGCCTTCTCCAGGTCCCAGGGGATCTCCCGGAAGAACGCCGAGAGCGTGTAGATCGCCAGCGGCAGCGAGAAGGTCGTGTACGGGATGATCAGCCCGAGCCAGGTGTCGAACAGGCCGAGCGCCCGCTCGATGTCGAACAGCGGCGAGACCAGCGAGATCGGGGGGAACATCGCGATCAGCAGGGACACCCCGATCAGCAGTCGCTTGCCGGGGAAGCGCAGCCGGGCCACCGCGTACGCGGCCATCGTGCCGAGCACGACCGCGACGGTGGTGGCGATCACCGCGATGCCGACCGAGTTGACCAGGGCGCGGGTGAACTCCGAGGTCTGGAAGATGCCGCGGTAGTTGGCCAGGGTCCACCGGCGGGGCACGAAGTTGCCGTCCGACAGGGTGCTCGGGGCCTTGAAGGAGAGCGCCACGATCCACCACACCGGGAACAGCGCGTAGAGCACGACCGCCAGGTTGGCGATGCCCCAGCCGGTCACCGTCCGGGCGTGTCCGCCGCTCATCGCCGCTCCGGTTCCGTGCCGGGCGCGGCCGCGCCGAACAGCTTGACGAAGACCAGCGCGATGAGCGCCACGCAGACGAAGACCAGCACCGAGACGGCCGAACCGATGCCCAGGTTGAGCGCGGTGAAGAGGTTGTCGTAGCCGAGGATCGACACCGAGCCGGTGCCGTTGGCGCCGCCGGTCAGCACGTAGATGTTGTCGAAGATCCGGAAGGCGTCCAGGGTGCGGAAGAGCAGCGCGACCAGGATCGCCGGCTTCATCAGCGGCAGGATCACCAGCCGCAGCCGCTGCCCGGAGCTCGCGCCGTCCACCATCGCCGCCCGGACCGTCTCGTCCGGGACGAGTGCCAGGCCGGCGAGCAGCAGCAGCGCCATGAACGGGGTGGTCTTCCACACCTCCGCGAGGACGATCAGACCGATGGCCGGCCACCGCTCGGTCAGCGGGGCGCTGCCCTCCGGCAGCAGGGCGGCCAGGTACCCGGTGCCCGGTGTCCAGGCGTACTGCCAGGAGTAGGCGGCGACCACCGTGACGATCCCGTACGGCACCAGCACCGCGGTGCGCACGGTGCCGCGGCCGAAGACCGTGCGGTGCATCACCAGCGCGAGCGCCAGGCCGAGCGCCAGCTCGACGGCCACCGACACCACGGTGATCAGCACCGTGACGCCGAGCGCCTGCCACCAGAAGGGGGAGGCCAGCACCGCGCCGTAGTTGGCGAGGCCGACCCAGTGCGCCTGCTCGGGGAAGCGCAGGTCGTAGCGCTGCAGGGAGAGGTGGACGGCGTAGACGACCGGGTACGCGGTGACGGCCAGCATCACGATCACCGCGGGGGCGCACAGCAGCAGGCCCAGCCTGCGCTCCTGGCGGGCGCCGCGCGACGGCCCGGCCGGTTCCGGCGGGGCCGCGGCGGCCTCGGTGGACGGTGTCACGGGATCAGCCCCTTCGAGCCGAGGGCGTCCTGGATCTGCCCGCGGAGGTCGGCCACGTTCTGCTCCGGGTGGATGTCGGCGGGCGGGGAGAGGGTGTGCGAGACGGCGATGGAGACGTTCTGGTAGGCCGGGGTCTGCGGCCGCACGCTGGCGGAGTCGAGGGCGGCCAGCACGTCGGCGGCGAACGGGTAGCTGGCGGTGAGCTCGGCCGTCCCGTACAGGCTCCGCAGCGAGGGCGGGAGGCCGCCCTTCAGCGCGTTGGTGAGCTGGTTGTCCCGGTCGCGCAGGCACAGGGTGGCCTCGGCGGCGAGGTCGGGGTGCCGGCTGTAGGCGCCCACCGCGAGGTCGATCCCGCCGATGGTCACGCTGGCGGGGCGGTCGGCGGTCACCGCGGGGTACGGGGCCCAGCGGAAGTGCGGGAACAGCTCCGGCCGGTTGGCCTTCATCGAGGGGTAGACGAAGGGGTAGTTGAGTTCGAACGCGGCCGTCCCGGACTCCATGGCGAGCCGGTTCTGGTCCTCCATCTGGTTGGGCAGCGAGGGGTCGGCGGCCTCCGAGACCGCCAGGTCCCGCATCACCCCGGCGGCCGTGACGGCGGGCGCCCCGAGCGAGGGCGCCTGCGCGTCGGGCGTGAGGATCGAGCCGCCCGCGCTGGTGACCAGCGTGTTGAACCAGACCGTCAGCCCCTCGTACTGGGCGCCCTGGATCTCCACGAAGTGCGGCTTTCCCTCGCGGGCCAGCTCCTGCGCCCGGGAGAGCATCTCCGCCCAGGTCCTGGGCGGGGTCGGCACCAGGTCGTCGCGGTACCAGAGCAGCTGGGTGTTGGAGTTGTACGGCACGGCGTACAACCGGTCCCGCCAGGTCGCGGTCCGCACCGCCGCGTCGAGGGTGTCGGCGGTGGCCTGCTCGCGCATCGCCCCGGTCCACTCGCGGATCCAGCCGGCCTCGGCGAACTCGGCGGGCCAGGTGACGTCCAGGCCGAGGATGTCCACGCCGGCGTCGTGCGCCGCCATCCGGCGCACCAGCTGCTGGCGCTGGCCGTCCGCGCCCCGGGGCAGCTTGTTGTAGCGGACCGTGTAGCGGCCGCCGGACTGCTGCCCGCAGCGGTCGGCGGCCTGCTGGAGGGCGCCCGAGTCGTCCGGGAAGTTGTACCAGTCCAGGGTCACGGGGCCGCCGTCCCCGCCGCCCGCGCAGCCCACCAGGGCGGAGGCGAGCACGGCCAGTCCGGCGGCTGCGCTCGTCCATCGCGAGCGGAAATCGGGGACCCTCGGCATCGTTCTCCCGGACTGGGACGGAGCGGCCCGGCCGACCCTAGCCCGGCGCCCCCTCCGGACCCGGGCGGGCCGCGCCGCCGCTCGGCCGGCCGACCAGCCGGACGGCCGAACCGGAGCCGCCGAAGCGCCACCCGGTCACCCTCCGTGCCGCGAGCCGCTGCCGGGAGGCGCCCGCCGGGACCGGCGCGGATACTGGGGCCGCACCGGAACTGAGGAGCACGCCGTGACCGGACACGTCGTCGTCGGATTCGACGGCTCACCCGAAAGCCTGGCCGCCGCCGCGTGGGCCGCCCGCGAGGCGCAGCGCCGCGGCCTGCGTCTGGACGTCCTCCAGGCCTGGCCCCGGCCGAAGCACCTCGCACCCGGGAGCAAACCGGGCGACCGCCCCGCACTGGCGCAACTCGCCGAACGGGAGGGAGAGTTGCGCGCACTGGCACCCGAGGTGGCGGTCTCCGCCACCTCGGTGGCCGCCGACCCCGTCGAGGCGCTGGAGGCCGCCGCGCAGGGTGCCGCCCTGCTGGTGCTCGGCTCGCACGGGCTGGGGACCCTGCGCGGGTTCCTGGTCGGCTCGGTGAGCCAGGAGGTGCTGCGACGGGCGGCCTGCCCGGTGGTGCTGGTGCGGGCCGGCGGGGACGAACCGGCCGGCGCGGTGACGGTCGGCCTGGACCTGGCGCACCCGGCGGACGAGGTGCTGGCCTTCGCCTTCGAGGCCGCCGCGCTCCGCTCGGCGCCGCTGCGGGTGATCCACGTCTGGTCCCCGCCGGCCGGCACCGAGTACATGTCCTACGGGGCGATCGGCGGGCTGGAGGGCGAGGTCTCCAGCGTGGAGCGCAGCGGGCTCGCGCAGGCCCTGGAGCCCTGGCGGGCCCGGCACCCCGAGGTGGCGGTGACCACCGACCTGATCCGCGGCAAGGCCGCCGTCGAACTGGTGGACGCGGCCGCGGCGGCCCGGCTGCTGGTCGTCGGCCGCCGCGTCCGGCGCAAGCCGCTGCGCCATCACCACCTCGGCCCGGTGGCGCACGCCGCGATCCACCACGTGCACTGCCCGGTCGCGGTCGTCCCGTACGGCTGACCGGGGTGCCGGGCGCGCTACAGTCCGGTCCCATGAGTGAGTCCGTACGCCCGCCCTTCGGGAATTTCACCACCACCGCGGCCGCGCTGGAGGTCTGCGCGGACCTCGCCGCGCCCGTCGCCGACGCGCTGAAGGACTGGGGCGCGCCCGGGGCGGCCGCCTCGGTGCTCTACGTGGACAGCGATCCGGAACAGGCGGACACCGCCGTCTTCTGCGCGGCCTACGACGTGCCGCCGGAACTCTCCGCCAACTGCGTGGTGGTCGCCGCCAAGCGCGCCGGGGAGGTGACGCTGGCCGCGTGCCTGGCCCTGGCGACCACCCGGGTGGACGTGAACAAGGCGGTGCGCACCCACCTGGGGGCGCGCAAGGCGTCCTTCGCGCCGATGGACACCGCGGTCGAGCTGACCGGTATGGAGTACGGCGGCATCACCCCCGTCGGTCTGCCCGGCGACTGGCCGCTGCTGATCGACGAGGCGGTGGCCGCGGCCCCGTACATCCTGGTCGGCAGCGGCCGGCGCCGGGGCAAGCTCATCCTGCCCGGGTGGGCCCTGGCGAAGCTGCCGGGCGCCCAGGTGCTGCCGGGCCTGGCCGGCTGACCGGGCCGGCGGCCGGGACCGTCACCGGGCCCGGGCGGGGCGGGCGCTGAGACCGACCGGGCAGACCACCGGGGTGCCGTGCACCGGGTCGGTGAGGATCGCACTCTCCACCCCGTACAGCTCGCGCACCAGCTCGGGGGTGACGATGTCGCGCGGCGCGCCCTGGGCGGCCACCCGGCCGTCCCGCATGGCCACCATGTGGTCGGCGTAGCGGCAGGCGGTGGTGAGGTCGTGCAGGACGAGGACGACGGTGCGGCCGCGCCCGGTCAGGCCGCGCACCATCTCCAGCACCTCCAGGGCGTGGCCCATGTCCAGCGCCGAGGTGGGTTCGTCCAGCATCAGGATGTCGGTGTCCTGGGCGACGGCCATGGCGATCCAGGCGCGTTGGCGCTGGCCGCCGGAGAGGGTGTCCAGCGGGCGGTCGGCCAGCTCGTGCAGGTCGGCGGCGGTGAGCGCGTGCTCCACGGCCTCGGCGTCGGCGGCGGACCACTGCCGCAGCAGGCCCTGGTGCGGCTGGCGGCCGTAGCGGACCAGGTCACGCACGGTCAGCCCGTCCGGGGCGGTGGCGGACTGCGGCAGCAGGCCGATGATCCGGGCGATCCCGCGGGTGGACAGCGAGGTCAGCGGCTTGCCGTCGAGCAGCACGGCGCCGGAGCGCGGGGCGATGGTCCGGGCGAGGCCGCCGAGCAAGGTGGACTTGCCGCAGCCGTTCGGGCCGACGATCACGGTGACCTGCTGCGGCAGTTCGAGGTCGAGCTCGCGCACCACGATGGTGCGGTCGTGGCCGAGGCTGAGCGCGCTGGTCGTCAGCCGGTGCGCGTCGGCGGCGGTCGCGGTGCGGTGCGCGTCGACGGCGGTGCGGGCGGTCATGCGGTCCTCCGGGGACGGGTGGTGAGCAGCAGCCAGAGCAGGTAGGGGCCGCCCACGACGGCGGTGACCAGGCCGGCCGGCACCTCCAGCGGCGACAGGACGGTGCGGCCGATCAGGTCGGCGAGCAGGGTGAAGACGGCTCCGGCGGCGGCCGAGGTGAGCACCGGCACGCAACGCGGTCCGGCGATCCGGCGGGCGGCCTCGGGCGCGGCGAGCGCGATCATGCCGAGCGGTCCGGCGACGGCCACCGCCAGGCCCGCGCAGACCACGGCGACCACCAGGACGCCGACGCGCAGGCCGCGCACCCGCACGCCCAGCCCGGTGGCGACGGCGTCGGAGAAGCGCAGCAGCGACAGCCTGCGGCCGAGCAGCACGGCGGCGGGCAGGCAGACCAGCAGGCCGAGCCGGAGGTGGCCGACGGCGTCGGCGTCCCGGCTGTTGAGGGTGCCGACCGTCCAGGCGTAGGCGGAGTTGGCGGCGTCGATGGCTGCGCGGGAGAGCATCAGGTTGGTCACCGCTCCGAAGACCGCGCCGATGCCGAGGCCGACCACCAGGAAGCGGTAGCCGTTGCGGCCGGCCCCGCCACCGAGGGCGAAGGCGAGCGAGGCGGCGGTGGCGGCGCCCACCAGGGCGGCGGCGGAGGGCAGCAGCTGGGTGGCGACGCCGGTGACGGAGGCGACCGCGAAGGCGGTGGCCCCCTCGTTGAAGCCGACGGTGTCCGGGGTGGCGAGCCGGTTCTGGGCGAGGGTCTGCATCAGGCAGCCCGCGACGCCGAGTGCGGCGCCGACGGCCAGTGCGGCCTCGACGCGGGGCAGCCGCAGCTTCTCCACCAGCAGCACGTCGCGCGCGGTGCCGTCGCCGAAGGCGGCGCGCAGGGCGGTCACCGGGTCGAGGTCGGTCTCGCCGACCGCCAGGCAGACGGCGGTCACCGCGACCACGGCGAGCAGCAGGGCGGTGCAGCCGAGAAGGGGCCGGACCGGGACGAGCACCGAACGGCCGCCCAGGGCGAGCAGCCGGGTGCCGGGCGGTACGGGCGGTGCCGGCCGCCGGGTCGCGGCCGAGGGGCGGTCAGGGCTCGACGCGTTCTTCACGGCGGCGGTGTTCACGGGGGCCTTCACAGCGCGGGCATTCGGTGCGAGCGGACGACGGCGACCAGGACGGGGGCGCCGCACAGGGCGGTCATCACGCCGAGCGGCATCTCGTACGGGCGGGCGACCAGCCGGGAGGCCACGTCGGCGAGCAGCACAACGGCCGGCCCGAGCAGCGCGGACACCACGAGCAGCCGGCGCAGGTCCGGGCCGACCAGGGCCCGGGCGGCGAACGGCACCACCAGGCCGACGAAGGAGACCGGTCCGGCGATCGCGGTGGCGGCGCCGACCAGCAGCGCGACGGCGGTCACCGCGAGGGCGCGGGCCCGGCGGGGCTTGTGGCCGAGGCCGGTGGCGACGTCGTCGCCGAGGCCGAGCGCGGTCAGCGCCGGGCCGGAGAGCAGCGCCGGCACCATGCCGATCGCCGACGGCCTGGGCGCCCAGCCCCACTCGGACCCGCTGTCCCTGGAGAACCTCAACAAGGCCGACGCGGACCGGGTGTTCGTCGCCACCCTGAACGCCGAGGGCGAGAAGGCCCTGGAGACCGCCCGCAAGCAGGAGGCCTTCACCCGCCTCAAGGCCGTCGGCAGCAACCAGCTCATGGGCGTCGACGGCCAGGTGTGGAGCAGCAGCTCCGGTCCGATCGCGGCGGAGAAGGTCGTCGAGGACATCGAGAAGGCCTTCGGCCCGAAGTAGTCACACCCATCGCGGAATCCCCCCCGCCGCGGCAATTCCGAAGGACCGTCACCGGAGTGGATCCGGTGACGGTCCTTCACATTGTTCCGGGGCGTCAGGACTGCCGGGCCGCCCACCCCCGCACAGCCGTCGGGGTGGCCCTCACGCCTCCAGGATCAGCTGCAGGAGTTCGCGCAGGGACTCGCGCTGGGAGGCGCTGAGCCGAGCCAGGGGATCGCCGGCGAAGGGCATGCGGGCGCGCAGATCGGCGGCCACGTCACGGCCGGCGGCGGTGGCGGCGACGTGCTTGACGCGACGGTCGCCGGGGTCGACGCTGCGCTCGACCAGGCCCCGGGACTCCAGGCGGTCGATGATCACGGTCACGTTGGACGGCTCCGCGTGCAGCCGCTCGGCGATGCGACGCGTCGGGACCGGGGCCTCGGCGGCGAGCAGCGCCTTGGCCTGCAGCGGAGTCAGGTCGTGGACCGCTGCGGCAGCCTCGGACTCCTGGCCGTAGCGACGGTTGATGGCCGCGAAGAGTCCGACGATCTCCTTGGCGAGGTCATCCGATGGGTGGGGCATGACCACCAGGGTATCCATGTGCTTGACAAAGTGAAATATTGGGCCACATAGTTATGGATCATATTGGTTATGATCAATAACTACCTGAGGACAGTGACATGCCCGACAAGACCGTCCTGATCACCGGCACCTCCTCCGGCATCGGCCTGGCCACCGCCGTCGCCGCCGCGCGCGGCGGCTGGCAGGTGATCGCCACCATGCGGAACACCGCGAAGGCCGGCGCGCTGCTGGCGGCGGCGGAGGAGGCCGGAGTCACCGTCGACGTCCGGACGCTGGACGTGACCGACCCGGCGTCCGTCGAAGCCTGCCTGGCCGGCCTCGACCGGCTGGACGCACTGGTCAACAACGCCGGTGCGGGCCACGTCGGCACCCTGGAGCAGGAGAGTGTGGACGACGTCCGCGCCGTCATGGAGGTCAACTTCTTCGGGGTCCTGCACGTCACGAAGGCCGCCCTGCCCCTGCTGCGGGCGAGCAAGGGCCGGGTGCTGACCGTCACCAGCGTCGGCGGTGTGGTCGGCCAGCCCTTCAACGAGGCGTACTGCGCCGCCAAGTTCGCAGTAGAAGGCTTCATGGAGTCCCTCGCACCGGTCGCGGCCACGGCCGGCGTGTCCGTCGGCGTCGTCGAACCGGGCGCGGTGGCGAGCGAGTTCGTCAGCAACGTGGGCCTCGCGGACGACGCACCGGAACAGGCCGGGCCGTACGCACCGGCCCTGTCCGCCTACCTGGACCGCACCCGCGGCGCCTTCGCCAGCGCGCAGGCGCCCCAGGACGTCGCCGCCCGGATCCTCGACCAGCTCACCGCCGAACGCCCCGCGTTCCGGCTGCTCACCTCCGACGCCGCCCGGGCCTTCGCCGGAACGAAGCTCAAGGACCTCGACGGCTCGGCCGTGCAGAGCCTGACCGCCGGCTGGGTCGCCTAGCTGTTCTGTCCCGTGAGGTCCGGGACACGACAGGCGGGCAGCATCAACGGGTGTGCCGCCGGCGGCCCCTGGGCCCGGCGCTCCCGGTCCAGTTCGGCTCCGGCACGCACCGCCCGGTACACCGCCCGGGCCAGCCGGGAGCCCCGGCGCACAGGATTCGCAGGTCCACAGGGCACGGCTGGAAGGATTCCGCCGGCGCCCGGCAGCCTCCTTCGTGCCGCAGGCGCCGCAGGCGAAGGCCACGCAGCGTCACGATGAACGCGGCGGGACCGGCCTCGGGACGGGCGCCTCAGCCCAGGAGCTTCGCGACCACCCGGTCGAGCGCGCGGATGTCCTCCGGCGGCAGCGCGAGCAGCGCGTCCGGCGGGGTGGTGAGGATCCCGGTGGCGAGCGCGGCCTTCGCCTCGCCCTCCTCGGTGAGGTGGACCAGCTTGGAGCGCCGGTCGGCCGGGTTGGTGATGCGTTCGGCGAGGCCGCGCCGCACCAGGTCGTCCACGATGACGCTGGTGTACGGCGGGTCGGCACCCAGCCGCTCGGCCAGCTCCCGCAGGGTGATCGGGCCGGCGGCGAGCCGGCGCAGCGCCCTGACCCGGCTGAAGCTCATGCCGAGGGCTTCGGCGACGGTCTTGCGGCGGTCGTAGCGCTCCAGCACCAGCGCGTACATCCCCTGCCAGGCCCGGGCCGCCGTTCCGGTGTCGGACTCGTTCCCCTCCGGGTGCCCGCCGCTGTCAAAGCGCTCCATCAGGCGTCCACCGTCTCCTTCGTCTTCCCGGTTCCCCCGGCCGCCTCCTCGGCGGCGAGCCGCTGCGCCGTGCGCTCGGCCGTCGCCCGGGCCCACCGGCCGGAAGTGAGCGTACCGGTGACCAGTACGGCGGCGCCGCAGGCGGCGATGATCCACCACGCCGTCCGTGCCGCCCCGGTGAAGGCCGCCGGGTCCGCCTGGGCCGCCCCGGCCATCAGGGCACCGGTCACCGCGACGCCCAGCGACTGACCGACCTGCCGACTGGTGGAGGCGACGGCAGCCGCCACCCCGGCCTGCGAGCGGGGCATCCCGGAGACGGCGGTGTTGGTGATGGGCGCGTTGACCAGACCGAAGCCGGTGCCGAAGAGCAGGAAGGCGAGGACCAGCAGACCGGTCGGCAGGTGCTCGGAGTAGCCGACCGCCTGGAGCACGGCGCTCGCGGTCAGTGCCGCCCCGGCCAGCAGCAGCGGCGTGCGCGGCCCGCGGGCGGCCACCATCCGGCCGGACAGCGGCGCGGTGAGCAGCGACATGAGCGCCATCGGCAGCATGAACAGCCCGGCGTGCAGCGGGTCGAGCCCGCGGACGTCCTGGAGGTACAGGGAGCTGACGAACAGGAAGCCGCCGAGGCCGGCGAAGGCGGCGACCGCGATCACGGTGGCGCCCGAGAAGGGGGCGGAGCGGAAGAACCGCAGGTCGATCAGCGGGTCGGTGCGCCGGGGTTCGTACCACAGCAGGCCCAGCAGCGCGCCCAGCGCGGCCGCCGTGCAGCCGAGCACCACGGGTGAGGTCCAGCCGCGCTCCGGCGACTCGATGATCGCGTAGGTGAGGGCGGCGAGCAGCACGACGACCAGCAGTTGGCCGACCGGGTCCACCCGGCGGGTGCGGGCCGCCCGCGACTCCGGCACGTAGCGGCCGGTGAGGAAGAGCGCGGCCAGGCCGATCGGGACGTTGATCCAGAAGATCGCCCGCCAGCCGGCCGACTCCACCAGCGCGCCGCCGATGATCGGTCCGGCGGCCATGCTGATGCCCACCACGCCGCTCCAGACGCCGATCGCGCGGGCGCGCTGCCGGGAGTCCGTGAAGGTGTTGCTGATGATCGACATGGCGACGGGGTTCAGCATCGATCCGCCGACCGCCTGGAGCATCCGCGCGGCGATCAGCCAGCCGAGCCCGGGGGCCAGGCTGCACAGCAGGGAGGCCGCGGTGAACACCACCAGCCCGATCCGGAACACCCGGCGGCGGCCGATCCGGTCGGCGGTCGAACCGGAGAGCATCAGCAGGCTCGCCAGCAGCAGGGTGTAGGCGTCGACCGTCCATTGCAGCCCGGACACCGAGGTGTCCAGGTCGCGCCGGATGGCGGGCAGGGCCACGTTCAGGATGGTGTTGTCGAGGCTGACGATCAGCAGGCTCATACAACAGATGGCGAGCACGAGCCAGGGCCGCGGTCGGGCGGCATCGGGCATGACGAACGCTCCACGATTACTTGTGTTGTTGTAATTATTGCGAGCATACAACTAACTCGATGGGCGACTCCACCCCCGGCCGGCCCTGGGCAACAGAACGGCCGCGCCCCGCCGATCTCCTCGGCGGGGCGCGGCCGTTCAGGCTCGCGGGTCAGGCCTTCTTGACCACGCTGGACTTGAGCTGCATGGCGCCGAAGCCCTCGATGCGGCAGTCGATGTCGTGCCCGTCGACGCCGTCCACCAGGCGGATGTTGCGCACCTTGGTGCCGGCCTTGATGCCGGAGGCGCTGCCCTTGACCTTGAGCGCCTTGACCACCGTCACGGTGTCGCCGTCGCTCAGCACGTTGCCGACGGCGTCCTTGATCACGCGCTCGCCGGCCGGCGCTCCGGCCTGGTCGGCGCCGGCGGGCACCCACTCGTGGCCGCACTCGGGGCAGACCATGAGGGCGTTCATCTCATAGGTGTACTCGCTGGAGCACTGCGGGCACGGGGGAAGGTTGTCGCTCATGGGTTCAGGATATCCAGGGTGTTCGGAGGTGGTCTGCGGGACGAGTTCGGAGGTCAGCGGGGGTTCCGGTCGGCCGCCGGGCCGGTGGCCCCGGCGGTCGTGAGGTCGTGGCCGGCGGGGGCATCCCGGTCGTGCAGGTGGGTACGGGCGTGGGCGATGGCCTCGGGGGTGGTGGCGAAGACGTGTCCGTCGGCGCGCAGCCGGTCGAGCACGCCGAGGGCGTCCAGCGGCCGGTGGTGCTCGTCGCGGATGCCGGAGACGAGGACGAGGGTGCCGCGGTGCCGGAGTTCGGCGATGGCGTCGCCGAGGACGGTGGCGCCGCTGGCGTCGATCGCGCTGACCCGCGACATCCGCAGGATCGCGACCCTGACCTCGGCGGACTCAGTGAGTTCGAGCAGGAAGCGGTGGGCTGCGGCGAACAGCAACGGCCCGTCGATCCGGTAGGCGACGATGTGCTCGGCGAGCAGCGCCTGCTCCTCCTCGTGGTGGTCGGCCGGGGGCAGGTCGGTGTGCAGCGGGACCTGCTCGATCCGGGTGGCCTTCGCGACGGCGGCGAGCGCCAGGACGCCGGAGACGAGCATGCCGACGACGACGGCGGTGACCAGGTCGAAGGCGAGGGTGGCGACGGCGGTCAGGGCCAGCACGGCGGCCTCGCCGCGCCCGGTGCGGGCCAGGGCCCGCAGCGAGCCGACCTGGACCATGCGGACGGCGGTGGCGATCAGGACCCCGGCCAGGGCCGCCAGCGGAATCCCCGCGACCAGCGGCGCGGCGGCGAAGACGATCACCGCGAGGACGGCGGCGTGCACCAGGGCGGCGAGCCGGGAGGCGGCACCGGAGCGCACGTTGACGGCGGTGCGGGCGATCGCACCGGTCGCGGCGACACCGCCGAACAGCGGGGCGGCCAGGTTGGCCAGGCCCTGGCCGAACAGTTCACGGTCGCTGTCGTGGCGTTCGGACACGCTCATCGCGTCGGCGGCGGTGGCGGACATCAGTGACTCCAGCGCGGCCAGCGCGGCGACGGCGAACGCGGAGGGCAGCAGCGCGGGGACGGCGGAGAGGTCGAGGAAGCCCAGTGAGGGCGCCGGCAAGCCGGTGGGCAGGTGGCCGATGGTGGCCACGGGCAGGCCGGCCGCCTTGGCGGTGACGGTCGCGGCGACGACGGCGATCAGCGAGAACGGCAGTGCGGGCCGCAGCCGTACGCCGACCAGCATCACGGCGGCGACGGCGAGCGCCACCCCGACGGAGGCCCAGTGCGGTGCGGCGGCGAAGTCGCGCACCGCCCGGGCCGCGACCACGGCCGGGTTGTCGCCCTCGGGCTTGCGCACGCCGAGCGCGCCGGGCACCTGCTGGAGGGCGATGACCCCGGCGATGCCGACGGTGAAGCCCTCCACCACGGGCACCGGCACGTACGCCATCCAGCGCCCGGCCCGGACCAGGGCGAGGACCACCAGGACCACCCCGGCCAGCAGGCCGACGGTCAGTACGCCGTCGGTTCCGTAGCGGGCGACGATCGGGACGAGGACGACGGTCATGGCGCCGGTCGGCCCGGACACCTGGAGGTTGGAGCCGCCGAAGACGGCGGCCAGTGCCCCGGCGACGACGGCGGTGGCCAGTCCGGCCTCGGCGCCCGCGCCGGAGGAGATGCCGAAGCCGAGGGCCAGTGGCAGCGCCACGATCGCCACCGTGAGGCCGGCGAGCAGGTCCTTGCGGGGGGAGCGGCCCATGGTGGCGAGGATCGCCCGGGTGGGCAGGACGGCCCGTACCCGTTCGCGCGCGACGGTGGCGGGGCTCATGCCGCGCCCTCCCCCGACCGGCCGGCTGCCGGCCGTTGTTCGCCGATTGCCGCGGTCACGACCGCTCCTTCCTGCGTCCGCCGGTGGCGCCCGGACGCTCCTCGTACCAGTCCAACGGCACGCCAGCATGTATGAAATTGAAGAATTTTTCAAATCACTTGTTTTGCATGTGATGTATCCCGACAGTAGTGATCGCTGCGCTCGGCCGCGGACGGACGACCGGCCCCGGCCACCGGGGCACCGCTCGCCCTGGTCGCCGGGGCCGGCTTCCGGCGGCCAGGGGCGCTACGGCGCGTAGGTGAACGCCACCGGGCCGCTGGTGCCGCCCGCCGTGGTCACCGTGACGTCCACCGGCCCTGGCCGGTCGGCCGCCGGGGCGGTGGCGGTGCACAGCTGCGGGCCGCAGGAGGCGCGGGTGGCGGGCCGTCCGCCGAAGGAGACCGTGCCGGCGGCCAGGTCCTCGCCGGCCACGATGACCGCGGTGCCGCCGCCGACCGGGCCCGAGGGGGTGTTCAGGCCGGAGACCGAGGGCGCCGCCGGGGGCGGCGGCGGGGCGCCGGTGTAGTCGAAGGCCACCGGGGCCTCGACCGTCCCGCCCGGTCCGACCACCGTGACGGCGGCACTGCCCGAGCCGCCGGGCGTGGTCACCGTGCAGACGGTGTCGGTGCAGGTGCCGGGCGCCGGGACGCCGCCGACCAGCACCATCGCACCGGCCAGGCTTTCGCCCGTGACGGTCACGGGGGTGCCGCCCGCTCCCGGGCCGGCGGTGGCGCTGACCTCGTCGATCCGCGGCTTCGGGGCGAACAGCGGTGGCAACAGGCCGATGCCGAGCAGGTAGGTGGAGACGTGCCCGGTGGGGATCGTGTCGTTGGCGTTGGCCACCCTCGCGGTGATCGCGCCGGTGACCGGGCCGGCCCCCTCCGCGACGACCGGGATCTTCATGAACTCCTGGGCCCCGGGGCGACGGTTGCCGTTCAGGACGGCCTCCAGGTGGCGGCCGTCGGGCGAGACGGTCTCGGTGAAGGTGTAGTCGTACGGCGTGGAGTAGAACATCGCGCCGTCGGTGGTGAGCCCCGAGGGCAGGTCGACGGTGAAGTGGGTCGGCCCGGTGAGGTCCTCGGTGCCGATCGAGTTCCAGGACACCGAGACGACACCGTGCCGGTTCTGCTCGGTGGGGTAGTTCCCGGCCTGGGTGAGGAGCACCCGCTGGCGCATGAGAGTCGGGCCCCCGGCGGGCGCGGTGGTCGCCCCCGCCGTCGCGGTGGCGGCGGTCAGGGACAGGGCTGCGGCGAGACCGGCTCCGGCCAGTCTGATGATCGTAGGCATACGGAAATCCTCGCGGGCACCCGGCAGTTCGGCGGCCGCTTTCCCGAATTGCCCGAACCGGCACCGCATTTGGCGCGATCCCGCACCCGCGCGCTGCCCGCCCTCCCCGCCTCCCCTCCCCTGCCGCGCCGTCACCCGGCCAGCGGCGCGGGCAGCGGGCGGGAGTGCAGGACGTCCAGCCGGGAGACCGCCCTGGTCACCACCACGTACAGCCGGTGCAGGCCGCGAGCCTCGGCCTCCACGATGGCGGCCGGCTCCAGCACCACCACGTGGTCGTACTCCAGCCCCTTCACCAGCGAGGCCGGCAGCACCGTCACCCGCGCCGTGGTGCCGACCTGTTCCGCCTCCCCGGTCGGGATTCCCGCCGCGCGCAGGGCCTCGGCGGCCTCCGCCACCGCGCCGTCCGCCGCGATCACCGCGATCGAGCCCTCGCGCTCCAGCGCGGCCCGCACCGCCGCCACCGCCGCTCCGCCCAGGCTGCCGCCGGCCACCTGTCGCACCGTCAGCTCACCGTCCTGCCGCAGCGACACGGCCGGCGGCACGTCCACGTCCAGCGCGCCCAGCAGGGTGTTGGCGAGCGCCGTCACGGCGGCCGGGACGCGGAAGCCGGTGGTCAGCGACACCACCGCGGCCTGCGGCTTGCCCAGGTGGGCGAGCTGCTCGGACCAGCTCCGGGCGGCCCACGGGGCGGTCGCCTGGGCGAGGTCACCGAGGACGGTGAGGGAACCGAAGGCGCTGCGGCGGGCGATCGCCCGGCACTGCATCGGGGAGAGGTCCTGGGCCTCGTCCACCACGACGTGGCCGAAGCCGGCCGGGCGCTCGACCAGGCCGGCCACCTCGTCCAGGAGCATCAGGTCGTGCTCGGACCACGGGGCGCTGCGCTCCGACCGCGGCGGCCGGCGCCACAGGATCGCCGCCTGCTCCTCGGGGCCGAGCACGCCGTCGGCGGCCTCGGCCAGCACGGCGGGGTCGCTCAGCAGGGCGGCGACCACGGCCTCCGGGCGCAGATCGGGCCAGGCGGCCTCCAGGAAGGCCGCGACCGGCCTGCAACGGCCGATCTTCCGCGACCAGGCACCGGACCTGACGCCGGACCGGCGCTCGGCCTGGTCCTGGACCATCGCCACCACCCGGGTACGGAGGCTCTCCCGGCCGATCGCGTACGGCGGCGCCTGCCCGCGCAGTTCGGCGACCGTCCGGTCGAGCCGCTCCGGCGACACCCGCCACCGGTAGGAGCCGTCCGGGACGACCAGTGGCTCCGAGCCCGTCGCCCGGATGCGGCCGTACAGTGCCCGGCGCAGCACCGTCGCCATCCGCGCGTCCTGCTTGACGGCGGCGGCCCGTTCGTCGTCCACCGAGGTGACCGGCCGGGTGGCGACCAGGTCCTCGACGGTGCTCTGGGCGACGTCGATCTCGCCGAGCGCGGGGAGCACCTCGGCGATGTAGCGCAGGAAGGTCCGGTTGGGGCCGATGACCAGCAGGCCGCTGCGCCGGATCCGCTGCGGGAAGCTGTAGAGCAGGTACGCGGCGCGGTGCAGCCCGACGGCGGTCTTGCCGCTGCCGGGCGCGCCTTGCACGCACACCGACTCGCTCAGTTCGCCCCGCACCAGCGCGTCCTGTTCGGGCTGGATGGTGGCGACGATGTCCCGCATCGGGCCGGTGCGGGGCCGCTCGATCTCGGCGGCCAGGATGCCGCCCGCGCCGCCCTCCCCACTGCCCTCGCCGCCCGCCGGGCCGCGCCCGCCGGACCCCGCGAACCCGCCGGCCCCGCCGAGGGGCTCGTCCTCCAGCCCGGTCAGCTCCTCCGGCGCGCCCAGGCTCCACGGCGCCCAGCCGAACCGGCGGCGCCGCGCGAGCCCGAGCGGGGCGTGGGCGCTCGCCTGGTAGAACGCCCGGGAGACCGGGGCCCGCCAGTCGACCACCAGCGGCGGCACCGTCGGGTCCTCGGAGATCCGCCGTCGGCCCACGTAGTAGCGCTGCCGCCGGTGGTCGCCGGCCTCCGCGGTGTCGGCGAAGTCCAGGCGGCCGAAGAACGACGGGCTCTGCGGCAGCTCCCTCATCCGCTTGGCGCGGGTGCGCAGGTACCGGCCGAGCGCCTCCGCACTGGCGCCGTCGCCGGAGACGTCCTCCCCGGCGACGACCTGGTGGCTCGCGTCCTCGACCTGCCGGGCCGTCGCCGCCCGGCAGACCTCGACGTAGGCCCTCTCCCGCTCCAGTTCGCCGTCGAGGTTCCGGGCTTCCGAGGTCATCGTTCGCGTCCCTTCCTGCACCGCGGGCTCACCTGCTGCTCGGATTCCAGCATAACTTAACTCAGTAAAATTACTGACTTAGTTGCCAATCCGGCGGGTTCGGCCCCAGGCACCTCAGGACACCAGGGGCGCCTCCTCCAGCTCGGTCAGCGTCACGGTGCACAGGCCGCCGCGCTCGGCCCGCACCTCCGTGACCTCCAACTGCGTGCCGGGCAGCAGGATGAACTCCTCCTCGCCGGTGAACGCCGAGAAGTTCCTGATGCCGGCGGCCCGCACCGGACGCACCTCGAAGAGCGTCCGCTTGCCCCGGCTGCCGAGGAAGGAGCGCGCCACCCCGAGCTCGGAGGTGCAGGAGGACACGCCCCACCACGTGACCGTCTTCCCGAGCGGGTACTGGCGCCGCAGGTCCAGCGACACCCCGCGCCACAGCGGCGCGGTACGGGCGGGCAGCCGCGACACCGCCGCGAACAGCAGCCGCAGGTACGGCAGGTACGGCACCAGCCGGCTGCGGTCCGGCGAGCGCAGCACCGCGTTGATCTCCCGGTAGAACGCGGACTCGCAGGTGTACAGGTAGAGCGCGGCGATCTCGTCGGCGGACAGGCCGGTGGCCGCCTCGTCCGCCCGCCGCTTGCCGAAGTCGTGCGACAGCGACACGTGCCGGTCCAGGCCGCGCAGCAGCTCGGCGACCGGCGACACCGCCTCCCGGAAGCCCAGCAGCGGGGTGTCGAACACACCGGTGACGGCGGGCAGGACGAGGCCCTCGTCCTTCACCCCGGCGAGTCGGTCCAGGTAGAGCTGGTGCAGCTCCATGGTGGAGGCGATGAAGGCGCCCATCCGCTCGGCCGTCCCGTCCTGCGCCCCGCCGCCCTGCGCCGACGGCGCGTTCCACCCGGTGCTGGGCAGCCAGTCGACCTCGTCGGCGCCGAGCGAGGCGAGGGCGGCGTTCACCGTGGCGAAGTGCTCGCCGTCGCAGAAGATGTCGCCCTGGGCCGCCGGGTTGGCGTGGTCGATGTGGCGGACCTCGACCTCGGGGTACTTCTCCTGCAGCCGCAGCACGACGTTCTTCAGGCTGCGCGCGTGCGCACCCCACCAGGCGAAGACGACGTAGCGGTCCTCCTCGGCGGACTGCTGCTTGGCGCGGAGGATCTCCTCGACGATCCGCTCGGCGACCGGCCGCCAGAACCCGGTGTGCTGGTCCGGCCCCATCGCCCCGTCGCCGCTCGCGGTGAGCGCCGCGTTCAGCAGCAGCACGCCCTGGGTGAGCATCGCCTGGAACCACTCCGGCGGCTGGACCGTCTCCTGCTTCTTCAGCAGCGCCCGTATGTCCGCGATCGGCGTCTTCTTGGGGATGCCGTACTTCCACATCGCCGCGGCCTTGATCAGGCAGCGGATGCTGATCACCCGGCCGAACTGGCTGTCCTTCCAGTCGTGGAAGGTGTTGTCGAACATCGCGATGCCGGTGGCGCTCTCCGGCCTCGGGTACGGGTTCTGGCCGAAGACGACGACCTTCCACTTGTGCGGCGCGTGCGGCTTGAGCGCCTGGAAGGTCAGCTCGCGGACCGGGACGACCTCCGGACTGCGGCCGGGGCCGATGAACGAGGCCGCACCGGGCTGCGCCTCGATGACCGGCTTCAGCAGCGGCAGCCACGGCTCGCCGCCGCCCGTGAAGAGCTCCGCGAGGGCGAGCGGGTCGTTCGGGTCGGGCTGGGTGGCGGGGGTGTCGACAGCGCTCATGGTGGTGCGACTCCGGCTGGTCGGGACCGTACGAATGACAGACGAACGGCAGGTGATGGCCCGTCAGCTTCCCTGGCGGACACCACAGTCCTATCAGCGGGGTCCGACAGTCCGGCCCGCCCCGACCGGCCGCCGACCGGGGGTGGACGGATTGTCAGAGCCGGGCGCTAGCTTCGTCGGTGTCACCAAGGAACCGGATCGACCGACCCGGCCGACGGGCCTGGCCACCGCCCGGCCGCACACCCGACCGACAGGAGCCCAGCATGACCACGGACCGCACCCCGTCGCCGCTCAAGGTGGTGCTGACCGACCTCAACGCGGCGGTCGTGGAGTCCTGGCGGGCGGCCTTCGCCGACGTCCCCGGGATCGAGATCCGGCACGCCTCCCTCCTCACCGCGAAGGCCGACGCCTGGGTCAGCCCCACCAACTCCCGCGGCCGGATGGACGGCGGGACGGACGCGGCGATCAAGCGCCACCTGGGTGCGGGCATCCAGCTGCGGGTCCAGAAGGCGATCCGCGAGCGGCACGCCGGCAGCCTCCCGGTCGGCAGCGCGGTCTGCGTGCCCTCCGGCGCCGTCAACCCCGCGTTCCTGATATCGGCCCCGACCATGCAGACCTCCTCGCAGAACGTCAGCGAGACCTTGAACGTGGCCCTGGCCTGCGCCGCCGCCTTCCAGGCCGTCCACCGCCAGAACCACCTGGCACCGGGCTCCATCCGGTCCGTCGCCCTGGTCGGCATGGGCGCCGCCACGGGCAAGGTCCCGCCCCGGGTCTGCGCCAACCTGATGTGGTCCGGCTACACCCTCTTCAACGACCACCACTTCGAGGACGACGACGACCTGCGCGCCACCGTCCTCGCCCAGCTGGACGACCTCGAAAAGGCGCCCGCCACCCAGCGGGTGCGCATCACGCCGCCGGCGCGCCGGAGTTCGCCCACCCGGCGGGCCTGACCCCGCCCCGGGCGGCCGGCCGCCACCCTTCGCCCGCCGCCGCACGGCCCCGTGCGGCCCCGTGCGGCGGCGGCGGCGTCGCTTCCTCCCCCGCCCGACTCCCGGCCGCACGCCCCGGGACGCACCCTCAGCCCGCCGTCAGCGCGAGCCGGATCCACCGTTCGGACTCCGCGACCGCCACCCCCACGTCGAAGGCCTTCGGACCGGCCGCGGCCTGCACCACCAACCCCTTGAGCAGCCCGACGAAGGCCAGCGCGAAGGCTCCCGGGTCCACGCCGGGGCGCAGCTCGCCGTCCCGCTGCCCCTGCCCGACCACCTCGGCCGCCCACTCCCGGGTCCGGGTGTCCAACTCCGCCACCGCGACAGTCAGTTCCGAGGCCCCGGCGAGCGCCTCGGCTCCCAGCACCACGAAGGCCCGGCCCAGGTCGGTCGGGTTGCGCACGCCCTCCAGACAGCCTCGCGCGAACCCGCACAGCTCGTCCACCGCCCCCGCCCCACTGCGCTCCGGCGCGGCCGCCGCCATCGCCTCGGCCAGCGCCGCCTCCTGGAGCCGGGCCAGCAGCGCGGCCTTCGAGCCGAAGTAGTGGGTGGCCAGGCCCCGGCTGAAGCCCGCCTCCTCCCCCACCCTGGCGAGCGTGACCCCGGTGCTGCCGTGCTCGGCGATCAGCCGGGCGGCGGCGGCGATCAGCGCGGACTCGGCCCGGGCACGCCGTTCGGCCTGGGTGCGGCGCGCCGGCGCCTCCCCGGAAGCCCCGGCACACTCGCCACCGCCACCACCCTGGTGCCGATCCCGGACGAGCTCCCCTTCGAGCAGGCCTGTTTCATCCCCGACGCGGTTTCCACCCCCTGGGCCGCGATCACCACCACCGGCGCCGTGCGCCCGGCCGAGGCGGTCGGCGTCTGGGGCGTCGGCGGCCTCGGCGCCCACGGCGTGCAGCTGTTGCGGGCCATCGGTGCCTTCCCGATCGTCGCCGTCGACCCGCTGCCGGCCGCCCGCGAGCGCGCCCTGGCCTTCGGTGCCGACGCCGCCCTCGACCCGGCCGACCCCGGGTTCGCCGAGCTGCTGCGCGAGGCCACCGGCGGTCGCCCGCTGTCCGCCGCCTTCGACTTCGCCGGGGTCGCCCCGGTGCGCGAGCAGGCCATGGCCACCCTCGGCGAGCACGGCCGCCTGGTGCTGGTCGGCCTCACCGACAAGCCGCTGACCGTCACCAACGGCACCCTGGTCAGCTACCTGCGCCAGCAGATCCGCGGCCACTACGGCTCCGAGGGCCAGGACGTCGTCGACCTGGTCAACCTGGTCCGCGGCGGCCGGCTCGAGTTCTCCCGCTCGGTGAGCGGGACCTTCCCGCTGGCCGAGGCGGCCCGCGCGGTCGAGGCGCTGGAGCGCAAGGAGGGCAACCCGATCCGCCTGGTGCTCAAGCCCTGACCCGAGGCCCCACCGACCCGGCGCCGCACCTCCGGACTGAGCCAGGCAGGTGCGGCGCCGCCCTGTCGCCCGGCTACTCCACCTCCGAGACCCGCAGCACCGGGCCCGGCGCCGTCGCCACCCCGGCCGGCTCCCGGTACAGCGTGACCCGGAACACCCCGTACAGACTCGCCGTCACCGCCACGGCCACCCCCAGGCACAGCACCGCCCCGGCCACCATCTGCGCCCCGAGTGCCCGGTCGGTCACCGTGAGCCCGAGGGCGAACACCACCAGGCACGGCAGCAGCGCCACCTGAACCGGCATCGTCATCCAGGCCGACCCCCGCATGAACCGCCCACGGTCCCGCCGGTACGCCTCCCGCGCGCTCCGCCGCGCCTCCCGCACCCCGACCCCGTCGAGCACGAGTGCCGGCAGCACCAGATAGTTCGCCGACGACCACCCCATCCCCACCAGCAGCAGCGTCCCGACGACTCCCAGAGCTCCGACCGGCGCCCAGCCCGCGATCACCGGCAACCGCCTCGCCGCCCGCACCCAACAGGACCCGATCCCCACCGGCCGCCCGCGCAGCGCGTCATCGGCCGCGATGAGCGTCACGGCGTTGGAGAACGTGGCGGCCACGGCCACCACCAACGCCCCCGCCACCCCCAGCACCACGCTCCCCCCGGCCCACACCTCCGCCCAGACCAGCAGCGACAGCAGCCCGCCCACCACCACCGTCGCGACCCCGGGCAGCAGCACCAGCTCCTTCCGCCGCCACACCACCCGCGCCGACGCCCGCACGGACCCGCTCTCGACCAACGCCCCGCCCGCCTCCCACGTCACCGAAACGGCCAGGCTACTGCCCGGCGCCGCCCCGGCCCACACCCGGGTCGCACCGACCGGCCTGCGGACCACCGAGCCATCAACTCCCGTCCACCGCACGGGAAATGGCATGCACGCCACTAGCCAACCGGCCAGTAGCACCCCTACCGTCGACTCTTCCGTGAGACTTCGACGGAGGAGTCCGCCTTGCGCCAACACCCCCGCCCCCGCTCCCTCCGGCTCCCGGCCGCCGCCCTCGCCCCGGCCCTGCTCGTCACCGCAGCCCTGACCACCGCCCCCACCGCCACCGCCGTGCCCGCCCCCGCAACGGCGACCGCCGCCGCCAACGACTACTGCGGCGGCCACTGCGCCGACATCCTGCCGCCCGGCGAGAACGGCAACGCCACCCTCGCCGACATCCTGCTCAACCGGGCCTTCGGCACCCGCCCCGCGCACACCGACGACCAGCTCGGCCCGTACGCCGCCCTCGCCTCCGGCTACCCCGGCCTGACCGAGGCCAGGCTGCGTGACTTCTTCAACGACGCCTCCTTCGGCGTCCCCACCGACCAGGTGGCCAGTACCACCAGCCCGCGCCCGGACGTCACCATCGTGCGCGACAAGGCCACCGGCGTCCCCCACATCACCGGCACCACCCGCTACGGCACCGAGTTCGGCGCCGGCTACGCCGCCGCCCAGGACCGGCTCTGGGTCATGGACCTCTTCCGGCACGTCGGCCGCGGCCAGCTGTCCGGCTTCGCCGGCGGCGCCGCCGCCAACCGCCAACTGGAGCAGACCTTCTGGCAGGCAGCGCCGTACACCGAGGCGGAGCTGCAGCAGCAGATCGACGCCATCGCCGCCCGCGGCGGCCGGGCCACCCAGGCGCTCACCGACGCCAACGCCTACCTCGACGGCATCAACCAGTACGCCAAGGAGTCCTACAACGCCCGCACCTTCCCCGGGGAGTACGACCTCACCGGGCACATCGACCCGATCACCAACGCCGGCTCGATCGAACCGTTCAAGCTGACCGACCTGGTCGCCCTCGCCTCCGTGGTCGGCGCGCTGTTCGGCTCCGGCGGCGGCAACGAACTCGCCTCCGCCCAGGTCAAGTCGGCCGCCGAGGCCCGGTACGGCAAGGACGCCGGGGACGCGGTCTGGAAGTCCCTGCGCGAGGCGGACGACCCGGAGGCCGTCCAGACCCTGCACGACGGACAGAGCTTCCCGTACGCGACCGTCCCCGATCACCCGCAGGGCGAGGCGCTGCCCGACCCCGGCTCGGTGGTGCCCGAGCGGGTGGTCTACGACGCCACCGGCTCCGCCGACTCCGCCGCCACCAAGGCGAACGGCGTCCTGCCCGGAAACCTGCTGACCGCCCGGCACGGCATGTCCAACGCCCTGCTGGTCTCCGGCGCGCACACCGACGACGGCCACCCGGTGGCCGTGTTCGGCCCGCAGACCGGCTACTTCGCCCCGCAGCTGCTGATGCTGGAGGAGATCCAGGGCCCCGGGATCAGCGCACGCGGCGCCGCCTTCGCCGGCCTGAGCTTCTACGTCCAGCTCGGCCGCGGCCAGGACTACGCCTGGAGCGCGACCTCCGCCGGGCAGGACATCACCGACACCTACGCCGTCCCGCTCTGCACCACCGACGGCTCCCCGGCCACCACCGCCGCCGGCTCCTACCTCTGGCACGGCCAGTGCCTGCCCTTCGAGCGGCTGGAACGCAAGAACGCGTGGAACCCCACCACCGCCGACTCCACCCCGGCCGGCTCCTACACCCTGGTGATGTACCGCTCCAGGTACGGCCTGGTGACCGCCCGCGGCACGGTCGGCGGCGCACCCGTCGCCTTCACCTCGCTGCGCTCCACCTACCGGCACGAGGCCGATTCCATCATCGGCTTCCAAGAGTTGAACGACCCGGGCGCGGTGCACGACGCGGCCGGCTTCCAGCGGGCCGCGCAGGACATCAACTACACCTTCAACTGGTTCTACGCCGATTCGCGCGACATCGCGTACTACAACTCCGGCAGCAACCCGGTCCGCGCCCCCGGCGTGGACCCCGGACTGCCCGTCCGGGCTCAACCCGCCTACGAGTGGGCCGACTTCGATCCCGCCGCCAACACCGCCCGGTACACCCCGGCAGCCGAGCACCCGCAGTCCGTCAACCAGGACTACTACGTCTCCTGGAACAACAAGCAGGCGGACGGCTACACCTCGGCCGGCTTCGGCAACGGCTCGGTGCACCGCGGCAACCTGCTGGACGACCGGGTCAAGTCCCTGCTCAGGAACGGCGGCAAGGCGAGCCGGGTCTCGCTCACCCAGGCCATGGAGAGCGCCGCCCTGGCCGACCTGCGGGCCGAGGACGTACTGCCCGACCTGGTCCGCGTGCTGCGCAGTGCCCCCGTCACCGACCAGGCCGCCCTCACCGCCCTGCAGCAGCTGGAGGCCTGGCTCGCCGACGGCGCCCTGCGGAAGGAGACTTCGCCGGGCAGCCACGGCTACGCGGACGCCACCGCGATCCGGGTGATGGACGCCTGGTGGCCGCTGGTCGCCGACGGCGTCATGCGGCCGGGCCTCGGCGATCCGCTGTTCGGCGCGCTGACCGGCGCGCTCCAGATCAACGAGTCCCCCTCGGGCGGGCAGGCCGGCCCCGCCACCGGCCCGGTGAGCGCCAACGAGGCCATCCCGCACAAGGGTTCGGCCTTCCAGTACGGCTGGTGGAGCTACCTGGACAAGGACCTGCGCGCCGTCCTCGGCGACCGGGTGGCCGGCCCGCTGGCCCGGCCGTTCTGCGGCGGGGGCGACCTCGCGGCCTGCCGGACCGTCCTGCTGACCACCCTGAAGCAGGCCGCCGCCCAGACGCCCGCCCAGGTCTACCCGGGCGACGCGGACTGCGCGGCCGGCGACCAGTGGTGCGCCGACACGATCGTCCAGCGCCCGCTGGGCGGCGTGACGGACGCCAAGAGCACCTGGCAGAACCGTCCGACCTACCAGCAGGTGGTGCAGTTCCCGAGCCACCGCTGAGCGACGCCGCCGGGCTCCCCACGGCCGGGGGCCCGGCGGCCTCGGCACACCGGTCCCGGTCCGCCGACCCGCTTCGCGACCGCCGCCTCGCCCGCACTCCACCGTCCATCTCGGCCCCCTGGTCCGTTCACCCCCTGAGTCCCCCGCGGGTCTTCCCGCCCCGCGCCCCGCTCGGGCCCAGCCCGACGCGCGGCCTGCGGGAACTGCCCCTAGCGTGGTCCGGGGACCGCCCGACCACCCCGGGCCGAGGCCCGGGACCCGCCTCAGGAGGCACGCCGACCATGACCGCCAACCTCTCCGAGCTCACCGGCGACTACATCCTCGATCCCACCCACACCCGGATCGGCTTCGTCGCCCGCCACGCCATGGTGACCAAGGTCCGCGGCGCCTTCCACAAGTTCGAGGGCACCGCCCACCTGGACGGCGGCGACCCGTCCCGCTCCTCCGGTCAGGTGGTGATCAAGGCAGAGAGCATCGACACCGGCGTGGCGCAGCGTGACCACCACCTGCGCACCAACGACTTCCTGGACGCTCCGAACTTCCCCGACATCGCCTTCCGCTCCACCGCGGTCGAGGTGCGCTCCGCCGGCGAGTACCGGGTCACCGGCGACCTCACCATCAAGGACACCACCCGCCCGGTCACCATCGACTTCGAGTACACCGGCAACGCCGTCGACCCGTACGGCAACCTGCGGGTGGGGCTGGAGGGCTCGGTGACCATCAGCCGCAAGGAGTACGGCGTCTCCTGGAACGCGGCCCTGGAGGGCGGCGGCGTCCTGGTCGGCGACAAGGTCGTCCTGGAGTTCGACATCTCGGCGATCCGCCAGGCCAACTAGGCCAGCCGGCGCAGCACGACCACCCGAAACGGCCGGTACCGGTACCCCCACGAACCGGTTCACGCCGAGCCCCGTCGACCGCCGGACCGCAGGTCGGCCGCCCGGCTAGTCTCCTGGCATGCCGACAGAAGACTCCCTCGCGACCGGCCAACGCTCCCTCGGTGACCCTTCCCTCGACTTCCCGCTCTGGCCCCCGCTCACCGCCGGCTGCCCGCGCACCGGCACCGACGACGTCTCCTACCCCGTCGAGGTCGACTACGCCTACGGCAAGGCCGACCCGGCAGGCCTGTTCGCCCCCTCCCCGGTGCGCGGCGGCCTGGAGCGCTGGGCCCCGCTGCTGCCGCCGCTGCTCGCACCGGGCCTGGGCGAGGGCGCCACTGCGCTGGTGGAGATCGAGCCCGGGGTGTACGTCAAGGACGAGTCGCGCAACCCCACCTGGAGCCACAAGGACCGGCTGAACCGCTGCACCACCAGTGCCGCCGTGGGCGTCGGCGCGCCGGGCCTCGCGGTCGCCTCCTCCGGCAACCACGGCGCCTCGGCCGCCGCCTACGCCGCCCGCGCCGGACTGCGCTGCGTGGTGTTCACCGGCCCGGACCTGCCGCCGAACGTCGACGCCTTCCTCGACGCCTACGGCGCGGTGGTGCTCCCGGTGCCGTGGGAGGCCCGCTGGCCGCTGCTGCGCCAGGTGGTCGACCGGCTGGGCCTGCACCCGGTCAGCAACCTGACCACCACCCACACCGGGCACGCGTACGGCCCCGAGGGCTACAAGACCGTCGCGTACGAGATCTTCCAGGACGTCGGCCTGCCGAGCGCGGTGTTCGTCCCGACCGGCTACGGCGAGCTCCTGTTCGGCGTCTGGAAGGGCTTCGCCGAGCTGCGGCGGCTGGGCCTCACCGACCGGGTGCCGCGCATCCACTCCTGTGAGACGGCCGCCTCCGGGCCGCTCGCCCGGGCCATCGCGGAGGGCCTGCCGGCCACCCACGTGACGGTCGGCCCGAGCGACGCGTACTCGATCACCTCCCCGGTCAGCGGCTACCGCGGCGTGCTCGCGGTCCGCGAGAGCGGCGGCCGGGCGCTGACCCTGGACGACGGTCAACTCGCGGACGCCCAGAGGGAGCTGGCCCGGGCCGGGCTCTGGACGGAGCTGTCCTCGGCGGCCGGTCTGGCCGGGCTGCGCAGCCTCGGCGAACCGGACCTCTCCGAGGGGCCGGTGGTCTGCGTGTCGACCTCCAGCGGTTTCAAGGACAAGGGCGTCGGCACCCGTCGGACCGAGCCGGTCGCCCCCGACTGGGACGCGGTCGCCCGCCGCCTGCGGGCGGCCGGCATCACCGACTGAGCCTCACCCCCCGCTGCAAGGCCTGCTGTTCGCCCACCCGTCCACGGTCGTAGGGTCGCCGTAGGGTCGGTGTTCGCCGAGCGCCAGCAGGCTTGCACCCTCCGTCGAATCCCCCGCCTGCCGAAGGGTAGCCACTGTGTCGCGTTCCCTCCGCCGCCTGCTGCCGCTCGCCGTCGCCGTTGCGGCGGTGCCCGTGCTCGCCCTGCCCGCGCTTCCGGCCGGCGCGGTCACGTACGGCACCCCGACGATCGCCTTCTCGGCCGGGTACCTGTCCGGCGCGGTCGGCGCCACCGGCGACCCGACCGTGACCGTGACGGTCGCCCAGTCCGGTGCCTCGGCCTCGGCACTGACCGTCGCCGCCTCCGCCACCACCCGCAGCGCCGTGGCCCGCACCGGCGACGTCACGGTGAGCGGCACCGGCGGCACCCGCACCCTGGCGGTCGCCGCCCAGGGCGTCGGCTACGCCGACCTCACCATCAAGGTCACCGGCCTGGGCGGCAAGAGCGCCACCCGCACCCTGCACTACGCCGCCTCCCCCGCCGTCCAGTCCTCCGCCACCAGCCGTTACCTGACCGGCTCCAGCGACGCCTCGGCCGCCGTGGACGCGGGCGGCGGCTACATCGTGGTCGGCGACGACGAGTCCAACACCCTGCGCCTGTACGACCGCAACAACTCCGGTGCGCCGATCCGTACCTGGGACTTCAGCTCGGCCCTCGGCATCTCCAAGGAGATCGACATCGAGGGCGCCACCCGGGTCGGCAACACCATCTACTGGACCGGCTCGCTCGGCAACAACAAGGACGGTGTGGTCAAGACCGACCGGCACACCGTCTTCGCCACCACCGTCACCGGATCCGGCGCCGACACCCAGCTGTCCCTGGCCGGCTCGTACCACGGCCTGCGCGACGACCTGATCGCTTGGGACGACGCCCACGGCAAGCGCTACGGCTTCGCCGCCGGCGCCGCCGACGGACAGGCGCCCAAGCAGATCGACGGGTTCAACGTCGAGGGCCTGGAGTTCGCCCCCGGCAGCACCAGCACCGCCTACATCGGCTTCCGCGCGCCGCTCACCCCGGCCGTCACCGGCGGCCGGGCGCTGCTCGTCCCGGTCACCAACTTCCCGTCGCTGCTCAACGGTTCGGCGACGCACGCGACCTTCGGCGACGCGATCGAGCTGGACCTCGGCGGGCTGTCCGTCCGCGACATCCGCCGCAACGACCTCGGCCAGTACCTGATCGTCGCCGGCTCCTGGGCCGCCGAGGACAACTCCGCCCCGTACGCGCTCTACCGCTGGAACGGGCAGCCCGGCTCCCGGCCGACCAAGCTGCTCGACCTGCCGACCAGCGACTACGGCGCCTGGGAGGCCGTCCCGGACGTCCCGGACCTGGACACCCCCGGCGCCCGCGCCCAGCTGATCACCGACGACGGTTCCGCCGACCTCTACGGCGACGCCACCGCCGCCAAGGACCTCACCCACCCGGAGTGGAAGAAGTCCCGGAGCACCTGGTTCACCCTGAACTGACCGCACGCCGGGGCCCCTCGACGAACCCGCCGAGGGGCCCCGCCCCGGCTCAGAGCTCGACCAGCACCTTCCCCCGGCTGGCCGCACGGTCCAGGTAGAGGCCGCGGTAGGCCGCCGGGATGCTGTCGAACCCCTGGTGCACGGTCTGCCGGTACGTCAGCTCCCCGCCGCGGACCAGGGCCCCGACGTCCCGCCGCAGCGCGGCCCAGTTCTCCTCGGTGAACCACTCCAGCGAGAAGATGCCGCGGATCGTGGTGCGCGGGAACATGATCAAGGGCAGCAGCCGCGGCCCCACCCAGTCCCCGCCGACCTGGCTCGCCCACTGCCAGCAGACGGCCACCCGGCTCTCCACCGCGAGCATGCCGAAGACCACGTCGGTCAGCACCCCGCCGAGGCTGTCGAAGTAGCGGTCGATGCCCTCCGGCGCCAGCTCGGCCAGCTCCTTCTCCAACCGCTCCGGCGCGTCGCCGTCGCGGTACAGCAGCACCCCGTCGAAGCCCAGCTCCCACAGCCACGCCGCCTTCTCCGGCGCCGCCGTGGTGCCGATCACCCGTGCGCCCCGGTGCTTGGCCAGCTGCCCCACCAGCGAGCCGACAGCCCCGGAGGCTCCGCTGACCAGCACCGTCGAGCCGGGGCGGACGTCCAGGAACTTCTCGACCGTCCCCCAGGCCGTCATCCCGGGCCCGCCCAGGATGCCGAGAGCGGTGGAGAGCGGCAGGGCCTCGTCGTGGTCGGCGGGGTCCAGCCGGCGGAAGGCCGGGAAGACCATCGGGAAGGTCCCGGTCTGCCAGAGCCTGGGCGCACCGTTGCTCACCAGGTGGCTGCGCCAGCCGGCGAAGCCCTGCACCAGGTCACCGACCGCGAAGCGCGCGTCCGGCCCGGCCTCCATCACCTCCATGATCGCGTCCGCGCCCATGTGGTCGCCGATCGGGGTGTCCAGTGCGATGCCCTGGAGGTACGGGTCGACCGAGACGTACCGGGTGCGCAGCAGCATCTCGTCCGCGGCGAGCCGGACGTCCAGCTCCTCCACGACCTTCCGGTACATCCGTTCCACGTCCGGCACGCCGTCCGCGTGCTCCTGGACGACCCACTTCTCGATCCTCACGAGGTGACTCCAAACTGCCGGCCGGCGGGGCCGACCGGTTCGATGAGCAGGGTGGGCAGCGGCGCGCTGTCGTCCACCTCGGCAGTGAAGGGCTTGCCGTCGTCCCGGCAGATGAACTGGACGACGTGTCGGCCGGCCGCCGCCGCCCTGATCAGCCCGCCGGTGGTCGCCCAGACCCCGGAGAGGTAGAAGTTCGCCAGGCCGGGCAGCCCCGGGCCGTTGCGCTTGATCTCCTCCTCCAGGGTCTCGCCGCTCTCCACGAAGGGCTGCCAGCCCAGCACCGTGCCGTCGTAGTTGCCGGTGTAGCGGACCTGGGTGAGCGGAGTGGAGACGTCCTTGACGGCCACCGCCGCCCTGAGCCCAGGGTGGTGGCCGTCCAGGAACTCGACGATGGTGTCGCGCACCCGGCGCTTCGCCCGCTGGTACTCCCGCCCCCGGCCGACCGGCAGGGTGTGCAGTTCCTCGCCGCGCCGCACCCGGGGTTCCTGCTCCGGCCCGGTGCTCAGCTCCCGCCAGGGCTCGATGTCGCAGAAGTAGCTGGCGTACACCACGGTGGTGTCGGCGGGCGACAGCTCCGGGTAGTGGCGGCTGCGGAACTGGACGTTGATGCTCGGGTGCCGGATGCCGGTGAGCCGCTCGGCGACCTCGTCCTCCAGCAGGTAGGTGGTGCACGGATCACCGGCCGGGAAGGGCCGGCGCAGGCCGAGGAAGACGGTCACGTAGCCGGGGAACACCATGCCCGGCTCGGTGATGGTCTGGGTGTACAGCCGGCGGTAGGTGTCGCTCAGGTAGCGGCCCTTGAGCAGGTCCATCATGGTGGTCCGGCCGTCGCAGGCGGCCACCACGATGTCGGCCCGCACCTCCTGGCCGTCGCTCAGCCGCACCCCCACCGCCCGGTCGTTCTCGACCAGGATCTCGGTCACCTTGGTGTTGTACGTGATCTCGCCGCCCAGCCGCAGGTAGCGCTGCTCGATCGAGTGGGCCAGCCCCAGCGAGCCGCCCTCCGGCACCCCGGCCGACTGTCCGGCGTGCGAGGCGAGCTGGAAGTACGTCGGCAGCACCGGGAAGTTGGGGTGTTTCTCGTACAGGACGAAGTTGAACGCCTCGCGCAGCAGCGGGCTCCTGAACCGCGCCGAGTAGTCGCTCATCAGCACCGTGATCGAGCGGCGGATCACGTTGAAGTACGGCAGGAAGGAGGCGAGCATCCGCATCCGCTCCCACCCGCCCATCAGCCCGACCGGCTTGAGGAAGGGGTAACGGGCCAGTGCCAGGCGGAACTTGCGCAGCCCGCCGCAGAACTGCCGGATCTGCCGGGCGTCCTCCGGGGCGAGCTCCAGCAGGTGGGCCTCCAGCCGGTCCGGGTCGGAGTAGAAGTACACCGCCCGGCCGTCCCGGGTGCGCACCACGTTGAAGACGTCGAAGTTGCGCATCCGCTTGCCCTGCAGCGCACCGAGTTCGAGCCAGATCTGGTGCATCTCGTTGCCCGGCCCGCTGCCCAGCAGCCAGCTGATGCAGCAGTCGAAGGTGAACTCGCCCCGGTCCCAACCGGTGCAGCAGCCGCCTGGAATCTCGTGCATCTCCAGGATCCGGGTGCGGTAGCCGTTCATCCGGGCGAAGCAGCCGGTGGACAGGCCGCCGAGCCCTCCGCCGATGATGACCATGCTCTGCCTGCTGCTGGTGGTCGTCCCGCTCACTCCGCCACTCCCACTTCCGGCAGTCCGACGGTGGCCCGGTCGAGTTGCGGCAGGCGGCCCCACTTGCCCGCGTGCCAGGGTTCCCGGTTGTCGCTGGGCCAGGCCCGGAACGGCCGGCCGAGCTCCCGGCAGAGGTACTGCGCGGCGAACCGTCCGCTGGTGGCGGCCCGGATCAGCCCGCCGAGCGCGGTCCACTGCCCCGCCATGGAGAAGCCGCTCAGCCCGGGCAGCCGCATCCGGTCCCGGTTGACCAGCCGGTTGGCGGCGTCCTCGGCCTCGGAGAAGGCCTGCCAGGCGAGGATGCTGCCGTAGGTGTTGCCGGTGAACCGCTCGGTGGTCACCGGCGAGGCCACGTCCACGAGTTCGATCCGCCGGCCGAGGCCGGGGTAGGTCCGTTCCAGGAACTCCCGGACGAACGCGGCGACTTCCTGCTTGCGCGCCCGGTAGGCCCGGCGGTCACCGGTCCGCAGGTCCTTCCAGGAGCGGTAGTCGCTGAAGTAGGTGCAGTGCAGCACCGACTTGCCCGGCGGCGCGAACCCGTCCGCGTAGGACGAGCGCAGCTGTACCACCAGGCTGCGCTGGAGCGAGCCGGGCAGCCGCTCGCCGTCCTCGGGCGACAGCAGGTAGGTGGTGCTGTGCGGCTCGCCCTCGGGCAGCGGGCCGTCGATGCCGACGAAGGCGGAGACCACGGCCGGGTACAGGTTGCCCGGCTTGTCGAGGAGTTCGCCGTACAGGCGCTCGGTGGCGGGGCTGGAGTAGCGGCCCTCCAGGAGCCGGTCGAGCACCGTCGGGCCGTCGCAGGCGGCCACCACGTGGTCGGCGAAGTGCCGTGATCCGTCCCGGAGTTCCACCCCGACCGCGCGCCCGTCCTCGACCAGGATGCGCTCCACCCGGCAGCGGTAGCCGATCACCCCGCCGAGCGAGGTGTAGCGCTCCTCCACCGAGCGGGCCAGCCCGAGCGAACCGCCCTGCGGGAAGCCCGCGTTGCCGTTGTGCGCGGCCGCCAGGGTGTACAGGTACGGCAGCAGGGGGAAGCCCGCGGGCTCCTGGAGGAACATGTTGGGGAAGGCCCGCCGCAGCAGCGGGTCCTGGAAGCGCTCGGCGAAGCCGCTCATCGGGGTGGTCGCGGTGCGCCAGAACAGCCGGAACGCGGGCAGGACGGTGCGCAGGGTGCGCAGCCGTTCCGCCGTGGTGCGCAGCGGCGGCGGGGTGAGGTCCCAGGGAAGTTCGATCGCGGCGAAGCGGCGCAGGTCCCGGCAGAAGTCCCGGATCGGCTTGGCATCGCCGGGTGCGAGGGCCAGCAGGTGGGCCTCCAGACGGTCCGGGTCGCCGAAGAAGGTGACGGCCCGGCCGTGCTCGTCGACCACCCGGTTGAAGGTGTCGAAGCGGGTCACCGACTTGCCGTCCAGCGCGCCGAGCTCGCTCCAGACCTGGTGCGCTCCGGTGCCCTCGGCGGTGCCGATCAGCCAGTCGATGCAGTAGTCGAACAGGTAGCCGTGCCGGGACCACGCGGTGCAGCAGCCGCCGGGCAGCACGTGCTTCTCGAAGATCCGGGTCTCCAGGCCGCTCATCTGCGCGTAGCAGCCGGTGGCGAGCCCGGCCAGGCCCGCGCCGATCACGATGACCCGGGGCGGGCCGCCGGGGGCCCGCTCCCTCGTGGACCAGTCCGGCCCGCGGTCAGCCGCGGCCATCGGCGGCGCCTCCGGCCAGGATGGCGCCCGCCAGTTCGGCGTTGCGGGCGGCGAAGTCCCCGTCGAGCATCTCGGCGTGGGCGCCGTGCCCGACGTACACCGCGGTGCCCGTGGTGGAGGAGCCGTGCCAGGAGCCCGGCTCTCCGCCCACGTGCACGGAGAGCCGGTCGCGCTCGCAGACCACGTCCACCTGGGCCTTCAACGTGCCGCTGTTGGGCGTCCGGCTGCTGAACTCCAGGTAGTCCCGGGCCTGTTCGATGGTCCGCTGGGCGACGATCCGAGAGCCCGTGTGGCGGTGCAGGTGCTCGTGGAGTTCGCGTTCGAAGACGGCCAGGTGCTCCTCGCCGAGGTCGAAGGCATCGGTGACCCGGTAGGCGTCCACCAGCAGCACCGAGCCGACCGTGCGCCCGCGCCGTTCCAGCTCCTTGGCCACCTCGAAGGCGAGGTTGCCGCCGAGCGAGTAGCCGAGCAGGACGTACGGCCCGGCGGCGTGCAGTTCCTCGACCAGGTCCGCGTAGCGGACGGTCTTGTCTTCGCCGGTCAGGTAGTTGAAGGAGGCGATCCGGTGCTCCGGCAGGTGCGCGGCGAGCTGCCGGTAGACCAGCCCGTGGCCGCCGGCCGGCGGGAAGCAGAAGACCGTACGGTCCTCGGGCGCCTCGGCGTTGAACCAGAGGTAGGCCTCGCCGCCGGCCACCTCACCGGTGATGATCTGCTCGACGGTACGGGCCATGCCGTGCAGGGTGGTGACCTTGAACAGCAGGCCGACCGGGATGCTGATGTTGAACTCGCTCTGGAGGTGGTGGATCAGCTCGATGAGCCGGATCGAGCTGCCGCCGAGTTCGAAGAAGTCGTGCTGGAGGCCGACTTCGTCCAGGCCGAGCAGGTTTCGCCAGTGCTCGGCGACCCTCGTCTCGTAGAGCGTGACGGGTGGTTCGTGCTGGGCGCCTTCGGTGTCGGCCTTCGGCTCGGGCAGGGCGGCGAGGTCCACCTTGCCGTTCGGGGTGAGCGGCAGGGCGGGCAGTTCGGCGAGGTAGGAGGGGATCATCACGGTGGGCAGGTGCTCGGCGAGGTGGCGGCGCAGTTCGCGGCGGTCCAGCACGGTGCCCTCGGCGGGCACCACGTAGGCGGCGAGGACGGCCTCGCCCCGGGCGTCCTGGCGGACCGCGACGCAGGCCTGGGCGAGTTCCGGGCGGGCGGTGAGGTGGGCCTCGATCTCCCCCGGCTCGATCCGGTGGCCGCGGACCTTGACCTGGTTGTCGATCCGGCCGAGCAGGTGCACGGTGCCGGCGGTGTCCCAGTGACCGAGGTCGCCGGTGCGGTAGAGCCGCACGGGCGTTCCGTCGAGCTCCAGGGTGACGAAGCGCCGGGCGGTCTGCTCCGGGTCGTTGGGGTAGCCGGCCGCGACGCCCGCGCCGCCGATCCACAGCTCGCCGGGCACGCCCACCGGGACGGGCTCGCCGTAGGGGTCGAGGACGTACACGGCGCTGTTCGGGAACGGCCGGCCGATCGGCACCATCCGGCCGGGTTCCAGCTGGTCGGTCGGGCCCTCGTAGTAGGTGCTGTCGACGCTGGCCTCGGTCAGCCCGTAGGAGTTGACCAGCCGGGTCCGCGGGCCGCACAGGGCGCGCACCCGCTGGTGCTCGGCGGCCTTCCAGGAGTCGGAGCCGACGATCAGCAGCCGCAGGAAGTCCAGCGTGAGGCCCTCGCGCTCGCAGTGGGCCAGCAGCGCGCGGGCCACGGCGGGCACGAACTCGCCGCCGTCCACGGCCTCCTCGCGCATCACCCGGTACAGCCGGGCGGTGTCGAAGAGCAGCTCTCGGTCGACCAGGACGAGGGTGCCTCCGGTGCTGAGCGCCCGGGCGAGGTCGCCGGAGAAGACGTCGAAGGCGGTGCCGGCCATCTGGAGGTGCACCCGCACCTCGGTGTCCAGCCGGTACTCGGCGCACCAGCCGGCGGTGACGGCGGCAAGGTTGCGGTGGTCGACCCGGACCCCCTTCGGGCGGCCGGTGGAGCCCGAGGTGTGGATCAGGTAGGCGGCCCGGTCCGGGTCGGCGGCCGGCAGTGGCACGGCGGCCCCGGCGGGCCGGTCCAGCTCCTCCAGGGTGACCGGCGCGGCGGGCAGTCCGGCCGCGAGCGGGCGCCGCTGGTCGACCACCACCAGCGCCGCTCCGGCGTCCGCCACCTGGTGGGCGAGCCGGTCGGCCGGGTGCCCGGGGTCGAGCGGCAGGTAGGCGGCGCCGGCCCGCCAGATCGCCAGCAGCGTGGTGATCAGCTCGGGTGACTTCTCCAGGCAGACCGCGACCACCGAACCCTCGCCGACGCCGAGTTCACGCAGTCGTCCGGCGGCGCGCTGCGCCTTCCGGTCCAGTTCTCCGTAGGTCAGTCGGCGGACGCCGTCCCGGCCGGGCGCGACCACCGCGACGGCCTCCGGTCGCTCGGCGGCGGCCTTGGCGATCAGCTCCGGCACCGGGGTGTCGTGCTCGATCCGGCGCTCGGCGCCGCTGAAGCCGGTGAGGATCTCCCGCCGCTCGGCCTCGCCCAGCATCCGCAGCCGCCCGACCGGCTCGCCCTCGGCGGCGCGGGTCATGGCGTCCAGCAGGTTGCGGTAGTGCGCGGCCAGCCGCTGGACGGTGGCGGGCTCGAAGAGGTCGGAGTTGTACTTGAAGACGCAGTGGAAGCAGCCGTCCGCACGGTCCTCGTAGGCAGACAGCGTGAGGTCGAACTGGCCTTCCTCCTCCGGGAGTTCGATGTACTCCAGGCGGTATCCGAAGCGCTCCACGGCGACCTTGTGGGTGAGCAGGATGAACATCGCCTGGAACACCGCGGAGCGGCTCGGGTCGTGCTGGAGCCCCAGCTGCTCGACCAGCAGCGGGAAGGGGTACTCCTGGTTGTCCAGGCCGCCGAGCACGCTCTCCCGCACCCGGGCCAGCAGTTCGGCCACGGTCGGCTCCCCGGCCAGGCTCACGTGCAACGGCAGCGGGTTGACGAAGTAGCCGTAGACGGAGGCGAACTCCTCCTGGGTGCGGCCGGTGACCGGGCTGCCGACCACGATGTCCGGCTGCCCGGACCAGCGGTTCAGCAGCAGGTAGTAGGCGCCGAGCAGCACCATGAACGGGGTGGCCCCGTTGGCACGGGCCAACTCGTGGACCCGGGCCGCGAGTTCGGCGTCCAGCCGGAAGAACTCGGAGGCGCCGTTGTGGGTCTGCACGGCCGGGCGCGGCCTGTCGGTGGGCAGTGAGAGCACCGGCACCTCGGCCGGCAGGTGGCCGCGCCAGTAGTCGAGCATCCGCCGGGCCTCGGGCCCGGCCAGGAAGCGGTTCTGGCGGTTGAGGAAGTCCAGGTAGCGGGCGGGCACCGGGGGCAGTTCCGGGGTACGGCCCTGGCGCAGCGCCTCGTAGACCTCGAACAGCTCCTCGATGAAGGTGAAGGTGGAGATCGCGTCCGAGACGATGTGGTGGACGGCCTTCATCAGCACCCAGCGGTCCGGCCCGCGCCGGAACAGCCGCAGCCGTACCAGCGGATCCCCGGCGAGGTCGTACGGCCGCCGGTACTCGCGGACGATCAGGTCGTGGATCTCCTCCCAGGGCCGGCCCTCGACGTCGAACAGCCCGGTGTCGGCCTCGGCCTCCTCCCGGATGCGCTGGACCGGGCGGCCGTCCTCGGCGGTGAAGTTGGCGCGCAGTTCGGGGTGCCGGGCGATCAGGAGGCGGAAGGCCGCGAACATCAGCTCCGGGTCGAGCTCCGCGCGGACCTCGACGGCGCCGCCGATGTTGTACGCGAACCCGTCCGGGTGCAGCAGGCGCAGGAACCAGAGCGCCTGCTGGTTGTGGGTGAGCGGGAAGCGGGACTCGTCGGTGTACAGCTCCACCTCGGCCTCGGCCGGGCCGCCGTCGGCGGCGAGCCGCTCGGCCAGGCCCTCGGTGAGCAGGTCGACCAGGTCACCGACGGTGCCGTTGCTGAGCAGGGCCACCACCGGCAGGGCGACGCCCAGTTCGCCGTGCACCCGGGCACGCAGCTCCATCGCCAGCAGCGAGTCCAGGCCGTGCGCGCCGAGCCTGGTCTCCGCGTCGATCCGCTCGGCGCCGATCCGCAGCACGGCCGCAGCGGCGGCGGTGAACCGCTCGGTGGCCAGGTCCCGGCGGGCCTGCGGGTCGGCTGCGCGGTAGGCGTCCAGGAAGCCGCCGGTCTCGGCCGGGGCCTGCTCGGCGGCGCTCGCCGCCAGGTCGGCGACCAGTGGCGGCGGCGCCGGGTACCAGGAGAGGAAGGTCGGCCAGTCGACCACGGTGGCGACCAGCAGCTGGGCGCGGTCCTGGCCGAGGACGCGCTCCAGGACCGCCGTTCCGGCGTCCGGCGGCAGCGAGCTCATGCCGCGGGCGTCGCGGTAGTGGGCGACCAGGCCCAGCTCCTCGATCATGCCGGTGGCCCAGGGGCCCCAGTCCAGACTGAGCCCGGGCAGCCCCTCGGCCCGGCGGTGGTGGGCGAGGGCGTCCAGGAAGGCGTTGCCGGCCGCGTAGTTGGTCTGCCCGGCGGTGGTGAGCAGCGAGGCGACGGAGGCGAACAGCACGAAGTGGTCGAGCGGTTCGTCGCGCAGCAGCCGGTGCAGCAGGTGGCCGCCGGTCACCTTGGGGGCGTAGCCGGCATCGAAGGCCGGGCGGTCCATCTGGGCCAGCAGGGTGTCCTTGACCTGCCCGGCGAGGTGGAACACGCCCCGGATCGGCGGGCTCTGGCGCTGCCGGTAGTCGGCGAGCCAGTCCGTGAGGGCGGTCTCGTCGGTGACGTCCACCGGGGCGAGCAGCGGTTCGGCGCCGAGCGCCTGGAGTTCGCGCAGGAAGGCGATCCGCTCGCCGACGGGGGTGTCCGGGTCGGTGTGCGCCCACTGGGAGCGCTCGGGCAGGACGGTGCGGCCGACCAGGATCAGGCGCCGGGCGCCGCGCCGGACGAGGGTGCGGCAGAGCAGCCGGCCGAGGGCCCCGAAGGCCCCGGTGACCAGGTAGCTGCCGTCGGGGCGCAGGACCGGGGGCAGCGGGCGGGTGAGGCCCTCGGCCTGCCGCAGCCGGCTGGTGAGCCGGCCGCCGGACCGCAGGGCGATCTCCTGCTCGCCCGGGGCGGCGAGTTCGGCGAGCAGTGCCTCGGCCTGGCCGACGACGTCGACGGCCGGGTCGAGGTCGACCAGGGTGCCGCGCTGGGCGACCAGTTCCTGCTGCCACAGCACCCGGCCGACACCCCAGGCGGGGGCACCGAGCGGTTCGACCCGGTCGCCGGGGGCGGCGGCCTGGGCGCCCCGGGTCACGATGTGCAGCCGGCCGTCCGGGCGGGCGGCGGGCAGGGCCTGGGCGAGGGTGATCAGGGAGTAGGCGCCGAGGGTCGCGAGCGGGCCGAGCAGGTCGGCAGCGGTGGCGGCCAGGGCGGGCTGGTCGAGGTTCCAGAGGTGGACGACGGTGCCGAAGCCTGGGTCGAGGTCGGCGAACAGCCGCTGGACGTCCTCGGCGGAGTCGGGCCGCACGGTCGAGTGTCCTTCGCCGTGCCGGTACTCGGTGCCGGGCCGGACCAGGTGGCAGCGGGCGCCGCGCCCGGCGGCCAGTGCGGCCAGCCGCTCGGCGAGGCCGTTCCGGTCGGCGAACAGCAGCAGGTCGCCGGGGGCCTCGTCGACGGCCGGCTCGGGGGCGGGCACCCAGGCGACCTCGGTGAGCCAGCCGTCGATGGTGGCCAGTCCGACGGAGCCCGGGGCCTGGGCGACGTCGGTGACCCGGAAGCCGGTGACCTTTCCGACCGGGGTTCCGTCCTCGGTGTGGAGCGCGAGGTCGCCGACGAGTTCCTCGCCGCTGTCCCGGGTGACGGTGGCGTGCACCCACAGCGGGCGGTCGCCGATCTCGTCGAGCCGGACCTCCTCGATCGAGACGGGGAGCCGGACGCTGCCGCCCTCCGGCGCGTCCAGCCGGGTGGTGAGCAGGGTCTGGAAGCAGCCGTCCAGCAGCACCGGGTGCAGGTGGTGGTTCGCCGCGTCCGGGCCGAGCCGCCCGGTCGGCCGGATCCGGGCCAGTGCCTCACCGGGCCCCACCCACACCTCGGCGATGGCCTGGAAGGCGGGCCCGTAGTCGTAGCCGCGCTCGGCCAGCTGCCGGTAGCAGTCCGGGCCGTTGAGGTGCCGCCCCCGGGCGCGGAGTGCGTCCGCGTCCAGTGCGGGCCCGTAGGAGCGGCGCTGGCCGGTGCGGACCCGGCCGCTCGCGTGCACGCCCGGCTCGCCGCCGGCCGGGGTCGAGGCGATGGTGAAGCGGGCGTCCTCCGGCGCGTAGCCGAGCTGGACGGGAACGGGCTCGGTCTCGGAGAGGAACAGCGCCCGGTTCAGCTCGACCTCGGCCAGCGTCACCTCGGTGCCGCCGGTCAGGGCGCGGACGGCCTGGGCGGCCATCTCCAGGTACCCGGCGGCCGGGAAGACCACCTGGCCCTCGATCCGGTGGTCGGTCAGGTAGGGCAGCCGCTCCGGGTCGAGCGCGCTGGTCCAGCCGGGCTGGGCACTCGCGGTGCGGCGGCCGAGCAGCGGGTGGTCGAGCCGGCCGAGCCGGACCTGCTCGACCGGCTCGGGCTCGACCCAGTACCGGTCCCGCCGCCACGGGTAGGCCGGCAGCGGCACCGGGCGGCCGCCCGGGTGCAGCGCTTCCCAGCTCAACTCGACGCCGAGGGTGTGCAGTTCGGCGAGGCTTCGGGCGAACCGCTCGGGCTCGTCCTGCTGCCGGCGGATCGACGGCAGGGTGTGCGCCTGCTCGGCGCACTCGCGGATCGCGTGGCCGAGCACCGGGTGCGGGCCGAGCTCCAGGAACAGCCCGTGCCCGTCCTCGGCCATCCGTTCGACGGCGGCCCGGAAGCGCACCGGGTTGCGGACGTTCTGCCACCAGTACTCGCCGTCCAGCTCCGGCCCGCGGGCGAGCCCCTCGCGGCCGGTCAGGTAGAGCGGCAGCCGCGTCTCCTGCGGCTTGATGGCGGTGAGCCCGGCCACCAGCTCGTCCCGGATCGGGTCCATCCGCACGCTGTGGTACGGGACCTCGACGTCCAGCGGGCGGGCGAAGACACCCTGTTGCCGCAGGTCCTCGGCCAGCTCGCGCAGCGCCTCGGCGTCCCCGGCCAGGGTCACCGCGGAGGGGCTGTTGACCGCGCCGAGCGACACCTGCGAGCGGTACGGGCGGATCCGGCGCTCGGCCTCGGCCTCCGGCAGGCCGACCGCGAGCATGGTGCCGGTGCCGGCCAGGCGCTGCTGGAGCGTGCTGCGGGTGAGCACCACCCGCACGGCGTCGGCCAGGTCGTACACCCCGGCCTCGTGGAAGGCTGCGACCTCGCCGGTGCTGTGGCCGACCACCGCGTCGGGGATCAGGCCGTGGCTCCGCCAGAGCGCCGAAAGCCCGACCTGCACGGCGAAGTTGGCAGGCTGGGCCAGCCAGGTCTCGGCCATCCGGGAGTCCGCCTCGTCCCGGCCCAGCTCGGTCAGCAGCGACCAGCCGGCCTGCGCGCGGATCTCCCGGTCGACGGCCTGCACGGCCTCCCGGTAGACCGGCTCGTGCTCGTACAGCCCCCGGCCCATCCCCCACCACTGCGGGCCCATGCCGGTGAACACCCAGGCCAGCCGGCGCTGCCGGCGTTCCCGCGCACGGCCCTGGACCACCCGCGGGTGCTCCTCGCCGCGCTCGCACGCGGCCAGCGCCTCGTCCAGGTCCTCCCGGGTGGAGTAGACCACTCCGAGCCGCTCGGGCAGGTGCTGGCGGCGGTGCGCCAGGGTGTGGCCGAGGTCGGCCAGGGACGTCCCGCCGGCGATCTCCTGCCGTACGGCGGCGGCCAGTTCGGGCAGTCCGGCGGTGTCCTTGGTGCTCAGCGGCAGCACCGTGCGGGCCGGCTCGGCCACCGGTGCGGCGGGCCCGGGCTGCGGCGGTTCCTCCAGCAGGACGTGGGCGTTGGTGCCGCCGAAGCCGAAGGAGTTGACGCCGGCACGGGCCGGGCCCCGGTGCTCGGGCCAGTCCGCCGGTTCGGTCGGGATCTCGAACGGCAGCGCGTCCAGGTCGATGCCGGGGTTGGGCTGCTCCAGGTTGAGGTGCGGCGGGATGCGGCGGTGCTTGATCGCGAGCGCGGTCTTGATCAGCCCGGCGACGCCGGCCGCCGCCTCGGTGTGCCCGATGTTGGTCTTGACCGAGCCGACGTAGCAGCGCTCCCCGGCGCGGCGGCCGATGCCGAGCACCCGGCCGAGGGCGGCGGCCTCGATCGGGTCGCCGACCGGGGTTGAGGTGCCGTGCGCCTCGACGTACTGGAGACTGCCGGGCAGCACCCCGGCCTCGGCACAGACCCGCTCGATCAGGGTGACCTGGGCGTCCGCGCTGGGGACGGTGATGCCGTTGGTGCGGCCGTCCTGGTTGACGCCGGTGCCGAGGATGACGGCGTGCACCGGGTCCCCGTCGCGCAGCGCGTCGGAGAGCCGCTTGAGCACGACCACGCCGACGCCCTCGGCCCGGACGTAGCCGTCGGCAGAGGCGTCGAAGGCGCGCGAGCGGCCGTCCGCGGAGAGGAAGCCGCCCTTGGTCTCGGCGATCGTGTACTGGGGCGCCATGTGCAGCAACGCGCCACCGGCCAGGGCGAGTTCGGTCTCGCCGCGGAGCAGGCTCTGGCAGGCGAGGTGGACCGCGACCAACGACGAGCTGCACGCGGTGTCGATCGAGACGCTGGGCCCGCGGAAGTCGAAGCAGTGCGAGATCCGGTTGGACACCATCGTCATCATGGTGCCGGTGGCGGTGTGCGCCGCGATGGTGCCGAAGTCGAGGTCGGCGAACTGGAGGATCTTCCAGTCGAGGGTGAAGGCGCCCATGTAGACGCCGACCTCCCGGCCGGCCAGCTCGCCGGGGCGCAGGCCGCCGTCCTCCAGCGCCTCCCAGCTGACCTCCAGGAGCTTGCGCTGTTGCGGGTCCATGTGTTCGGCCTCGCGCGGGCTGATCCCGAAGAAGTCCGGGTCGAAGGTGTCGAAGCCGTCGATGTAGCCGCCCCTGCCGCCGATCAGCCGCCCCGGCTTGGCCCGGTCCCTGCTGCCCAGGGTGCCGATGTCGTAGCGGTCGGCGGGCGTCTCGGTGAGACAGTCCCGGCCCTCGATCAGGTTGCGCCAGTAGGTCCGGTGGTCGTTGGCGTGTCCCGGCAGACGGCAGCCGATACCGGTGATCGCGATGCGCTCGCGGGGCACGGCGAAGGGCGAGAAAGTCATGATCCAATCCGAGGGTGATGGCATGGCGCCGCGGTCACGGGGAGAGTGGGGCGGCCTCGCGGGCCGGGGTTCAGACGGACTGCTCGGTCGCTTTCACCCGGCGCCAGGGGTGCAGCAGGGTGGCGCCGAGTTCCCCCGTGGCGGGGAACGCGGCCGGGTCGGTGAGGCCGACGGCCTTCGGCGCTCTGCCGGGCCGCCAGGTGAAGCTCCCGAACACGTGGTCCCAGAGCGAGAGATCGGAGGCGTAGTGGCCGGCTTCGGCGAGGTCGGTGCTGTGGTGCAGGCGGTGGAGTTCCGGTCCGGCCAGGACATGGCCGAGCGGGCCGATTCGGACGTCGATGTTGGCGTGGACGAAATACCCCTGGGCCAGGACGAATATTCCGACCACGAACACTGAATCCGGTGAGAATCCGATGAGAGCCAACGACAGTTGGACAACGGACTGCGCCACGAGCACATCCAGGAAATGATTCACACCGTTGTTCGCGACGTTCACCTTGTCCGGGACGTGGTGCACCCCGTGCAGCCGCCAGAGCCACCGGTTGCGATGGGACCAGCGGTGCACGAGGTAGTCGCCGAGCGAACCGACCAGCAGCGCGAGCGGGATCTCCACCGCGAACGGCAGCGCCGGGTGGGCCGGGCCGAGCAGTTCCACCAGCGTCGACACCAGCCCCTGAGCCAGTCCTCCGCCGACCATGCTCAGCACGAAGTAGACGCTGTACCAGCCGAGTTCACGTCGACTCGGATGCCAGTCGGTCCGGTACGGGATCACCCGTTCCAGGATCGCCAGATATCCGATGGCGGCGACCAGGAAGAGCGGGGAGACCCGATCCGGCGCCCAGTGGAAGTGCAGGGTCGCGACGGCCGTGCACAGCACACCCAGGAGCAGCAGCGGATGGGCGAGCCGGCGGGCAATGGCTGACAGCACGTGCCCCCCGTTCTTCGCGGACTAATGACTGGAAACGTCAGAGACTCTAGCGGCAGACGCGTGCCGCGACAGTCATTCGACGTTTTAACTCCATGAATGACCCGATCGGCGGACTATACGCGCACGAAGTTGACGCCAGAATGGTGTGAAGGGGGCGCATTTTCGAGAAAGCACCGGAGTTGACGGTGCGTGATCGTGGCCGTTCAGGACGGTGGGCTCTGTTGTGCGCCCCTTCTACGCTGCCCCGCGCGGCTACCGATCCGGCCAAACCCGGCGGCAGTCGCCGCCCCTCTCACACCACCGCCGGGTCAGGAGCGGGCCGGCTCCGCCAGTCGGCGTGCGGCACGGGGCGCATGCGCTGTGAGACGGTCGCGCAGACCGCGCAGCTCGTACTCGACCAGCGCGGGCAGGGCGGTGGCGCCGGTCGCCTCCAGAGCGGGGCCGAGCAGTTCGACGGCCGCCGACGGGTCGTGCGCGCAGACGAGGCAGTCGGCCGCGCGGACGATGAAGAGCAGACGACTGGACGGCAGCTGGTCCGGACCGAGCTGGCCGAGGGCGGTCTCGGTGGCGCTCAGCGCCCGGCGGGCCAGCCGGGGATCGTCGGTGGCCGCGGCGAGGTCGCGCAGCGCGGCGGCCGCGGCGGACTCGACCCGCATCCGCATCGAGGCGATGGACAGCCAGGGCACGTCCACCTCGTCCTCCGCGCCGATGTGGTCCAGGTGCGCCCGGGCCAGGCCGACCTGCCGGACGGTCGCCCGCACGTCGCCGGTGAGTGCGTACGCCCGGGCCCGGCTGATCCGGCCCATCGCGCCGGCCCAGTGCCGGTCCGGGGCGACCCGTTCGATCTCGCGGGCGTAACCGAGGGCGGCGACCGGGTCGCCGTCCAGCCGGGCCAGGATGCTCATGTCGCTGAGCGTGCCGACCTGGGTGGCCTGGTCCGCGGCCAGCCCGGCCCAGGTGAGGGCGCGGTCGTAGCAGGCCATCGCGGTGGCGTTGCGGCCGTCCTGCATCCGGAGCGCGCCGGCCGCGTGGGCGTGCTCGGCGGCCAGCCGGGCCAGCGGACCGCGCTGCGTGGCGGGGGCGGCGGCGAGCCGGGCGAGCACGGCGTGCAGGGTGCGCTCGACGGCGCCGGCCAGGCCCGGCCGGTCGCCGGTCTCACCGGAGCGCAGGTGGGCGGCGAGCAGGCCGGTCAGGGCGTGCGCGGTGACGGCGTCCAGCGGGGGCGCGGCAACCGGGTCGGCGAGCGCCGCGGGGGCACAGAACTCGGCGTGCAGGGCGGCGAGTTCCCCGGGTTCGGGGACCACACAGCCCTCGGCGCCGTGCAGCGGGCAGAGCAGGCCGTAGTCGGGCAGCCGCAGCGGAGCGGGGGCCGGGACCGAGGTGGGCGGCGCACCGAACGGCGCCCCACCGGGCAGCGGGGGCCGGAACAGGGCGGGCGAGACGGCGTCCAGGACGCACAGTTCGGCGCTCTCGGCGCGCTGGCAGGCGGCGCTCAACTCGCCGCCCGCACCGAGGAGGTCGTCGATCCGGTCGGCGATCCGGGGGGTGACCCGGCGAGCGCCGTGCTCGATCTTGCTGACCGCGGTGTGGTCGTAGCCGATCCCGGTGCCGAGCTGCGCCTGGGTGAGGCCGGCCCGGCGCCGCCATTGCCGCAGCCGGGCGCCGAACTCCCGCCAGGCGTCCCGTTCCCGGCCGGTCGGCGGTGCCGGCACCGCCGCCGCGGGGGCCACACGGTTCCGCTGCACGGCTGCCTCCCGGGCGCGTCGTCCCCGACCGGCCACAGGGCCTGTCGACGATTCCAGTGATTCCGACGACTCCGATGACGAGGACGGTACTCGATCGCCACCCGCGCCGTACATGATGTGGTCTCAACCACTTGAGGGAAACGCCAGCTTGGCGCGGAGTCGCTCCGGTCGGCTTGACGGAATTTGCCAATCCCTTGCATCCGGCGCACCGGCCATTGACCCGGGCATGACGCCGTGTGAGGGTTCGGGCACCCGAGCGCGGACGGCCCGCACGGCCGTCCCCCCCATACGGCCCTGCGGTGCGCCACCAGCCCCTGCCGTCCGCGGTCGAGGACCCCCACATGCGAGGAGCCTCGATGCAACGCAGAGTTTCCGCAGGCCGGTTGCTGACCACGGCGACCACCCTGACCGTGCTGGCCGGCATGATCGCCGCCACCGCGGGGCCGGCCACCGCCGCACCCGCCCCCTCCCCGGCCCCGCCCAGCGCCCTGGCCGCGGCGGTGAACGCGGCCGACGCCGCCACCGCGGCCGGCCTGGACGCCCTGGCCAAGGGCCCCGACGAGACCTACGAACGCAAGACCGTCACCCCCTGGATCGGCGGACTCTACTCCGTCGCCTACGAACGCAGCTACCACGGCCTGCCGGTGGTCGGCGGCGACGCGGTGGTCCTCGCCGACGCCCAGGGCCGCGTCCGCGCCCTGCAGTCCGCGGCCACCGGTCCCGTCGGCGGCTCCATCACACCGCAGGTCAGCGCGGCGAACGCGGAGAAGACCGCCCGCACCAAGCTGACCGCGGTGGACTCCGTGGACTCCCGCCGCCTGGTCGTCCGGGTCAAGGACGGCACCGGCCGCCTGGCCTGGGAGACCGTCCTCAAGGGCCGCACCGACTCGGCGCCCAGCACACTGCACGTCTTCGTCGATGCCGCCACCGGCGAGGTCATCGACAGCTACGACGACGTGCGCGCGGGCACCATCAACAGCGAGTGGAACGGCCCCGCCCCGGTCACCATCAGCACCACCAACTCCGGCGGCTCCTACTCGCTGCGCGACCCCAACCGGCCGGGCCTGTCCTGTTCCGACTACAGCACCGGCCAGGTCTTCTCCAAGAGCAGTGACTCCTGGGGCACCGGCAGCGCCTCCAGCAAGGAGACCGGCTGCGGGGACGCGATGTTCGCCGCCCAGAAGGAATGGGACATGCTGCGCGACTGGCTGGGTCGCAACGGGCACAACGGCAACGGCGGCAGCTGGCCCGTCAAGGTCGGGCTCAGTGATGTCAACGCCTACTGGGACGGCAGCACGATATCCATCGGCCACAGCCAGGCGAACAAGTGGATCGCCTCGATCGACGTCGTCGGCCACGAGTTCGGCCACGGCATCGACCAGTACACCCCGGGCGGTGCGAACAACGAGTCCGGCCTGGGCGAGGCCACAGGCGACATCATGGGCGCGCTCACCGAGGCCTACGCCAACCAGCCCGCACCCTACGACTCCCCGGACTACACCGTCGGAGAGATGATCAACCTGGTCGGCAGCGGGCCGATCCGCAACATGTACAACCCCTCACTGGTCAGCAACAACCCCAACTGCTACTCGGCGTCGATCCCGCAGACCGAGGAGCACGCGGCGGCCGGTCCGCTGAACCACTGGTTCTACCTCCTCGCCGAGGGCTCCAACCCGGGCGGCGGCAAGCCCACCAGCCCGACCTGCAACAACTCCACCGTCACCGGCATCGGCATCAAGGACGCCGGCAGGGTCTTCTACGGCGGCATGCTCCTCAAGACCAGCGGCATGACCTACAAGCGCTACCGCACCGCCACCCTGACCGCCGCGAAGAACCTCGACGCGAGCTGCACGTTCTTCAACCGGGCCAAGGCCGCCTGGGACGCCGTCAGCGTCCCCGCGCAGAGCGGCGACCCGACCTGCACGCCGTCCGGCAACAGCGACTTCTCGCTCTCCCTCGGCCCGGCCTCCGGCTCCGTCCAGCCCGGCGCCTCGGCCTCGTCGACGGTGAGCACCGCCGTCACCTCCGGCACCGCCCAGACCGTCGCCCTCACCGCCTCCGGCCTGCCCTCGGGCGTCACCGCGAGCTTCAACCCCTCCTCGGTGCAGGCCGGTTCCTCCTCCACCCTGACCCTCACCGCCTCCGCGGCGGCCGTGGCCGGGACGTACCAGATCACCGTCACCGGCACCGCCGGCTCCACCAACCACACCGCCCAGTACAGCCTGACCGTCGGCGGCGGGGGCAACCCCGGCGGGCCCGCGCCCGACATCGACGTCGCCAAGGTCCAGGCCCACCTGTCCCAGCTGAACAGCATCGCCAACCAGAACGGCGGCCACCGCCGGGCGGGCAGCGCCGGACACAGCCAGTCGCTGGCGTACATCAAGGGCAAGCTCCAGGCGGCCGGTTACAGCGTCACCGAGCAGACCTGTACCTCCTGCACCTACCAGTCCAACAACCTGATCGCCGACTGGCCCGGCGGCCCGTCCGACCAGGTCACCATGTTCGGCGCACACCTGGACAGCGTCTCGGCCGGCCCCGGCATCAACGACAACGGCTCCGGCTCGGCCACCCTGCTGGAGAACGCGCTCGTGCTCGCCCAGCAGAACCCCAGCCTGACCCGGCACGTCCGGTTCGCCTGGTGGACCGGTGAGGAGCAGGGCCTCCAGGGCTCGCAGTCCTACGTCGGCCAGCTGGGCTCCGCCCAGCGCTCCGCGATCAAGGCGTACTACAACTTCGACATGGTCGGCTCGACCAACGCCGGCTACTTCATCAACAACATCAACTCCTCGGCCTCCGCACCGATGAAGGCCTACTGGGACTCGCTGAACCTCAAGCCGGAGGAGAACGTCGAGGGCCAGGGCCGCTCGGACGACTACTCCTTCCAGCAGGCGGGCATCCCGACCTCGGGCTACGCGGCCGGCGCCAGCGACACCAAGACGTCGGCGCAGGCGGCCAAGTGGGGCGGCACGGCGGGCCGTTCCTACGACTCCTGCTACCACTCGTCCTGCGACACCACCAACAACGTCGACGCGACGGTGCTGAACCGCAGCGCCGACGGCGTGGCGTACACCATCTGGAAAACCTCGGTCGGCGGCACCGCGCCCGCCAACGACTTCTCCCTCTCGGTGAACCCGACCACCGCCACCGTCTCGCCCGGTGGCACCGCCACCGCGACGGTCGCCACCACCACCACCTCCGGCTCGGCCCAGACGGTCAACCTGACCGCCTCGGGCGCCCCGGCGGGCGTGACGGTCTCCTTCAGCCCCTCCTCGGTGCAGTCCGGCGGCTCGGCGACGGTCACCCTCGCCACCTCCGCCTCGACCGCGACCGGCACCTACAACATCACCCTGACCGGGACCGGCTCGGCCGCGCACAGCACCAGCTTCTCGCTGGTCGTGGGCAACGGCTCGCCGAACCCCGGTGGCACCTGGACGCCCGGCACCACCTACCAGGCGGGCGACGTCGTGACCTACAACGGAGTCAGCTACCGCTGCCTCCAGGGGCACACCGCCCAGGTCGGCTGGGAGCCGCCGGTCGTCCCGGCGCTCTGGCAGCCGGTGTGACCGGGGCGCGCTGACGCCCGGTGAAGCCGCTGCGCCGCGGTCCGTCGAGGGGACGGACCGCGGCGCAGCCGTGTACCCGGACCACGGGGGCCTCAGCCGGGGTGGAAGGCGACCCGGACGTTGTCGTCGAAGGGGACGATCAGCCCGTTGCCCGTCTCCCAGGTCCAGTCGTGCGGGACCAGGAACATCCGGCCGTCGGCGTAGGCCAGCAGCCGCAGGCCCTCGTAGCGGTAGCGGAACCGCGCCCCCTGCTCCACGTCGGGCAGCACCGTCTCGCGCACCCCGGGCCACCCCAGGTGGAGGCGCTCCGGGGTGTCGAGGACGACCGCCGGACGCCGGTAGAGGTGCTGGGCCAGCTGCTCGGCGTCGGCCGTGCCCTTGTGCTGGGCGTAGCCGCCGACCGCCCAGAACGAGCAGAGCACGATGATCGCCACGCTGATGCCCAGCGCGGCGCGCTCCCCGGTCAGCGGGTACGGCGCGCCGGTGCTGCGCACGTACATCATCCGGGCCAGGACCCCGAGCAGCAGCGCGCCGCCGATCAGGAGCGGGGTGCCCATCGGGCCGGCGTCGAACGCCTCGAAGCCGGCCAGGAAGCCGAGCACCAGCAGCGGAACGGCCGCCACGGTGACGGCCAGACAGGCCCACCGCACCGTCCGGGCGCCGCCCCCGCCTCCCCCGGCCGCCCTGGTCGCGAGGTGGTAGACCAGCGCGCCGACCAGCGCGCCGACCAGGGCGACCCCGGCCGGGGCGTAGAGCGCGGGGGAACTGCGGAGCAGCAGGTCCTGGGTGGCGAAGCCCATCGTGCCGGCGTCGATGCCGAAGTAGCCGTAGAGCGAACTGGTGTAGGCGTAGCCGAAGAAGAAGAGCAGCCCGGCGAGGAGGGTGGTCGGGGCGGCCCAGGTCGCGAGCTTGGCGATCCACTCGCCCCAGGAGCGTGCCTCCGGCTGCGTCGGCCCTCCCGGGGGTTCCTCCTCGGCTGGGCTCAGGGGTTGCTCCCGGCGCCGGTGGAAGCGCCGCCGTTCGGGCTGGACCCACCGCCGGGGGTCCCTCCGTTGCCGGACGTCGAACCCTTGCCGGGGGTGGATCCGTTGCCGGACGTCGAGCCGCTGCCGGGGGTGGACCCGTTGTCCGGGCTGATGACGTCCACCGAACCCACGGCCTCGATCCGCTTGGTGGAGTCGTCGGCCGTCACCGTGAGGCACACGGTCCGGCTCGTGGTCCCGGGCTTCCACTGCGGGAGCTGGAACTCGACCTGATCGGTCGTGCCGTCGGTCACCTGGACCTGCTTCGAGGCAGGGGTGGCGTACGCCGAGCTGCCGCAGTCGGCGACCTTGCTGATCGTGGCCGGGAAGCTGGTCTTCGACGGGAAGGACAGGCTGATCAAGGCGGTGTTGTCGCCGCCCTGGACGTTCGCCGAGGGCTCGCCGGCGTTCCGGAATCCGCCCTCGTTGCCCTCGTCCTTGGTCCGCTGGTCGTCCGGCCGGCCCGAACCGCTGTTCTGACCGTTCTGCCCGGCCTGGGTGGCGCCGGCCGACCCGGAGTCGCCGCCACCGCCGCCACCGCCGCCGCAGGCCGCGAGGGCCGGGACGAGCAGGACGGCCACCAGCCACCGGGCCACTCGGCGGTTCCTGCCGCCTCCGAAGTGCCGGGTCCCGGGCATGCGTTCTCCCATCCGTGCAGCGAGCAGGAGCCGGTCGGCCCCGCCGCACGGTAGCCGTGCGCCCCCGGCCCGGCGCGCCGCCGCGCCGCCCCCGGGCCGGGCCGGCCACCCGTTCGGGGCCAACCCGGACGGGAGCCTCCCTGGCATAGAGTCGGACCGGAACGGACGAACCGTCAGCAGACCGGAAGGACCAGACCCGTGAGCACGGACACCCGCCCGGTACCGGAGCTGGCCGCCGAGGTCGTCGAGCAGTGGCGGGCCGAGGAGGCCGAGCTCGTCGACCTGCTGGCCCGGACGCAGCGCGGCGTCGGCGGCGTCGCCGCCTTCCGCCTCGGCCCGACGCCGACCGTCCTGGTCACCGACCCGGCCGCCGTGCAGCACGTCCTGGGCCGCCACCCGGACCGGTACGTCAAGCGCTCGCACCGCGCCCGGATGCTGGTCGGGGACGGCGTGCTGTCCGCCACGGGCGACGCCTGGAAGCGTCAACGGCGGCTGCTGCAGTCGCAGTTCACCGGCACCGGGATGCGCCGCTACGAGCAGCGGATCGCCGCGGCGGCGCGCCGCACCGCCGAGCGCTGGGAGGGGTACCGGCGCAGCGGGGAGACCTTCGACGTCGGCGAGGAGATGCGCGGCTTCGCCCTGGACACCGTCTGGCGGGCACTCACCGGGCTGCCGATGGACGACCGGACGGATCGCGAACTCCGCTCGGTGGAAAGGGTGGTGGCCGCGATGCCGACGCTTCCGACCAACGCGGCCGACGCCCGGGACGCGGTCGCCGGGGACCTGGCCCGGATCGACGCGGTGGCGCACGCGGCGATCGACGCGGCGCGCTCGGCCGGCCCGAGCGAGGAGCCCGGCGTGCTCCGGGTGCTGATCGAGGCGGGCGAGCAGTACCCCGAGTACACCGACCGGCTGATCCGCGACGAGCTGGTCACCCTGCTCGTCGCCGGCCACGAGACCACGGCCACCACGCTCACCTGGCTCTTCCTGCTGCTCGACCGCCACCCCGAGGCCCGGACGGCCGATCCGCAGGCGCTGGTGAGCGAGACGCTGCGGCTCTACCCCTCCGCCTGGCTGCTCCCCCGGCACGCCGTCGAGGACGACGTCATCGCGGGGCACCGCATCGTCGCCGGGACGGACGTGCTGGTCTGCCCGTACCTCACCCACCGCGACCCGGCGCTGTGGCCCGACCCGGAACGCTTCGACCCCGCCCGCTTCGCCCCCGGCGCGGACCGCCCCGGGCAGCTCGGCGCCTACTTCCCGTTCGGCCTCGGCGCCCGCGCCTGCCTGGGCACCCAGTTCGCGCTGCGCGAGACCACGGCGCTGCTGGAACTCCTTCTGCCGATGGGGCCGTTGGCGTTCCGGTCGCGACCGGCGGGGGCGGCGTACAGCATCACCGTGCGGCCGGACGGGCCGACGCCGGCGGTGCTGGGCTGAGGCCTGTCACGGTGCGGCGCGTGGCGCAGTGCCGTCCGCTTGCGGGCCGTTCCACTGTCGACCGATCACTCGCCTCGGCATAGGCTGATCCGCGCCCGAACGGACTTTCGTCCGGTCGTCGGGCCGGCGGGCCGGCATGCCGGAGGGGGCGAGCCCGCCGCACACGATGGATCGCAGGGGGGACGGAGCCATGTCCGGAGAACGGAAGAACGACAGGTACGACGAGTACGACCAGCACGAGGCGGGCCGCGGACACGACGGGCAGGACGGGCTCCTCCAGCAGAACGGACTCCCCGGGCACGACGACTACGGCGCCCACCAGGAGTACGACGAACTCGCCGACGAAGACAGCACGTACGACGCCTACGACGAGGACGACGACGACGAGGCCCCACGCGGCTCGACCAAGCGCCGGGTCGTGATGGTGGCGGTCGGCGGGGTGTTCGCCGCCCTGCTGGCGGTCGGCGGCTACGGCGCCTACAACGTGATGAACGCCGTGACGGACAACGGCCCCTCCGGCGGCCACCAGGGCTCCGGCACCGTGGCGAAGGAACCGCAGGACCCGCCGACCGCCGAGCAGGCCGAGTCGGCGGCCAAGGAGTTCCTGGCGGCCTGGAGCCGCGGCGACATCACGGCCGCGGCCGGCCTGACGGACCGCCCGGAGTCCGCCCGCGCCGCGCTGACCGCGTTCCACGAGCAGGTGGGCGCCCGCTCGCTCGCCCTGACCGGGACGGGCCGCGCGCCCGCCGACAGCCCGAGCGAGCCGGCCCTCGGCTTCCGGGTGAAGGCGGAGTTCGAAGGCACCCCGGACGCCTGGGAGTACGACAGCGTGCTGAGTTTCGTCCGCTCCCAGGACGGGCGGCCCGTGGTGCGCTGGAAGCCGTCCGTGATCCATCCCCAGCTCACCCCGGGCAGGACCATCGGGGTGAAGGCGATGCCCAACCCGGTGTCCAAGCCCACCGACCGCAAGGGCCGGCCGCTCGACACCTTCCCGTCGCTGCGCGCCGTCCTGCCCCAGATCGCCCCGCCGGACGGCGCCGCCGCCGTCACCGGCCGGGCCGTGGTGCTCTCGGGCGGCAGCGGTGGCGAGCCGGAGCAGCTGTTCGTGCTGACCCCGTCGAGCGCACCGTCGGTCAAGCTCACCCTGGACGCCGACCTCCAGCAGGTCGCCGAGGATGCGGTCAAGCAGCAGTCGGCGAACGGCAATCCGGCTTCGCTGGTGGCCATCCAGCCGAGCACCGGCAACATCCTGGCGATCGCGAACGCCCCGCAGGGCGGGTTCAACCGCGCGGTCGCGGGCGGCCAGCCGCCCGGCTCGACGATGAAGGTGATCACCTCGGCCGCCCTGCTGGAGGCCGGGGTGAGCCCGGACACCGTGGTGCCCTGCAAGGACACCACCTACTCCCCGCGCGCCTGGCACAACGACGAGCGCGGCGACTTCCCGTCCTACACGCTCACCGACGACTTCACCCACTCCTGCAACACCGGCTTCATCGACAAGGGCCTGGAGAAGCTCCAGCCCGGCGCCCTCGGCCGGGTGGCCCGGGAGCAGTTCGGCCTCGGCCTGGAGTGGCACATCGGCATCCCGAGCCGGGACGGCACCATCCCGGCGCCCGGGAACAAGGACGAGGCCGCGGCCCAGTACATCGGCCAGGGGCAGATCCAGGTCAACTCGCTGCTGATGGCCTCGGTCGCCGCCACCGTGCAGAACGGGACGTTCCGTCAGCCCGTGCTGCGCGAGGACGCCAAGCGTGTGACGGCACCCGGCAAGCTCCCCGCCGACGTCGCCCGGGACCTGCGCGCCATGATGGCCAAGACCGCCACCCAGGGCACCGCCCGTACCCCGATGGCCGGCCTGTCCGGCCAGATCGGCGCCAAGACCGGCACCGTCGAGGCGGGCAGCCAGGCCAACAACAGCTGGTTCATCGCCTACCGCGGCGACCTCGCCGTCGCCGCCGAGGTCGAGGGCGGCGGGCACGGATTCAGCGCGGCGGGCGTGGCCGCGGCCCAGGTGCTGAAGGCGGGCGGCAAGGGCTGAGCCGACGGCCGCCGGCGCGACGGGTGCGGGCGCGGGCTTCAGGAGCCGCCTTCGCCGTGGATCAGGCGGAGGTTCGGCAGGCCGGGGAAGGGCGGGGTGTGCTCCGCCTCCCGGTCGGCGATCAGGTCGGCCAACTGCCGGGCGCCCATGGCGCGGAACCCGGCCTTGCGCTCCTCGTCGGCCTCCTCCTCGCCCGGGTAGAGGACGATGTGGACGGCGTCGCCCTCGCCCTCCCAGGTGTAGCTGCGGTACGGGGGGATCTGGGGCCCGTCCGTCGCCTCGGGATCGTCGGCCATGGGGAACCTCCGGTGGTTGTCCGCGGGTGATCTGCCGCCATGGGCAACGAGTCGGGAGCAAGAAGGGCCCGGCGCTGCGGCGCGATTCCCCCGTCCGGTACGGATGCTCAGCTGCCCGTGATGCGGAAGACGGGGTAGCCGGGGGCGACCCGGAGCAGGTCCTCGGCCGGGGCGTCCGGGGCCGCGAGATCAAGCAGGAGGCCCGCCGCCAACTCGCCTCCGCGGGCGCCCAGCAGCTGTCGCTGCGCGCCGTCGCCCGCGAGCTGGGCATGGCCTCCTCCGCGCTGTACCGCTACTTCACCAGCCGCGACGAGCTGCTGACCGCGCTGATCATCGACGCCTACAACGAACTCGGCGACGCCGCGGACCGCGCCCTCGCCGCCACCGGAGCGGGTACGTCACGAGACCGCTGGCGGGCCCTGTGGACCGCCACCCGCGACTGGGCCCGGGCCAACCCGCACGAGTTCTCGCTGGTCTTCGGCACCCCCGTACCGGGCTACGCGGCACCCCGGACCACCGTCGAGCCCGCCGCCCGGCTGCCGCTCGCCCTGCTCGGCGTGGTCCGCGACGCCGAGCTCCGGCCCACCCCGCCCGGCCCGCCGCCGCAGGGCGCCCTGCCCGAGCAGCTCACCCGGCTCACCGCGGACTTCGCCCTCGGCCCGCCGCCGCACGTCCTCGCCCCGAGCATCGGGGCCTGGGTGCAGTTGATCGGCCTGATCGGCTTCGAACTGCACGGCCACCTGGTCGGGTCGATCGACCCGGCGGACGACTTCTTCGCCTGGACCGTCGAGCAGACGGCCGACGCGGTCGGGCTCTGAGCACGATCGGACGCCGAGGAGCGGGACCGGGCTGCGGCGAACAGGACCGGGCTCCGAGAGCCCGGAGGCGGGGAGCAGCCTCACCGGGCCGGACGCACCCGGCCCGCCCGTGCCTCCAGGTACCGGCGCTCCGCGAGGCTCGCGGTGGCCCGGGCGGCGCGCCGGTAGCACTCGTACGCACCGGCCGTGTCGCCGGCCCGCTCCAGCAGGTGCGCCCGGACGGACAGCAGCCGGTGGTGGCCGGCCATCCGGGTGTCGGTGTCCAGGGTGGCGAGGAGGGCCAGGCCCGCCTCCGGGCCCTCGGTCTCGGCCAGGGCGACGGCCCGGTTGAGGGTGGCCATCGGGTTGGGCGCGATCCGCTCCAGGATCAGGTACAGCGCGTACACCTGCCGCCAGTCGGTGTCCTCGGCGGTGACCGCGTCGGCGTGGGTGGCGGCGATCGCGGCCTGGAGCCGGTACGGGCCGAGCTCCGGGTTGGCCAGCGCCTCCTTGACCAGCGCCGTTCCCTCCTCGATCAGCGCGCGGTCCCACACCGTGCGGTCCTGCTCGGCCAGCGGGACCAGGTCACCGGAGGCCGTCGTCCTGGCCGCGCGGCGGGCATGGGTCAGCAGCATCAACGCGAGCAGCCCGGCCACCTCGCCGTCCTCCGGCAGCCGTGCCCGCACCATCCGGGTGAGCCGGATCGCCTCGCAGGCGAGGTCGAGGCGGTGCAGCTCGCCGCCCGAGGAGGCGGTGTAGCCCTCGTTGAAGATCAGATAGAGCACGTGCAGGACGACCCGCAGCCGTTCCTCGCGCTCGTCCGTCGGCATCCCGCCCTCCGGCAGGGACCCTCCGGGCAGCTCGAACGAACCACCGGCGGCCCTGATCCGCTGCTTGGCCCGGCTGATCCGGGCCGCCATCGTCGCCTCCGGCACCAGGAACGCGCGGGCGATCTCGGCCGTGGTCAGCCCGCCGACCGCGCGCAGCGTCAGGGCCGTCTGCGAGGCGGCGGTCAGCGCCGGGTGGCAGCACAGGAACAGCAGGAGCAGCGTGTCGTCGGTGTCCGGCACCTCCTCCGGCACCACGTCGGCGGCCGCCGTCGCCCGCTCCCGCTCGCGCCGCGCGCTGTCGCCGCGCACCTGGTCGATCAGTCGCCGCGAGGCGACCGTCACCAGCCAGCCGCGCGGATTGTCCGGCACCCCCTCGGAGGGCCACTGCACGGCGGCGGCGAGGACGGCCTCCTGCACCGCGTCCTCGCAGCCCTCGAAGCGGCCGTACCGTCGTACCAACGTGCCGAGGACCTGCGGCGTGAGCCCACGCAGCAGGTCCTCGAAGTCCGGTGCTGTCATGCCTCCAAGTGTCCGTCGGAGAACATCACCTGTCGCACTTCGACGCCCAGGCCCTCGATCGCGGTGTCCGGGATGCGGGCGGCCAGTTCGATCGCGCGCTGCTTGTCCTCGCAGTCGATCAGGTAGAAGCCGCCCAGGAACTCCTTGGCCTCCAGGAACGGCCCGTCGGTCACCACCGGCTGGCCGTTGCGCACGGTCACCACGGCGGCCTGCGACGGGTCGACCAGCGCCTGGGTGAGGATCAGCTCGCCGGACTCCTTCAGATCCTCGATGAACCGGCCGTGTCCGGCGCCGATCGCCGCCTTCTCCTCGTCGGTCAGTGCGTCCAGCACGGCCGGGTTGATGTGCAGGCTGATCAGGAACTTCATCTCGTCCTCCTCGGGTGCGCGGCCCCGGCGGGGCCGCCTTCGTCCGGGTGTCGGTGCGGGCGCCGCGGTCTTGACGTCCTTCCGACGGAGAATCTCCCACGGATTTCCCGCGCCGCTCCGTCGCGCCACCCGCCGCCCGGGCGGCCGGCGGCCGGGCGAGCGACGGCCGGAACCCGGGGGTGCGACGTCGAGAAACCGTGCGCCGTACCGGAGTTCGAGATGGCCGGCCCGTGGCCGACAGGCGCAACCGGACGGCTGCCGGGAGGCCGGTTTCCGTACGCCGGCCGTCCACTTAACGGGACGCCGGTCCCTGATAGCGTCGACCGTGACACCGCGTCACCACGGCGCTGCACCACCGACGAAACGAGAGAGGGTCACATGGCCCCCAGGACGATCCGCCGAGCCGTCATCCCCGCCGCCGGGCTCGGCTCCCGCCTCCTGCCGCTGACCAAGGCCACGCCGAAGGAGATGCTGCCGGTCGGCGACAAGCCGGTGATCGAGCACACCGTGCGTGAGCTGATCGAGAGCGGCATCACCGACATCACCATCGTCGTGAACGGCGACAAGGGCCTGATCCAGGAGCACTTCCGCCCCAACCCCGTCCTGGTCGAGCAGCTGCGCCGGGACGGCAAGGCGGCGTTCGCGGACGCGGTCGAGGAGGTCGGGGAACTGTCCCGCAAGGGCCACATCAGCTACCTCTACCAGCACGGCCCGTACGGCAACGGCACCCCGGTGCTCAACGCCGCCCGCCACTTCGGGGACGAGCCCTGCCTGGTGCTCTGGCCGGACGACGTCTTCGTGGCGGAGGTCCCCCGCGCGCAGCAGCTGATCCGGGCGTACGAGCAGACCAACGCGCCGGTGCTCGCGCTGATGCCGATGGCGCCCGAGGACTCCTACCGCTACGGCGTGCCGGTGGTGAAGGAGGACCTCGGCGGCGGCTCGCTGCGGATCACCGGCCTGGTCGAGAAGCCGAAGCCGGTCGACGCGCCCTCCGCGTACGCGGCGATCGGCGGCTACGTCATCACTCCCGGCATCGTCGACGAGCTGCGCGAACTGACCCTCCGGTGGCACGAGAAGCCCGAGGACGAGGTCTACCTGACCGACGCCATCAACGCCTACGCGGCCCGGCGCGCGGTGTACGGGCAGGTCATCGACGGCACCTGGTACGACACCGGCAACCCCGCCGCCTACCTGCGTGCCCAGTTCGCCGCCGCGCTCGCCAACCCCGAGTACGGCCCCGAGCTGCGCCGGCTCGCCGCGGAGCTCTCCCCGGCCGCCGCCCGGTAGAGCGGCACGGGACGGCCCGTACCCGGTCGCCCGGGCACGGGCCGGCACCAGGCGCCCCCCGGTCAGTAGTCCGGCAGGTCGAAGGCGAGGGCCGCCTGGAAGGCCGCCTCCAGTTTCGGGTCGGTCTGTCCGAGGTTCGCGACGGTCTCGGACCGGGCCCTCCGGTCCCCGGTCAGCTCAAGGATCGCCTGGTTGGCGGCCACGTGGTCGCGCAGCCGCCGCTCGTAGGCGGGGTAGGCCGTGCGGTGGTCGCCGTCGGCCGCGTGCAGTTCACCCGCCAGGACGTAGGCGGCGGTCAGGGCCACGCTGGTGCCCTGACCGGTGGCCGGGGAACAGCAGTAGCCGGCGTCGCCGAGCAGGACGACACGGTCCTTGGACCAGCGATCCATCCGGATCTGGGCGATGACGTCGTAGTGGAAGGCGTCGGTCTCCCACATCGCCCGGAGGAAGCGCGGCACCTCCCAGCGCGCATGGGCGGAGCGCTCGGCCACCAACCGGCGCTGCCGGGCGGGGTCGCGCGGGAGCATGCGGTCGAGCGGCTCGTCGGTGTGGAAGCCGACGAAGACGCGCAGTTCGCTGTTGTCGCGGACGGTCATCGCCATGCAGAACCAGTCGGGGTCGTCGTCTGCCTGGTGGGCGACCTCCCAACGGTCGAGGCCGAGGTGGTTGGGCGCGCTCCAGACGGCGAGGTAGGTGCCGATGGGGTTCAGGTAGTCCGTTTCGGGGCCGAAGACCAGGCGGCGGGTGTTCGAGTGCAGGCCGTCGGCGCCGACGACCAGGTCGAAGGACCGCTCGGTGCCGCTGCGGAACCTGGCCTCCACGCCCTGCGGGTGCTGCACCAGGGTGTCGATCGCGTCGTCGAAGCAGTACTCGACGCCGGGCCCGGCGGGTGTGCCGTTCTTCTCCGCTCCGGCGATCAGCTCGGCGAGCTCGTCGCGCAGGATCTCCACGTCCGGGCCGCCGACCGGCCCGCCGCTGGCCGTCCACTCGGTGGTGCGGTGCAGGTCGTGGCCGTCCGCGTCGACCACCGACATCCCGCGCAGACCGGTCCGGCGGGCTCGGACCTCCTCCAGCAGACCCATCCGCTCGACCACTGTCAGCGCGGTGCCGCGGATGTCCACGGCCTGCCCGCCGTCGCGCAGCGAGGGGGCCCGCTCCACGACCGTGACGCGGAAGCCGTAGCGGTTCAGCCAGTGGGCGAGGGCGGTGCCGGCTATCCCCGCGCCGGAAACCAGGACGGAGGTGGTGCGGGTGCCGGAGTGCGGTCGGATGCTGTTCGACATGGTGACCTCCCACGAGTTTCTCTCTTTCAACACCAGCGTGGGGCAGGCCACTTGCAGGACGCGGACAGGACGCAGGCACGGCACTGTCACCGCCGGCAGGACACCGGCGCCGCGCTGACCGGCCGGTGGCGTCCCGCTCTCCGAGCGGGGAACCCCGGCGCACGGCGCCCGCCGGCCACTCCCTAAGGTCGGTGCCATGCCGAGAACCACACCCCCGCGCCCGCTCGACGTCGAGGCGCTCTTCCCCGAGCTGGCCCGGCATCGGGGCACCACCACCCGGCTCCACCCGCGCCCGGGACGGCCGAACGCCTCGGCCAGCTCCGTCGGCGGCCCGCTGCTGTGGCCCGCGGACGAGCCCTGGCCGGTCTGCACCGACCCCCACCCGCATGCCCGCGGCCGGCGCCCTGCGGACATCCACCGCTCCCGGGAGGTCCTGGCGGCTGCCTGGAACCGCGAGCAGGACCCCGGTCCGACGGACGGGGAACGGAAGCTGCTCGACGAGCTCCACCGCCGCCACCGCGTCGAAGGCGCGTCCGCGGACGACCCGTTGCCGCTGATCGGCCTCGCGCAGTTCTACCGGCGGGACATCCCCGACCTTCCGGCCGGGCCGGACGACTGCGACCTGCTCCAGGTGTTCTGGTGCCCCTTCGACGCCCACGGCCCGGGCCGCACGGGCATGCTGCTCGACCTCCGCTGGCGCCGCTCGTGGGAGGTCACCGAGGTCCTGGCATCGCCCCCACGGCCGGAGGTGGTCGGCTTCGACGGGTACGTGCCCGAGCCCTGCGTGCTGCACCCCGAGCAGGTGACCACCTACCCGTTCGCCGGCCTCCTCCCGGAGGACCTGTGCGCCCGCATCGGCGCCTGGGAGGAGGCCCGGGAAGAGGCCGAGGAGGACGAGGAGGACGCCGGCCCGCCGCTCTACCAGTACGACCTGTCCATCCCTCCCGGCTGGCGCGTCGGCGGCTTCGCCTCCTGGCACAGCACCGACCCGGCCCCGATGGACTGCCACAGCTGCGCGACCCCGATGCAGCTGCTGCTGACCATCGACAGCTCGGAGTGGGACGGCGGCAGCGGCAGTTGGCGGCCGTTGGAGGACCAGGCGTCGGCGGACCTCCACAGCACCTCCACGCCGACCGAGGTCACCGTCGGCCGCTGGGGCGAACTCAACGTCTTCGCCTGCCCCGCCGACCCTCGCCACCCGCACCGCCGGAGCATCCAGTAGCCGGGAGCACGGCCGTCACCCAGGTCGTCGACCCGCCGGAGAGTGTCGACTCGCCGGAAAGACCCGATCCCGCGGACGGACCGGACGTCCCCGCCGTCGGATTCCCGGGGCACCGGCGTCCCGCCGTCACCGTGCGGTGGACGGTGTGTCATGAGTCTGCAACAACGCTCCTACCAGGCGCGACGGGAATTGCCCAGGCATAGGAGCGCCCGTATGGTGCTCGGACGCCGTCGCGCGGACGGCTCGGGGGACGCACGAGGGGTGAACCATGGCGCAGGGGTCGGGGTACGCGATCCAGGCCGGCGGGGCCGAGGGACAGGCGAAGGCGCTGGACAAGGCGTCCGGGGACGAGGGGACGATCGGGACAGCGATCAGCGATCCGGTGTGCTACGCCCCGGACGTGTTCGGGGGCGAGGACGTCGATCCGGCGTACCAGAACTTCAGCAGCGCCTGGCAGGCGGAGACCGCGACGATCAAGAGCGCGCTGAGCGAGCTGGCGGGCAAGGTGCGGGGTTCCTCCGCCGGCTACCAGTCGGCGGACGGCTCCGTGGTGAAGGATCTCGCGGCGGCCTCGCGCAGCGGCGAGTACCGCCCCTTCGGCTGAGGCCCGGCAGGCGGCAGCCGGGCAGACGAAAGTCCCGGCAGGCGGGAGCAGGGCAGGCGAAGTCCCGGCAGGCGAGCAGCCTCACGGATGAGCAGCCGGGCAGCTGACGAGCGGCCGGCGAGCAGCAGGAACGACACCACGGGCAACGGGAACAGGGGGCGAACGAGCCGCCATGGCAGGCGAATCCACCACGCAGCGCTGCAAGGCGCTGAGCAACCGGCTGAAGGACGTCCGCGAGGCGGACAGCAAGAACGAGCTGATCTCCGCGATCAGGGGCGCCCTCGCGGTCCACGCACCGGTCGGGGACCCAGGCACCATCGAGGCCACCGGCAACCGCTACAAGAACGCGGCCGCCGACTCCAACCATCTCCACCAGGACGTCCTGGCGGTCGCCACCTCCGGGCTGCCGGACGTCTGGACCGGTTCGACGGGTGCCAAGGCCGCCGAGGTGGTGGCCGCCGCCGCCCGCGCCGTCGACCAGCAGACCACGGCGCTCCACAACGGCGGGATAGCCCTGCTCCACCTCGCGGACGCGCTGCGCACCGCCCAGGACCAGGACGGCGCCGCGAGGTCCGCGCTCCAGCAGGTGCTGAACTCGCTGGGCAGCGAGGACGGCTGGTTCGACGACTGGTTCGAGGACGACGACGAGGAGGCGGCGCGCAAGAAGGCGCAGCAGGCAGCCGTGCCCCAGGTCGACGCGATGCTGAACGCCGCCAAGCACGCCGACGAGGCGGCCCGGGCGGCGGCCCGGGACCTGAACAAGCTGGCCTCCGAGGCCCGTGCGGGCAAGATGAAGACCAACGGGGTCACCGCCGCCGACAAGCTCGTGCTGGCCGAGACCTCCGGTCCGGACGGTCCGACCGAACTGAACGAGCTGTTGACCGCCAACGACATGAAGCGGTCCGGCGAGTACCTGGACAAGATGAACGACAAGGACCGCGCGGACTTCGAGAAGCTGCTCGCCGACTCCAAGTCCCCGCAGGAGCGGGCCTATCTGATGAAGGCGCTGGCGGCCGGTCACAACCTGGACGAGATCCGCGCCTTCCAGGGCAAGATCCACGGCAAGGACCCGGAGTGGCTCCGGACGCACCTGACGCCCGTCCACACCGAGGACGAGGACACCTCCAGCGGCGGGGTCAACGACGACGGCTCCAACAGGAACACCGACCCGGTGACCTTCGACGGCGCCCGCTGGCAGCAGGCGAACACCGAGGGCACCTGCGTCGCCTCCTCCACCGTCACCGCCCGGGCGATGGTCGACCCGCTCTACGCGCTGGACCTGACGGGCGGCCCGTCCGGCCAGGAGGACGACCCGGCGGCGTTCCAGCAGCGGCTGCTGGCCGAGCAGCACCGGGTGCACCAGGAGGGCGACGGCGGCAAGAACTGGGACGGCATGGGAGCGGACGGCAAGGAGAAGGTGCTGGAGAAGGAGGTCAGCCCGCACACCGGCGCCGACTTCGACTACAAGAAGCTGCCGGACTCCGACGCCCGGCGCGAGCTCCTGCCGGACATCGAGAAGGCGGTCGCCGACGGCAAGCCGGTGCCGGTCGGGGTGGAAGGCTACGACAAGGACGGCAAGCGGTCGGGCCACGCCATGATGATCGTCGGCCAGGAGGGCAACATGCTGCAGATCTACAACCCGTGGGGCACCACCACCTGGGTCAGCGAGGACGACTTCGTCAACGGCCACATGGACGGGGCCTCGGACAACCAGCTGCCCACCGCCTACGCCGTCCACCTGCCGAAGTGACCGAGGTGGTACGGATGTTCACGAGAAGTCCGGTCCGGGCGGTGGCGCTGGCGGCCGTCCTGACGGCCGGCCTGACGGCCTGCGGGCAGGACGGACCCGACCGCGGCCGGGTGCTCGGCGCGGAGGAGCGCTCGGTCAGCCTCGCCGTCGGCGAGCGGTTCACGATCGCCGTCCGGGACAACACCTCGGCCGGCGACCGCTGGAGCGTCGTGGACCCGAAACCGGACGCCGCGGTCGCGGCCGCGGCCGACGAGAAACTGGAGCTCCCGGAGGAGTCGAAGACCTCGGACGGTGTCGGCGGCACCCGCTTCTACACCTTCGAGGCCAAGGGCCGCGGGACCACCGCCGTGACCCTCCTCAACTGCTTCCGCGGCTACTGCAACCTCCCCACCCCCAGCGACGAGAACAGGAAAGCGGTCGTGCGCAACACCTACACGGTGACGGTCCGATGAGCCCGGAGGACCGCTTCCGCCCCAAGACCGACGACGAGCTGCGGCAGCTCGACGTGTCCGCCATGCTCCGTTACGGTCTGGCCTTCGCCGGCCCGCACCGGGCCGCGCTGTTCGGCGAGGGTGCCGTCGCGGCGGCCCTGGCCGCCGACCGCCTCGGGGTGCTCCCCCGGTCGCTCGCCTTCCTCGCCGAGGTGGTGCGCAGCGGCGGCGCCCGCTACGCCGCGGACCTCGCCGAACCGCTGCCCGGCACGGAGCCGGCCCGGCTCGCCCGCGACTGGCTGAGCTCGGCGGCCACCACCGTCACCACCGTGGACGGCGACCAGCTGCTCGCCCGCTGGCTGGACGCCGTCGCGGAGATCCTCGGCCTGCGCCGGGACGTCCGTGGTGGAGCGGGCGGCTGAGGAGCGGCGCCGCGATCTGGACTCGGCCGTGGCGGCGCTGCGGACGCTGAAGTCGGACGTGATCGTCGGCCTCGACGCCGCCGCCGTCGCCCGGCTCGACGGCACCGGGACGCCGTGGCGCACCGACGGACGGCACGCCGTCGTCCAGGTCGACCCACGCGCATAGGGCCCGCACTCCCGCAAGACGTTACTGCTTGACAGGGTGCGTAATACTGTAACGCTCTGGTACGCCCACGGACCCCGGCCTCGCGGGCCCGCCGGGCCTCCCTCTCCCCGCAGCTCGGAGCACCACATGCACCCCTTCCTCGACCATCCCGGGCCGCTCGCCTTCGCGCACCGGGGCGGTGCCCTCGGGCGCCCCGAGAACTCGCTCGCCGCCTTCGAGGCCGCCGTCGCGCTCGGCTACCGCTACCTGGAGACGGACGTGCACGCGACCGCCGACGGCGTGCTGGTGGCCTTCCACGACTCGCGCCTCGACCGGGTCACCGACCGCACCGGGGCGGTGGCGGAGCTGCCCTGGGAGGCCGTCAGGCGGGCCCGGATCGGCGGGACGGAGCCCGTGCCGCTGCTGGAGGACCTGCTCGGCGCGTTCCCCGGGGCCCGCTTCAACATCGACGTCAAGGCCGCGCCGGCCGTCGGGCCGCTGGTCGAGGCGATCCGCCGGACCGACGCCTGGGACCGGGTCTGCGTCGGCGGCTTCTCCGACACCCGGCTCGCCGCCGTCCGCGCCGCCGCCGGCCCGCGGCTGGCCACCTCGCTCGGCCCGCGCGAGGTGGCCCGGCTGCGGCTGCGCTCGCTGGCCGAATCGTTCCTGCCGACGTCCGCTCCGGGGCCGCTGTCCCGGCGCCCGGGAACGCCGTTCGCCGGGCTGTGCGCGCAGGTGCCGGAGCGGCACCGGGGCGTCCGGGTCGTCGACCTGGCCTTCGTCCGCACCGCCCACCGGCTCGGTCTCCAGGTGCACGTCTGGACTGTGGACGATCCCACACGGATCAGGACTCTCCTCGACCTGGGTGTGGATGGCATCATGGCCGATCGCATCGACGTCCTGCGGGACGTCCTCGGCGAGCGCGGCTGCTGGACGGACGGCAGCAACGGCTCCAGCACGGTGATGGGAACCCCATGAGCACCACGAACTCGGCGACGCACCTGCCGGACGACCCACCGACCGACCCCACGACCGCCGACGACGGACGGTCCCTGCGCCGGATGCAGTTCGGCTGGTACATCAACGACTGGGCCAACGCCGCCTTCTCGGCCACCGTCCTGACGGTGTTCCTCGGTCCGTACCTGACCAGCGTCGCCAAGGACGCCGCCGACGCGGCCGGTGACGTGCACCCGCTCGGCCTGTCGATCCGCGCAGGATCGTTCTTCCCGTACACGGTCTCCTTCTCCGTGCTGCTCTCGGTGGCGGTGATGCTGCTGACCGGCACCGTCGCCGACCGCACCGGCCGGCACAAGGAGCTGATGTGCGGCTTCGCGTACGTCGGCTCGCTCGCCACCATGGGGATGTTCTTCCTCGACGGCGACCGCTACCTGCTCGGCGGCGCGCTGCTGGTGGTCGCCAACATCTCGTACGCGGTCTCGGTCGCGCTCTCCTACGCCTACCTACCCGGCCTGGCCTCCCCCGACGAGCGCGACAAGGTGTCCTCCAAGGGCTGGGCCTACGGCTACGCGGGCGGCGGACTGCTGCTGATCGCCAACCTGGCGCTGTTCCAGGGCCACGACGCGTTCGGCCTGGACTCCGGCACCGCCGTACGGATCTGCCTGGCCTCGGCCGGGCTGTGGTGGGCGCTGTTCACCATCGTCCCCATGCTGCGGCTGCCCTCCCGGGCCGGCATCGCCCCCAGCCGCACCGCGGACCGGACCAAGGACGGCGAGCCCGCCGCCGGCAGCCTGCGCGAACTCGCCCGCACCCTGCGCGGCATGCGCGAGCACCCGCTCACCCTGCTCTACCTCGCCGCCTTCCTCTGCTACAACGACGGCATCCAGACCGTCGTCTCCCAGGCCTCGCTCTACGGCAGCGAGGAACTCGGCATGGACCAGACCTCGCTGGTCACCGCCGTGCTCCTGGTCCAGGTCGTGGCGATCGGCGGCGCCCTGCTGCTCGGCCGGATAGCCCACCGGTACGGCGCCAAGCGGACCATCCTCGGCTCCCTGGTCGGCTGGGTCGTCACCCTGGCCCTCGGCTACTTCATGCCCGCCCACCAGCCCGCCTGGTTCTACGTCCTGGCCTGCATGATCGGCCTGGTGCTCGGCGGCAGCCAGGCACTCTCCCGCTCCCTCTTCTCCCACCTCATCCCGCCCGGCCGGGAGGCCGAGTACTTCAGCTTCTACAAGGTCAGCGACCGCGGCACCAGCTGGATGGGCCCGCTCGTCTTCGGCCTCGCCTACCAGATCACCGGCAGCTACCGCTCGGCGATCATCTCGCTGCTGGTCTTCTTCGTCATCGGCTTCGCCGTGCTGCTGAAGGTCCCGGTCCGCCGCGCCATCGAGGCCGTCGGCAACCCGGTGCCCGAACGGCTCTGACGGTCCTGACGACCCGTGGAACCAGCCGGGCCCAGGCGGCGCGTCGGCACGACCGGCCGATTCGGCCTCCACCTCCGCGGGTGGAGGCCGAATCGGTTTGGGGCAGCGGACGGCGGCTACCCGCCCGCCGTCGGCGTCAGCAGCCGATGTAGCGCATGGAGACGCTGGTGAAGTGGGTGTTCGAGGGGGCGTAGAGGGTGATGGCGCGGGACTTGCCCTTGCCGCCGGCCCAGTCGCTGTCGACGTGGCCGCCGTTGGAGAGGTTGCCGCGCACGTAGGGACAGCGCCCGTCCGCCTTGGTGTCGTGCACCGTGCCGACGAGCTTGGTGTGGTAGTTGCACGACTTGCCGTTCGCGTAGCCCTCGCCGGAGCTGATGCTCCAGTTCTGGGTGCACGAGTCGGCGGGCGGCGCGGCGTGGGCGCCGGTGACCGGGAGGAGCAGGGCGGCGAGGGTCAGAGCGGCGACGGCGGCTCCGGGGACGGCGAGACGGCGCTTGGACATGGCGGTACCTCCACACGGGGTGCACGGTGGACATCCGGGCCGGGGCATCGGGCGGCGCGCGACATGCGACACGCGCGGCACGTTCGACCGCCCGCCTTCGGCCGTCCGTCGAGCGTGACGTATTCGAACGACCGCCGTCAACGGAGGAGTCGGGCGCGGGCGGTGGGCGCCGCCCCTTGGGTACCGGGGCGGCCCGGGCGGCCCAAGGGGTACGTCTCGCACCATGGGGGTGGGGTCGGCAAGCCGGATCGGTGTACGAACTCCGCGCTGGGATTCGGCTGTTGAGGTTCGGAGGAGGACCGACGGGGACGACGACCGGCACGCGGCGCCGTACGAGGCGACGAGCCCGCCGGCGGTGCCCTGCCCCCCCTCCGCGGGGCTCAGGTCCGTTCCCCCTTCTGCGCCCGGTGGGCGGCGACGCGCACGCGGGTGGCGCAGCGCGGGGTGCAGAAGCGCTGCGGGGTGCGGCGGCCGGTGTCGATGAAGAAGCGTTCGCAGCCCGGGGCGGCGCAGCGGCCCCAGGCGCAGCCGCTGTCCGTCCTGCTGTCCGGCCACGGCGTGCCGCACCTGCTCGTCGAGGCGCACCCGGGCACCTCGCGCCACCCCAAGGCCCGTGGGGTGTCGGCGCGTTCGATGGAGGCCTTCCGGCGGTGCGGCCTGGAGACGGAGGTCCGGCGGGCCGGGCTCCCGGCCTCGCAGGTGTTCTTCTACCGGGGCCGCGACCTGGTCGACCCGGACTTCGTCCGCACCGGTGTCGCGGCCGACCAGGCGGAGGGCGCCGAGCGCACCCCCTAGCCCGGGCTGATCTGCTCGCAGGACGCCCTGGAGGCCGTCCTGCTCCGACGCGCCCGCCAACTCGCCCCGGACGGCGTCCGGTTCGCCACCCGACTGCTCTCCTTCAGCCAGCAGGACGGACACGTCCGGGCCCTGCTGGAGGACCGGAACACCGGCGAACGCCACACCGTGCGCGCCGACTGGCTGGTCGGCTGCGACGGCGCATCGAGCACCGTCCGCGAGACGGCCGGAATCGCGATGGCGGGGCCGACCGGCCTCGGCCACTTCCTCAGCATCCGCTTCGAGGCACCGCTCGGCGAGGTGGTGGCCGATCGCGCCAGCGCCTCGTACTTCCTCACCGAGCCGGGCCGCGGCGGCTTCCTGGCCGTCGACAACGACCGGCAGTGGATCTACCAGCACCCGTACGACCCCGAAGACGCGGACACCGCAGCCCTGTCGGCCGACCACCGGGCGCTCGGCCGACTGGTCCGGGAGGCCGCCGGGCTCCCCGGGCTGTCGGTCACCGTCCGGGACACCATGACCTGGCGGATGGACGCCCGCCTCGGCGAGACCTACCGCCGCACCCGGGTGCTGCTCGCGGGCGACGCCGCCCACGTGGTGCCGCCGACCGGCGGGCACGGCATGAACAACGGCATCGGCGACGCGGACAACCTGGCCTGGAAGCTCGCGGCAGTCACCGCCGGGACGGCCGGCGAAGCACTGCTGGACACCTACGAGGCCGAACGCCGCCCGGTGGCCCGGCAGGTCATCGACGTCTCGCTCGCCAACTCCCGCGCCCGCACCGGCTACCGGATCGACGACGAGCTGCTGCTCACCGCCGCCTACCGCTCGACGGCGGTCCTCGCCGACCCGGCCGACCCCGAACGGCCGCAGCTGGACCCCGAGCACGAGCACCCCGACGGCGCTCCCGGCACCCGACTCCCCCACCTGCGGCTCGCCGGCCCGCCCGGGGCCGCGTCCACCCTGGACCTGGTCGGGCCCGGTTTCACCCTGTTCACGGCCCGGGAGGACGCCGGCTGGCAGCGACAGGCGGACACGGCGACGGCGGCACGACTGCCCGTCACCGTGCACAGCCTGTCGGCTCCCGGTTGGTCCGAGGCCAGCGGCCTCCCGGCGGCCACCGGCGCCCTCCTCGTCCGCCCGGACGGCCACATCGCCTGGCGCTCAGCGCAACCTCCCACCGGCGACGGGCAGTTGCTCGCCGCCCTGCGGCGGGTGCTGTCGGCGGAGCAGGGGGCGGTCCGTACGGCCCAGGTCCCGTTCGCGGGCCGGTTCGGCTCCAGGGCGTCGTGATCCGCCGGCCGAGCGCCGGTGCGGTGGGCGCACGGACCCCGCCGGGGCGGTCGTGGCGGCCGGAGTGGTTCACCCGGCCTGGGCGAGCCGGAGCGCGTCGGGGCCGGCCGGGAAGGACAGCCGCCCGGTGGTGTCGTGCACGGCGCGCCACACCGCTTCGGCGACGTCGGTCTCGGTGGTGAACAGGTCCTGGTGCGTGAGGCCGGCCAGGGCCTCGCCCGCCCACGGCGCGTAGGGCGCCGGGACCAGCTCGTCCGGAAGGGCGCCGTTCGTGGCCTTCCGGGCGAAGTTCGTCGTCAGGCAGGCGCCCGGCTGGACGGTCCTGGCCCGTACGCCGAAGGGCGCGAGTTCGACGGCGACCCCGGCGCCCGATAATGCACCTCAGCTCCGGGCGTGACGGATCCTCAGTCGGCCGAAGCCGGTGGTTCCGGTGATCCGGATCGTCGGGTTGCCCACCGAGGGGCGGCGGGGAGGGGTGTAGCGCACGTCCTTCCAGCCTCCCTGGAGGCCGTCGATGTCGACGACGGCGTCGCGGGGGACGGTGATCTTGGCGCTGCCGGTGCCGAGTCCCAAATCGATGTCGATCACCGGATGTTCGATGAGCGCCTTCGACAGGTCCAGGTGCACCCGGCCGAACGCCGACACCACCTTGAAGGTGCGGGGCACCCGCCAGGGGCCGCGGCGCACGAGGCGCCCGCTGACGGCGGCGATGGTGGGGGTGGCTTCCGGGTTCGGCTCGGGGAGCGAGGCCAGGGACGGTACGAGGTCGGCGTGCGTCTTGGCGGTGAGCACCCGGTGGAGGCGGTCGTCCATCTCCTCGTGCGAGATGTGCCCTTCGGCGAACGCCTCTTGCAAGCGCTGCACGGCCTTGTCGCGTTCGGCATCGCTGATCGCCGGATTATCGGGGAGAGCGGTCATCGTCCTACTCTAACTGCCCTTCCGCGGAAGGATCATGGCGCCTGTAAGCCTGCCGGATGGGGCCAGCCCGGCTCGACCAGTCCCAGGGTGGACACCGCGCGACACTTCCGATGGATGCCCCGGCGGGAACCACACCGGCAGGCTCGATTCCAGGGCGGCGATGCGCGCCTGCCCCGGGAGGGAAGCAGCCCATGTCCGACGTCGGCCGGGTGGTCAGCGGCCGGTGGTGACGACCATGCGGAAGCGGGCCCGGCCGCCGGCCATCTTGGCCACCGCGGCGGCGGTCTCCTCCAACGGCACCTGCTCGATCCACGCCCGCACCCCGGTGCGGGCCGCGAAGCGCAGGGTGTCCTCGATGTCGACGGCGGTGCCCGAGGAGTGGCCGTAGACCTTGCGGTCGCCGCTGATCAGCTGCAGCGGGCTGATCGCGAGCCGATCGGGTGAGACGCCGACGATGACCAGCTCGCCCCGCCGGCCGAGTCCGTCGACGGTGGCGGACATGGCGTCGGCGTTGGTGACGGTGGCCAGGACGACCTTCGCGCCGCCGAGCGACCGCAGGGCCTGGGCGACGTCACCGGCGGTGCTGTCGATGTAGTGCTCGGCGCCGAGCTCGTGCGCCAGGGGCTCCTTCTCCGCACCGCGGGCGATGGCGACGGTGCGCAAACCCATCGCGCGGGCGAACTGGACGCCCAGGTGGCCCAGCCCTCCCAGGCCCAGGACGGCGACGGTGTCACCGGGCCGGGTGTCGGAGTGGCGCAGGGCGTTGAAGACGGTGATCCCGGCGCAGGCCAGCGGCGCGGCCTCGGCGGCGGTCAGCTCGCCGGGGATCGCGGCCAGGGCCATGGCCGGAACGACGACACTGTCGGCGTAACCGCCGGGGTAGGCCGCGCCGGGGACCTGCAGCTGGGGGCAGTGGATGCCGTCGCCCGATCGGCAGGCGTCACAGCGTCCACAGCTGCCGCCGTACCAGCCCACGGCGACCCGGTCGCCGACCTTCCAGCCCTCCACCCCCTCGCCGAGGGCGTCGATGCGGCCGGCGATCTCGTGACCGGGGGTGACCGGGAAGGTCGTGCCGGGCAGGGCACCGGAGGCGATCAGCAGGTCGGAGTGGCAGACGCCGCACGCCTCGACGGCGATCCGCACCGCCCCGGGCCCCGGCTCGCGGACCGGGACCTCGGACAGCTCGGGCGCCGCACCCGGGGCGGCGACCCGCACGGCGCGCTGCAGGCCGTCGGAGGAGGGGGACGAGGTGGCAGCCATGGTGGAGAACCCTTCTGTACGGGAGTCGAGGCGGCGCGGTGCCCGCACCCGCCGCTCCCACCAGCTTCGTACGTCCGCCACCGTTTGTCCCCGCACGGCCGGTCCGAGGGCTGCTCGGCTCTGCTCACGAGAGCGGGTTCCGGCCGGGGCCTCCAACCCCAATGGCGGGTGCACCGTCGTGCAGCGCGGTCCCGTTCGTCTGTGGGATCGGGTCGAGCAGGCGGTGCAACGCTGGCAGGCCGCCGCCGACCCCGTGCGTGGGGCACAGCGCCTCGCGGGATTCCAGGAACTCGAACCACACGACCTTGCCCGCCTCGGCCGGATGCCAGCCCCAGGTATGAGCCAATGCCTCTACGAGCAGCAGCCCGCGGCCGCTGGTCGATTCCTGTTCCAATCCACCGCGTTCGAACGCCGGGTTGGGATCCGCGACCTCGACGCGCAGCCGCTCACCCACGCGACGAACGGTCACTGTGCAGCGGGCCTTCGCATGCTCCATCGCATTCGCGATCACCTCGCTCGCACAGAGTTCCAGCTCTTGTAGCGCTTCCATGGAGAGCGGCACCTCCCAGAAGCGGACGATATCCATCACCAGCCTCCGCCCCGACGGAACCGCCGCACCGTCCGGCGGGACACCCCACTCCAGGGGCACCGGAAATCGAGCGGTCTTCAGCGGGCTGACGACAAGCCCCGGGCCTGCCAGGTCAGGCATGCGATCCCCACAGTCAGTAGCCGTTCCGTGCCAAGCGGTGACGTAGGAAATCGTCGACACGAGAGAGGGCAGCCTGAACCCCCTACATGGGACGTTCAAGAGACTTCTTAAGGTCTTTTGCGTGGTCCGGTTCGGGCAAGAGGCCTGGAAGTGTCCCCACCGGTCCTATGGTTGATGCAGCATCCGACGCTTGGAGGACACTGTGTCCGTATCCAACGGCAACACCGCGCTCAAAGCCGCCCGACAGGCTCGCGGCCTCTCCAGCCAGCAAGCACTCGCGGCCGCGCTACGCGACGCAGCCCGCCAACTCGGCCTGGGGGAAATCGTCGTCAGTCGCAAGCAGATCGGGCGGTGGGAGTCTTCCAACCCACCATGGCCTCGAAGCGATCACCAGCAGATTCTCACCTACGTCCTGCGATTGCCGATCGAGGACCTCGGATTCCGCGCACCGTGGGACAACAGCATCCGACCAGCGCCGGAAAAGGCCGCGCCCATGGGCCGTCGCCCTTCAACCGCCCCTGCGTTGCCGAGGCCGATGGTGGTCCGGGCATCGCGAGGATGCCGCCGAGCGGATGCGGGCAGCCCGCGCGTATGCCCGCCGGGGGCCTGTCTCAGCGGAGTTGCTGGCGTGGCTCGACGCCGTGGAGGCGGAGTGCCTGACCCGTTGCGGCGACCACCGGCAGGCCCTCGCAATCCTGCGCCAGGCCGAGGAGACGCTGACCGATGACAGCGAGCACCACAGCCCGGAGTGGTTCACCTGGTTCTCGGCCACCCGGCTCGCCGCGTTCAAGGGCAACACCGAACTGGCAGCCGGCCTGATTCCCCAGGCCCGAAGCACCCTTGAGGCAGTACTCGCCGATCTCCCCGAAACCGACGGAAAACAGCGAGTCGTCGTTCTTGGCGACCTCGCGGCCGTCGAGGCCGCCGCTCGACGGCCTGACGCGGCGTGCGCCCTTCTGGAACAGGCGCTCGATCAGCTAAGTGTGACCTGGTACGCCACCGGCATGGATCGCGTCCGAGAGGCCCGCCGGGCGCTCGCGGCTTGGCAGGACTCGGAGGCCGTCCGGCGTGTCGACGACCGCCTCTATTCGTGGTCGGCAACGCTCAGTTCGCTCCAGCGTTAGCCTTCGCGATCAGCTCCGGCAGCTCGTTGAGCGAGTCGATCCGGAAGGTCGCTCGATCGGCTGCGGGGTCGTGCTGCTGAATCCAGCCCCACGGCCCCCGGCGGATCAGAGCGGTGCACATCCCGGCTCGCGCAGCGGGGAGTACGTCGTTGTCGAGGCGGTCGCCGACGTAGAGAATCTCGTCCGGTTCGACCGGAACCACTTCTGCCACACGCTCGAAGAACACCTGGTCAGGTTTGTTCGCGCCCCAGTCATCGGAGGTTCCGATCAGGTCAACGTCGTCCGTGAACAACCGGCGAAGAATCACCCCGGCCCGCACGGTTTGGTTGCCCGCGATCGCAAGCCAGAGGCCGTCCGCCCTCAGCCGGGCGAGAGCCGGACGGACGTCGGGATACAGATCGTCCTCGCCGAACGTCTCAGGCTGACCGGCCGCCGCCCGTTTCTCCCGTTCCGCGTACAGATCGAAGCCAGGCTGGAAGACCTGGAACGTCTCCCGGTAGTCGCGGCCCTCCGCGATTACGGCACCGAACTGCGCCACGAAGGTGTGCCGGGGCACGCCCAGCCAGTCCGCCCAGGTGCCGTACTCGCGGGTCTCGTCCACCAGGCACTCGCCGACATCGAACACCACTGCACGAATCATGGCTGCAGCCTAACGAAGCCACTATCCGCCGCGCTCGGGCCGAGCGCGGCGGGCGTGGCCAGGCGTCCTCAGTGGCGGTGGTGGTTGTCGGGCTGGGCGGGGTCGCCTGGGTGCTCCAATCCCTCGACCAGGGTGAGGCGCCGGGCGCGTTCGTGGTCGAGCCAGCGGACAAAGGCGGCGCGGCGTGCGGCGGCCTGTAGGGCTGGGGTGGGGTCAGGGGCCTCCGGGGTCCTGGTGCTGGAGAGGAGGGCGGCCGTCCACGGGCCTGCGGTGACCCACTCGCCGGGTGGGGCAGTGCGGAGGGCTTCGGCGAGGGCGGTCGGGAGGGTGTCGGGGTCTGCCTCCAACTCCCCATCGGGGAGGGCGAGGTACCAGCGGGTGGCCGGTGGGCGGGCGGTCATGGTGCGATAGTGGGCGATGTCCTCGGGTGAGGGCTCGACCTTGTCCGTCACGGAGTCATAGACGGCGCGGACGGCTGCGCTGCCCTCGTAGGCGGCCGCCGTGATGGAGCCGAGTTCGACGGCGGCTTGCTGGTCAAGGCGTGCGGGGCCGACGGAAGCAATGGGCAGGTTGCGCTCGGCGGCCACCGCCTCGCAGAGGGCCTCGGTCAGCAGTACCTGGGCGACCCACCGGGTCAGCTGTCGGTCCTCCGAACTTCCCGGCTGCGGCAGCGCGGTGGCGCGCGGGCCGTTCCGCAGGGCGGTCAGGCGGTGGTCGAGGGCGGTGCGCAGGAGGGGGCGCCCGTCGAGCAGGCCGAGGGTCATGCCTCCACCACCAGGGCGACGGTCGGGGCGTACTGGCAGCGGCCGAACCACATGACCTTGGCGAGGGCCCAGTACGAACCCGGATCGGTGGACTCGGGGACGGTGATGGCGAATTCGGCTACCGCAGTGGAGCCGGCCGGGACGGTGAAGCCGCGTACGGGCTCCGCGATCGCCTCCCAGGTGCCCCACGGCGAGACCAGTTGCAGCTCGCCGCGAATCCCGCCCTGGGTGCGGTTGGTGAGGGTGAGCGTGAGGGCGGCGCGTCCGCCGGGGGCGACCCGCAGGGTCTCGTGCGAGACCTCGATGTCCAGGCCGGTGTCCCGTCCGGTGGCCGCCTTGGTGCCCTGGGCGGCCGTCCAGTCCTCGGGGGCGTCGCCGGGGACGGGCAGCAGGTCGGGCAGGTCGCCGACGGCGATGGTCACCACGTCCTCGATCTGCTGGCCGTCGTGCTCGATCCGGACGGCTGCGAAGTACAGCCCGGGCTCAGACCCGGCGGGCGGGGTGAGGGTGACCGGGAAGCGCAGGTGCCCGTCCGCCTCCAGCCGGTACGGGCGACCGCCGAGGCTGGTCGTCCAGCCCTCGGGCGGCAGCACGACGGCCGTACCCTCGACCGCCGCGTCCCGCAGCTGCGAGGAGAGCGCGACCGAGAGCGTCACCGGCTCCCCCGCCGTCCGCAGCAGTCCGGGCGAGGCGCCGACGGACACCGGCAGGTAGCCGAGCGGTGCCGGGCCCCGGTTGTGGAGCCAGTAGCGGGCGTGGACGGGCTGGGCGGGTTCCGCCGTCGGGCCGAGGTCCGTTTCGGCTGCCGGAGCGGTGACGGCCGGGGTCGCGAGCAGGGTGGCGATCTGCGAGCCGGCGAGGCCGAGAGCGCAGGCACCGGAAGGAAGCGGCCGTTCCAGCAGGTCGGCGGCCCGGACGTCGCCCAGGCCGAGCGCGCCGCCGAGCTGTGCCGTCCGCCCCAGGCCGGTCGACTCCACCAGCCGAACCGCCAGTTCGGGACCGGCCTGCGCCGCCGAGCCCTGCGCGATGGGGTTCCCGGCCGGCTTGAGCGCACCGAGCAGCACCTCGCGCTGCGGCTCGACCCGCAGCCAGGACAGGGTGGCCGGCAGCGGCCCCTCCTGCGCCGGTGCGATCCGGGCGTACAGCGGGTGGTTGAACTCCTGGCCCTGGGCGGGCAGTGTCTGCGCCCGCCAGTCGCCCTCCCCGCCCACCAACGCGTAGCTGAACTCGTGCGTCCAGTGCTGGAGTTGGAAGGAGGCACCGTCGGGCAGGGTGCGCCGCGGCGGGTCGATCCAGACGCCGGAGGGCCAGCCGGTGCAGGAGCGCATCAGGGACAGGTGTAGTGCGCCGGTCGTGTCGACGGCGAAGCCGGGCAAGCCGAAGCTGAGCAACGCCACGGTGTGGTCGGCGAGTTGCTCCGTGACGGCCGACGGGCAGACGGCGGCGATCCGGGCGTCGGCCAGGTCCTCGACCAGCGCCGCCACGTCCGCGACGACGAGCGCCGGCAGCGCCCGCAGGTCGCGCAGGTCGGCGTCCGGACGCCAGACCTCGGCGAGCGGCGTCAGGGCAGGCACCCACACCGCGCCGTGCGCCTTCAGGGCGGTCGCGTACTCCTCCCCCGCCCGCGAGATCACCTCCCGCGCCGCCTCGTTGACGTCCGGCCCGCCGACCACGATCCGGAAGTCCGGAAGGTTGGAGTCCACGTCCAGCCACCCGTACCGCGCCCAGTCCGCCCCCGAGGTGGTGGCGGTGACCCCGACCCGGGCGAGCGCGACCACCAGCGGACGGGCGTCGGCCGCGTCGTCCAGCGTGGGGACGACGACCTCCGCCACTCCGAGGGCGCGCGAGCCGACAACCGCACCCGCCGGGTCGGTGAGGTCGACGCGCGCGGTGGCGCCGAGTCCGAACCAGGTGTTGGCCGGGTTGTCCAGGGTCCATGGCGCCTCCGCCGAGTCCACGTCCGGCATCGCGAAGCCGCGTCCGACGACCGCGCCCGCGACCTCGCTCACCGGCAGGCCGCCGGGGACGTCCACCGGGAAGCGCAGCCGCAGCAGCCGGTCGGCGCCGGAGTAGTCCACCACCCGGGTGCGGCAGTCCACCCGGTCCAGGCCGCGCCAGAGCGTGACGGTCTGCTCGTAGCGGACGCCGTCGACGACGCCCTCGATCACCAGGCGCTCGCCGAGCGGCCCGGTCTCCCGGCGGACCGACGCCTCGCCGTCCCCGGAGCCCAGCACCGGCCCGCTGGGCACCAGGTGCCAGGGGCCCTCGCCGAAGTCGGGGTGCTGCGGGTACTCCTCGTACACCCGCAGCTCGTTGCCGATCCGGCCGTCCTGGATCAACTCCCGTTCGTGCCGCAGGTCCCACACCGAGGTGAGGCCGCCGCCGCGCGCCGGGTCGGCGGCCACCCGGTACCGGCCGTTCCCGATCGTCACGCCCGGGGCCGCCGTCCACGGCGTCTGCGCGTCCCCCTCCACCAGCCGCCAGGTGCGCCAGCCGAGCGCGGGCACATCGGTGGCCAGGAACCGCAGCGTTCCCCGGTCCACGGCGCTCGGCACGGCCTCGCCCCGGTCGTCCAGCACTCGCACCGACCGTACGCCGTCGGGCAGTTCGACCGTCACGAGGTCGGTCCGGTCGAAGGAGAGCGTGTTGGTCACCACCACCGCCGACCCGACCCCCGCCGTGGAGATCCGCGCCGTGAGCGCGTCCAGTGCCGCGTCCCGCACGCCGGACGCCAGGTCGTAAGCCTCCCGCCAGCCGCCGAGCAGGTCCAGGTACACCTGGTCGGACTCGGAGCCGGTGATCGCGTCGTGGTGTGCGCCGTAGGCGAGTTGGCGCCAGACCTTGTCGAGGGCGGCGGCCGGGTAGCGGCCGAGGCCGTGGACGGCGGCGAGCGTGGCGAGCTTCTCCGCGTCGACGGCCGCGACCTCGCCGGCCCGTTGGGCCTGCTTGGTGTCGATGTAGGAGACGTCCTTGCCGGTGTACACCGGGTTCATGTCGCGGGTCTGCGGGCTGGGACGCCGTCCGGTGGCGGCGAGTTCGGCCCGGACGGCGTCGAGGAAGTCACGCGGGGTGGCGCAGACGAACCGCGGCCAGAGGTACTTGGCGGCCCAGGAGCGGTGGATCTCGGTGACCCACTTGTTCGGCGGGGTGTAGTCCGTCCCCACCGGCAGCAGCAGGTTCTTCGTCGCTCCCACGGGCTTGAGCTTCCGGTACAGCTCGTAGACGGCCTGCTCGGCGGTGGCGAGGTCGGCCGAGGAGTCCATCCACCAGCCGGCCGAGTAGTGGTGCGGCATGTAGTGGGTGAGCACGCCCTCGCCACCGGGGGCGATCCACTCGAACTCGCTCGGGAACTGCATCACCCGGGCGTCGTCCTTGGCCTCGCGGAAGTTCTTCTGGATCGGGCCCCACTGGTGGAACGGGCCGCGCGCCCAGGCGCTGCCGGTGAGGCCGGCCGCGGCGAGGTGGCCGGGGAACTGCGGGTCGTGCCCGAACACGTCGAGCTGCCAGGCGGTTTGGGGGTCGCCGCCGAGGATGTCGCACTGGTAGCCGATGCCGTGGACGATGTTGCGGATGGTGGTCTCGGCGCCGGTCAGGTTGGTGTTCGGCTCGTTGTAGGTGCCGCCGACGAGTTCGGCCTGGCCGCGTTCCAGCAGCTGTCGCAGCGTCTCGCGGCGCTCCGGGTGCTGGTCGAAGTACGGCTTGAGGTAGTCGACTTCGGCGAGCACGAACTTGTACACCGGGTCCCGCAGGGCGAGGTCCATGTGTGCGTCGACGAGCGCGAAGCCGTTGCGCTCCCACAGGGGCCGGGTGGTGGCGTCGGCGGAGAGCAGCTCCCACGGGGAGGTGTAGGCGGCCTGGGTGTTCCACCAGACCGGGTCGTAGTGGAAGTGTGAGACCAGGAACATCGTCCAGCCGGGCTCGGCGACGTCCACGCTCGCCTCCACCACGGCATCCGGCGCCATGACGGTGACGGGCAGTCGGTCACCGGGCGTGGCGTCGGTGATCTCCAGTGGGACCTCGACCAGCCCCGTGCCGGTCGCCTCGCCGCGGACGCCCGGCCCGGTGACGGTGATCCGGGCGGCCGGGCCCTCCAGGGTGACCCGCAGCACTTGGCGCGGGGCGTCCTCGGGGCCGACGAACAGGTCGGTGCTCTCGACGGCGGTGATGGTGACCGGCACGGGAGTGCTTCCTTTCCGATGGGGGCTACGCGCCCCAGGCCTCGAACTCGTAGATGCGGGCGGCCGGGTCGGTGGTCTGGGTGGGGGCGGTGATCACCAGCCGGACGTAGCGGGCGGTGGTGTTCACCGGGTGGGTGGTGGTGCCGGCCGTGTTGCCGGTGACGTCCGCGACGGTCGTCCAGGGGTCGCTCGCGCCCGACCGGACCTGGACGGCGAAGTCGCGGGTGTTGTAGGAGGCGCTCTCGCCCCCCGCCGAGGCGTGCTTGACCACGAACTTGGACAGCTGCTTCGCCGAACCGAGGTCCACCTCCAGCCACTTGGCGGAGGTGAGGGTGCACCACTTGTCGCTGGTCCCGCCGCCGACACTGCCGTTGACGGCCTTGGCCGGGCCCTCGTTCGCGTTGCACTGGCCGGAGGCGGTGGCCGGGCGGTTCAGCGCGAGGTTCGTGGAGGTCGGCGGGGTGCCGTTCCAGCTCACCGTGGTGGAGGCGGCGGTCGACCGCCCGTAGGTGGTGGACACCGCCTCGACGTCGAGCGTGGTGGCGTTCTCGCCGCCGGCCCGGTCGAGCCGCCCGGCGAAGTACGCGTCGTTGGGCGTGGCGCCGAGGAAGGTGCGGCTGCCGTCCGCGTTGCGCCGGTACACCTCGTAGTGGTGCACGTTGCCGCCCGGCGCCGCCGTCCAGGACAGCCGCAGGGACTGGCTGGAGCCGGGCGTGACGTCGCTCGCGCCGAGGACGGTGAGGCCGGCCGGTGCCGCCGGGATCTCCACCGAGCCGTCGTAGAGGGCTACTTGGCCGACCCTCAGGTCGTACGCCGGGTCGCTGCCCTCGGCCCGCAGGGCGATCTGGGCGACGGTGCGGCCCGCGTACGGGGAGAGGTCGAGGGTGTGCCGCTCCCAGCCGGTACCGGAGTTGGCGCCGACATCGATCGTGGTGAAGCTGCTCGGCGCGTCGGCGAAGGAGACCGCGGCCTTGAGCTTGGTGGGCCCGGCGGCCGGGGTCTTGAGCACCAGGTCCAGCTTGGTGTTCGCGGCGACCGGCAGCGCGGTCTGGTACAGCCGTACGGTGTTGGCGGCGTCGAGCTTTCCGCTCAGCCGCAGCGAGGAGCCGCCCTGGTAGGCGTCGGTGAAGTCGACGGACGGGGTGATCCTGCTGCCGCTCGACTCCACCACCCAGCGGTAGGTGGGCGGGACGTCCTGGAGCGAGAGGTTGTTCCAGCCGCCGGTGGCGACCCGGGTGCCGGCCGCGTTGTAGAAGTCGCCCTGCCCGGTGTCGAAGTTGGTGACGAAGGGCTTGGCGGTGATCGGCGAGGACTCGGCGACGTAGCCGGCCAGGCCGGGCCAGCTCGCCGAGAGGTCGATCCGGGACGGGTCGTTGGCGGCGCCGACCCAGTAGCGGGCGTCCTTGGCGTAGAAGTCGGCGCGGTCGGTGGCGGACTTCCAGGTCCACTCCGGGCGGTAGAGGCCGAGCGAGGTGGTGTGCGGTTTGCCGGCCGGGAAGAGGGTGTTCCAGTCCACGCCGGTGTTGTAGCCGTTGGCCTCGGTGTCGATGCCGGAGTAGAGGTCGTACTCGCTGCGGCCGAGCTGCCGGGCCAGTGCCCGGGAGGAGTTCAGGCCGCTCGCCGACCAGTTGAAGTTCAGGAACATCGAGTCCGCGGTGCGCTTCGAACCATCCTGCAGGAAGGGTGAGTTGGCCGAGGTGAGGGCGTTCTGCCAGTTGACCGGGCCGGAGGTGGTCATCGCGTCGTACCACATGAACTCGGTGCCGCTCTGCGCCTTGGTGTACTGCATCAGGTTGCGCAGTTCGCCCGCCAGGGCCGAATCGCCGCCGCCGGTCTCCTGGTTGATGAACCAGCCGTCGAAGCCGTAGTACTGCGCGGCCTGGACGAGCTTGTCGGCGACGGGGTAGCGGCTGCCGGACTTCTGGACGAAGTCGCGCACCCACTGGAGCTGGCCGCCGTACGCGCCGGGCGGGAAGAAGACCGTGCCGTAGACCTTGACGCCGTTGCGGTGGGCGGCGTCGATCACGGTCGGGTTGGGGGCGAGGATCAGGCCCTCGCCGGCCGAACCGCCCCAGAACACCAGCGTGTCGACGTACTGCCAGTAGCCGAAGGCGTAGTAGTTCGGGTCGGCGGAGCCCTGCGAGGGGTTGTTGGAGGTGGGGCCGAAGGAGACCAGCGAGGCGATCCTGCCCTCACCGGTGCGGGCGTTGGGGTTGGCCCGCAGCGCCGGGTCGCTGGTGCGCGGCTGGAGTGGCACGCGGGAGCGGTTGAAGCGGGCGTCCGGGTCGGTGGCCGGGTCCCAGTTCAGGATGCTGTTGGGGTACCAGTACGAGGCGAAGGGCTGGCTGCCCGAGCCGACGGTGGCGGCGGGTGCCGCGGCCGGTATCGGGTCGGCCCAGGCCGCGGGGGTGACGGTCAGCGCGGCCGTCGCGAGGGCGGCGCCGAGCAGCAGGGGGAGGCGTCGTGACATGCGGTGGCTCCGATCGAGGCGGAGGAGGGTGGGGGCGGGCCCGCCGTCGCGGACGGGGGCCCGGCTGCATGCGGGCGTGCCGGTGCTGGATCGGGTGGAGGTCGTACCGCTGCCGGGCTTCCTCGCCGGACGGGACGCGTCGGGGATCGGGACGGGCAGCGGGTGACGGGAGCCGGACGAAATGCGGCGGAGCGCGCCGAGCCGGGGGCCCGCTCGGCGCTGCGAGGCTAAACCGGTTCAGAACAGCTGTCAACGATGCGCGCAGCATCCACCCCTGCGGGGGAACCGGCGGGCGAATCGACGGCGGAACCCGTGGGGGAGCCGGCCGGCGTGCCTCTCGGCGGCGAGGTGGACTCCCGCACCGTCAGCCGCGGCGTGGGCATCTGGAGGTCCCGCCCGGGCCCGGCCTCGTCCAGCTCCGCCAGCAGACTGCGCGCCACCTGCTCGCCGAGCGCGAAGGTGTCCCGGCTGAGCGCGGTCAGCGGCGGGTGGACGATCCGGGCGAGCACCGAGTCGTCGAAGGAGACGATCGACAGCTCGCCGGGCACCGCGACGCCCATCTCCCCCGCCACGCCCAGCCCGGCGACGGCCATCACGTCGCTGTCGTAGACGATGGCGGTGGGCCGCTTGGCCCGGGACAGCAGGGTCCGGGTGGCGGCCGCGCCCTCGGCGTCGCTGAAGTCGGTGGGCACCGACACCGCTTCCTCCAGCCCGAGCCGGCGCGAGGCGTCGCGCAGCGCGCGGATCCGCCGTTGGGTGTGCTGGAAGTGCGGCAGCCCGGCGAGGTGGGCGATCCGGCGGTGCCCGATGGCGGCCAGGTAGTCGACGATCGAGAGCATCGCCTCCCGGTCGTCGGCCCAGATCCGCAGCTGGTTGCCGCCCTTGCCGGGCCCGCCCAGCACCACGGCGGGCAGCCCGAGTTCGTCCAGCACCGGCAGCCGCGGGTCCTTGACCTGGAGGTCGACCACGATGAAGCCGTCCACCCGGTGCTCGGAGGCCCAGCCGCGGTAGACCTCGATCTCGGCGGCGGTGTCCTCGACCACCATCAGGTGCAGCGCGATCGAGCTGGCCGAGAGCACGGCCTGGAGCCCGGACAGCAGTTGGCTGAAGAACGGCTCGACGCCGATGGTGCGGGCCGGCCGGGCGATCACCAGGCCGACGGCGTCGGCCCGGGCTCCGCCGAGGGCGCGCGCGGCGCTGTGCGGGCGCCAGTTCATCTCCTCGGCGACCCGCAGGATCCGGGCCCTGGTCGCCTCGCTCACGCCCGGCCGGCCGTTGAGCGCGAAGGACACCGCACCCTTGGAGACACCGGCCTGGCGGGCGATGTCGGCGATCGTCGGTCTGCCCACGGAACCCGACCCTTCTCTTGACATCCAAGTTTAGGCGGGAGCATAGTCCCTGGCATAGCTAGACCGGTTTAGTTGGTCAGGTTCCGGAATCCGGCGCGGCCCCCGTCGCGTCCTCGTTGCATCACCCCGTTGACAGAACCCCCGGGGAACAGCCCCGGGAAACCCCGAGCTCAGCACGATCCCCCACCCACCCCCAGGACCGGGAGACCCTCATGCGAAGAATCTGGGCGGCACTGACCACGACGGCGCTCGCCACCGCCGCACTCACCGGCTGCGGACTCGGCTCCGGCGACACCAAGAGCAGCGACGCGGTGGCGAGTGCGGCCGCCACCGGCGAGGTCAAGGGCAGGGTCTCGCTCCAGACCTGGGCGCTCAAGCCGAAGTTCACCGACTACATGCAGGGCGTGATCGACGGCTTCAAGAAGAAGTACCCCGGCGTCGAGGTCGAGTGGCTCGACCAGCCCGGCGAGGGCTACTCCGACAAGGTGCTCAGCCAGGCCGCCGCCGGCACCCTGCCCGACGTGGTCAACCTCCCGCCCGACTTCGCCTTCCCGCTGGCGAAGAAGGACGTCCTGCTGGACGTCGCCAAGGCCGACCCGAAGCTCGCCGAGGAGTACGTCGCCGGCGGCGTGGGCGCCTACCGGTTCAACGGGCAGCAGGGCACCTTCGGCTACCCGTGGTACCTCAACACCGATGTGAACTACTGGAGTTCGGAACTCCTCACGAAGAACGGCCTGGACCCGCAGAAGCCCCCGGCCAGCCTGGACGAACTGATCGCCCAGGCCCGGGTGATGAAGGAGAAGTCCGGCGGCCAGACCTACCTGATGAGCCGCAAGCCGGGCATCGGCGACCTGTACAACATCGGCGTGAAGATCATGTCCGACGACGGCAAGGCCTTCACCTTCAACACCCCCGAGGCCGCAGCGCTGCTCGACAGGTACCGCGACGCGTTCAAGGAGGGCCTGATGCCGAACGGGGTGCTGACCGACACCTACGCCGGCAACTCCAAGCTCTTCAGCTCCGGCACCGCGGCCTGGACCACCGGCGGCGGCAACTTCATCACCAGCCTCGCCACCGACAACCCGACCCTCGCCCCGAAGGTCGTCCCCTCCACCGCGATGGGCACCCCGCCGCTGTACGTCCAGGGCCTGTCCATCCCGAAGAACACCAAGAACCCGGCCGCCGCCGTGGCCCTCGCCCGTTGGGTGACCAGCCCCGAGAACCAGGCCGCCTTCGCCCACCTGACCAGCGTCTTCCCGTCCACCAAGGCCTCCGCGAACGACCCGTTCTTCAGCAAGAGCGACGGCACCAACGCGGGCGACGCCAAGGTCATCGCCTTCAACTCGCTCGCCAAGGCCGAGCTGATCCAGCCCGTCGAGGTGGACGACGCGATGGGCACCGTCATCAAGCAGCAGTTCGCGCTGGCCATCAGCGGCGAGACCAGCTCCAAGCAGGCGCTGGACACCGCCGTCGAGCAGTGCAACAAGCTGCTCAAGGGCTGACCCCCGGCACACGCACGGGCTGCCCCCGCGGCACGGCACCACGCCCCGCCGCACCGCGCCCCGCGACGTCCCCACCCCGTACCGGCGAAGCGGCGGGCTCCCCCACACCCGCCGCTCCCCGGGAGTCACCCGCACCACCCCCAGGCCCCAGGAAGGCGATCGCATGACCCACCGGCGCTGGTTCACCCCCTGGCTGCTCGCCGGGCCCGCGATAGTCTGGCTGGCCGTCTTCAACCTCTGGCCGGCCGTCAACACGGTGATCCTGTCCTTCACCAGCGCCAAGCCGCTGGGCGGCGGGCAGTTCACCGGCCTGGAGAACTACGGGCGGCTGCTGGACGACGAACAGCTCGCCGACGCCCTGCTCAACAGCATCGTGTTCATGCTGGTCTGCCTGCCCCTGCTGACCGTCCTGCCGCTGCTGCTCGCGCTGCTCGTCCAGCGCAGGATCCCCGGCATCACCTTCTTCCGCACCGCCTTCTACACCCCGGTGATCGCCTCCGCCGTCGTGGTGGCGCTGATCTGGGGCTGGGCGCTGGACGACCGCGGCCTGGTCAACGGCCTGCTGCGGCAGACCGGGCTGGCCGACTCGCCGGTCTCCTTCCTGACCGACCGCTGGCTGCTGCTGTTCAGCGCGATCGCCCTGACCGTCTGGAAGGGCCTCGGCTACTACATGGTCATCTACCTGTCCGCCCTCGCCAACGTCCCGCGCGAGCTGCACGAGGCGGCGGCCGTGGACGGCGCCGGCCCGATCGGCCGGTTCTGGCACGTCACCCTGCCCGGGGTGCGCCCGACCATGATCCTGATCTCCGCGCTGATCTCGGTGAGCTCGCTGCGCGTCTTCTCCGAGCTGTACGTGCTCTCCAACGGCCTGGGCGGCCCCGGCGGGCGGGACATGTCCGTGGTGATGCTGATCCAGATGTACAGCCGCGGGTTCAACGGCCACCTGGGCTACGCTTCGGCGCTCAGCCTGCTGCTGTTCGTCATCACCCTCGGCCCGATGCTGTTCCTGATGCGGCTGAACCGGAAGGCGGCCTGACCCCATGACCACCGTCCGCACGAAGGCCACCGAGCCTGCCACCGCGACCGGGCCCGCCAGGCCCGGCAGGTCCGCCAGGGGCTTCAACACCCCTTCCTCCGCCCAGACCGCCGCCCGCTACCTGCTCCTGGTGCTGGTCCTGCTGCTGGTCATCGGCCCGTTCCTGTGGCAGCTGTCCACCTCCCTCAAGGGCCCCGCCGAGGACGTCTACACCCGTACACCGAGCTTCCTGCCCGACCAGCCCACCCTGGGCAACTACGGCAAGGTCGCCGACGTCATCCCGGTGTGGACCTACGCACTCAACTCGGTGATCGTCGCCGTGGTCTGCATCACCGGCAACGTGGTCGGCTGCACGCTGGCCGGCTACGCGCTCGCCCGGCTGCGCTTCCGCGGCGCCAAGCTCGTCCTCGGCCTCTTCCTCGCCACCCTGATCCTGCCCGGCGAGGTCACCATCGTCTCCCAGTACGTGCTGGTGCGCAGCCTCGGCCTGGCCGACAGCCTGGCCGGCGTCGCGCTGCCCGGCTCGATCGCGATGCTCAACGTGCTGCTGATGCGCACCGCGTTCGCCGCCGTCCCGGCCGAGCTCGACCAGGCCGCCCTGGTGGACGGCGCCACCGTCTGGCAGCGGCTGTGGCACATCGGTCTGCCGAACGTGCGCGGCATGCTCAGCGTGATCGTGATCTTCACCTTCATCGGTGCCTGGGACGACTTCCTGTGGCCGCTGATCGTGCTCAACGACCCGCAGAAGTACACCCTCACCGTCGGGCTCCAGTACCTCAACGGCACCTTCTCCGCCAACCCCCGGCTGATCGCGGCCGGCACCATGATCGCCTTCCTGCCGATCGTCGTGGTGTTCGGCGTCTGCCAGCGCTTCTTCTTCAAGGGCGTCGAGGAGGGAGCCGTCAAGGGATAGCCCACCGTCCGTACGCCCCACACCCGTTGAGGAAGCCCCCGCACATGACTGCCACCCCGCAGGCCCCGCGCTTCGGCGTCAACTACACCCCCAGCGCCGGCTGGTTCCACCACTGGCTCGACTTCGACCTGGACGCCGTGCGCGCCGACTTCGACTCCATCGCCGCCCTCGGGCTGGACCACGTACGGGTGTTCCCGCTCTGGCCGGTCTTCCAGCCCAACCGCACCCTGATCCGCCCGCGCGCCGTCGAACAGCTGACGGCCCTGGTGGACGCGGCCGGCGAGCGCGGGCTGGACGTCGCGGTGGACGGCCTGCAGGGCCACCTGTCCAGCTTCGACTTCCTCCCGTCCTGGACCCGGACCTGGCACCGGCGCAACATCTTCACCGACCCCGAGGTGGTCGACGCCCAGGCCGCCTACCTGCGCACTCTCGCCGGGGCGCTGCGCGGGCGGCCCAACTTCCTCGGAATGACGCTCGGCAACGAGATCAACCAGTTCTCCGGCGCCCCTCACCCCGACCCGGACCGGGCCACCTCCGCCGAGGCCGAGGCCTGGCTGCGCCGGATGCTCGACGCCTGCGAGCAGGGCGCCCCCGGCCGGCTGCACCTGCACGCCTCGTACGACGCGGCCTGGTACCTGGACGAGCACCCGTTCACCCCCTGGCACTCGGCCCGGATCGGCGCCGCGACCGCCGTGCACTCCTGGGTGTTCAACGGCACCGCCCAGCGCTACGGCGCGCACTCCACCGCCACCGCGCAGCACGCCGCGTACCTGGTCGAGCTGTCCAAGGCCTGGGCGGACGACCCGGCCCGTCCGGTCTGGCTGCAGGAGGTCGGCGCGCCCGCCCCGCACATCGCCCCGCAGGACGCCGCGCGCTTCACCGGCGCCACCGTGGAGGCCGCACTGGACTGCCCGGACCTGTGGGGCGTGACCTGGTGGTGCTCCCACGACGTGGACCGCTCACTCGCCGACTTCCCCGAACTGGAATACAGCCTGGGCCTGTTGACCACCGACCGGACGGTCAAGCCGGCCGGTGCCCGGCTCGCCGAGGCCGCCGCCGAGGCCCGCCGCTCCTGGCAGCCGCCCAAGCCGCGCAGCACCGCCGTGGTGGTCGCCACCGGCGACGAGGTCACCTCGCCGCGGCGCTCGGTCTGCGGCCCCGGCGGTGCGGTGTACGAGACGTTCATGCGCCTCGCCGAGGAGGGTGTGCGCCCGACCGCGGTGCTCGCCGAGCGCGCCGAGGACCGTGCGCACCTCGCGGCGCGCGGCATCACCGAGGTGGTCCACCCCGCGGGCGTACCTTCTCCCTAGCCCGTCCGTCTCCCCCTCGGCCCCGCAACCCCGGCCCCGCAATCTCAGCCGAGAACCAAGAACCGCAGCCACGCCCCCTCAGCCACGCAACGGAGCCCGCTGACATGCACGATGACCGCACCCTGGTCGAGTCCCGCCTCAAGCGCGTCCTGGACGAGCGCATCCGCCCGGCCGTCTACCCCGAGTCCGTCCCGCTGGAGGTCGGCATCTGGACGGCGCCCGGCGAGCCCGTCCCGGTCGCCGAGGGCCTGGCCGCCCCGCCCACCCCGATCGCGGTGGGCGACGCCTGGGGCGCGCCCTGGGGCACCAGCTGGATCACCGTGACCGGCACCGTGCCGCAGGCCTGGGCCGGGCGCACCGTCGAGGCGCTGATCGACCTGGGCTTCGACGCCAACATGCCCGGCTTCCAGTGCGAGGGCCTGGTCTACCGCCCGGACGGCTCCCCGGTGAAGGGCCTCAACCCGCAGAACCAGTGGGTGCGGATCGCCGCCCCGGCCGCCGGCGGCGAGCAGGTGCTGCTGCACGTCGAGGCCGCCTCCAACCCGGTCATCCTGGACTACCACCCGTTCCTGCCCACCGAGCTGGGCGACAAGGAGACGGCCGGCGACCAGCCGCAGTACAAGCTGGCCCGGATGGACCTGGCGGTCTTCGACGAGACGGTCTGGCAGCTCGTGATGGACCTGGAGGTGCTCGGCGAGCTGATGGCCGAGCTGCCGGTGGAGAGCGCCCGCCGGTGGGAGATCCTGCGCGCGGTCGAGCGCTGCCTCGACGCAGTCGACCTCCAGGACGTCAACGCCACGGCGGCGAAGGCCCGTTCGGAGCTGGCCGGGGTGCTGGCCGCGCCCGCCGTGCCGTCCGCGCACCGGATCAGCGCGATCGGCCACGCCCACATCGACTCGGCCTGGCTCTGGCCGCTGCGCGAGACCGTCCGCAAGGTGGCCCGCACCACCGCCAACATGACCGCGCTGCTGGAGGACGAGCCGGACTTCCGCTACACCATGTCCCAGGCCCAGCAGTTCGCCTGGATCAAGGAGCACCGTCCCGAGGTGTACGCCCGGGTGCGGAAGGCGGTGGCGGAGGGCCGGTTCGTCCCGGCCGGCGGCATGTGGGTCGAGTCCGACACCAACATGCCGAGCTCGGAGGCGATGGCCCGGCAGTTCGTCCACGGCAAGCGGTTCTTCCTGGACGAGTTCGGGGTGGAGAACCACGAGGCCTGGCTGCCGGACACCTTCGGCTTCACCGGCGGCCTGCCGCAGATCATCCGCAACGCGGGCTCCAAGTGGCTGCTGACCCAGAAGATCTCGTGGAGCCAGGTGAACCGGTTCCCGCACCACACCTTCCTCTGGGAGGGCATCGACGGGACCCGGATCTTCACCCACTTCCCGCCGGTCGACACCTACAACTGCTCGATGAAGGGCAGCGAGATCGCCCACGCGGCGAAGAACTTCAAGGACAAGGGCGTCGCCCGGCACTCGCTCGCCCCGACCGGCTGGGGTGACGGCGGCGGCGGCACCACCCGCGAGATGGTCGCCAAGGCAGCCCGGATGAAGGACCTGGAGGGCTCGGCCACCGTCCGCTGGGAGAACCCCGCCGAGTTCTTCGCCAAGGCCGAGGCCGAGTACCCGAACCCGCCGGTGTGGGTCGGCGAGCTCTACCTGGAGCTGCACCGCGCCACCCTGACCAGCCAGGCCAGGACCAAGCAGGGCAACCGGCGCAGCGAGAACCTGCTACGCGAGGCCGAACTCTGGTGCACCACCGCCGCGTTGCGCACCGGCGCGGCCTACCCGTACGAGCAGCTGGACCGGATCTGGAAGACCGTCCTGCTGCACCAGTTCCACGACATCCTGCCCGGCTCGTCCATCGCCTGGGTGCACCGCGAGGCCGAGGCGACGTACGCGGCGCTGGCCGGGGAGCTGGAGGGGCTGATCGACGCGGCCCAGCAGGCGCTGGCCGGGGCGGCCTCCGGCGGGCGCGAGCTGGTGTTCAACGCGGCGCCGCACACCCGCTCGGCGGTGCCGGCCGGCGGGGCCGCGGTCGCCGCCGTGACCGGCCCGGAGTGCGCGGTGGCGGAGCGGCCGGAGGGCGGCTTCACACTGCGCAACGGCCTGCTGGAGGTCGTCGTGGACGCGGACGGCCTGATCGCCTCGGTGGTCGAGCTCGCGACCGGCCGGGAGACCGTCGCGCCCGGCAGCCGGGCCAACCTGCTCCAGCTGCACCCCGACTTCCCCAACATGTGGGACGCCTGGGACGTGGACCAGTTCTACCGCAACACCGTCACCGACCTGACCGGTGTGGACTCGCTCACCGCCGACCGCACCGCCGAACTGGCCTCCGTGCGGATCGCCCGCTCCTTCGGCTCCTCCACCGTGGTGCAGACCCTCACCCTGCGGGCCGGCGAGCAGCGGCTGGACATCGACACCGTGGTCGACTGGCACGAGACCGAGAAGTTCCTCAAGGCCGCCTTCCCGCTGGATATCCACACCGAGCGCTACGCCGCCGAGACCCAGTTCGGCCACCTCTACCGGCCCACCCACACCAACACCAGCTGGGACGCCGCCAAGTTCGAGGCCTGCAACCACCGCTTCGTCCACCTCGACGAACCCGGCTGGGGCGTCGCCCTGGTCACCGCCTCCACCTACGGCCACGACGTCACCCGCACGGTGCGCTCCGGCGACGGCGGGACCACCACCACGGTCCGCTTCTCGCTGCTGCGCGCCCCGCGCTTCCCCGACCCGAAGACCGACCAGGGCCTGCACCGCTTCCGGCACGCCCTGGTGCCGGGCGCGGCGATCGGCGACGCCGTCCGCGAGGGCTACCGGATCGGCCTGCCGGAGCGGCGGGTCACCGGCAGCGCCGAGCAGGTCGCTCCGCTGGTGCGGCTGGACAACGACGCCCTGGTGGTGAGCGCCGTCAAGCTCGCCGACGACCGGAGCGGGGACCTGATCGTCCGGGTCTACGAGGCGGGCGGCGGCCGCGCCCGGGGCCGGCTCACCACCTCCTTCCCGCTGGCCGGCGCCGTCCCCTGCGACCTGCTGGAGCGGCCCTGGGACGGCACCCGCGGCGAGGTGGCGGTCGAGGACGGCGCGGTGCGCCTCGCGCTGCGCCCGTTCGAGCTGGTCACCCTGCGGCTCAGCGCGGCGGGCTGACGGGCAGCCGACCGCCCGTCTGTTCTACGCTGTTCGGCGCCTCGGCCCCCGCGGCCGGGGCGCCGACCCCATCGACCGCTCTGGAGCCCCCCGTGCCCGTCACCCCGCTGTTCGCCGCCCTCGACATCGGCGGCACCAAGATCGCCGGGGCGCTGGTCGACGGCGACGGCCGGCTGCGGCACCGGCTCCAACTGCCCACCCCGGCCGCCGAGCCGGGCGCGGCCGTGCTCGCCGTGGTGCACCAGGTGCTGGCACAGCTCGCCGGGACGGCGGACTGGGCCGCCGTGACGGCCGTCGGGATCGGCAGCGCCGGCCCGGTCGACCTCGCCGGCGGCACCGTCAGCCCCGTCAACATCCCCGGCTGGCGGAGCTTCCCGCTGGTCGCCGCGGTCGCCGCACACCCGGCTGTGGCAGCCCGCGCGCTGCCCGTCCACCTCGCCGGGGACGGCGTGGCGATGGCCGCCGCCGAGCACTGGCAGGGCGCGGCCCGAGGCGCCGACAACGCGCTCTGCCTGGTGGTGTCGACCGGCGTCGGCGCCGGGCTGGTGCTCGACGGCACGGTACGCCCCGGCCCCAGCGGCAACGCCGGCCATCTCGGCCACATCACCGTCGAACTGGACGGGGAGCCCTGCCCCTGCGGCTCGCGCGGCTGCCTGGAGGGCCTCGCCAGCGGCACCGCGATCGCCCGCCGGGCCCTCGCCGCGGGCTGGCAGCCCGCGGACGGCGATCGGACGGCACGCGCCGTCGCCGCCTCCGCCGCCGAGGGCGACCCGGTTGCCCTCGCCTCCTTCGACCGCGCCGCCCAGGCGCTGGCCGCCGGGATCGCCGCCACGGCCGCCCTGGTGGACCTCTCCCGGGTCGTCATAGGCGGCGGCGTGGCCGCTGCCGGGGACCTGCTGTTCGCCCCGCTCGCCCGCCACCTGGACCGCTACGCCGCCCTCTCGTACATCCGCGGCCTGGACGTGCGCCGCGCCGAACTCGGCACCGACGCCGGGCTGATCGGCGCGGCCGCGCTCTGCCGCTGAGCATCCCCGGAGCCGCCCGCATGCCGCCGCTCAGCCCCCTGCCGTTCGCCCTCCTGCAGAACCCGGTCCGCCGCTACGCCTGGGGCTCGCCCACCGCCATCCCCGCGCTCACCGGCACCGCCCCCGACGGCACTCCGCAGGCCGAACTCTGGCTGGGCGCCCACCCGTCGGCGCCGTCCCTGCTGTCCGGCGACGCCGGCCCGCAGCCGCTGGACCGGCTGATCGACGCCGACCCGGACGGCATGCTCGGACCGGACACCGTACGGCGGTTCGGCCCGGCGCTGCCGTTCCTGTTCAAGGTGCTGGCCGCCGACCGGGCGCTCTCCCTCCAGGTCCACCCCACCCGCGCCCAGGCCGAGGCCGGGTACGCGGCGGAGCAGGCCCGGGGCGTTCCGCCGGACGCGCCGGAGCGGGTGTTCAAGGACCGTGGGCACAAGCCCGAACTCATCTGCTCGCTCGGCGACTTCGAGGCCCTGTGCGGCTTCCGGCCGGCCGCCGCCACCGCCCGGCTGCTGGACGCCCTCGGCGTGCTCACCCCCTGGGCCACCGCGCTGCGCACCCGGCCCGTCGAGGCCGTGCTGCCCGAGCTGCTGCGCTCCGGCCTTCACGCCGACGCCGCCGAACTCGCGGCCGTCACCGACTCCCTGCACCGGGCGGCGGCGGCCGGCGGACCGTACGCCGCGAGCTGTGCCGCATACGCCCGCCTCGCCGCGGAGTACCCCGGCGACCGGGGCCTGCTCGCCGCGCTGCTGCTCAACCACGTCCGGCTCACCGCCGGGCAGGCGCTGTACCTGGACGCCGGGGTGCCGCACGCCTACCTCCGGGGCGTGGGTGTGGAGTTGATGGCCAACTCCGACAACGTGCTGCGCTGCGGGCTCACCCCCAAGCACGTCGACGTGGACGGTCTGCTGGCGGTCACGTCCTTCCGTACCGGGGAACCCGAGGTGCTGGTGCCGCGGCCGCTCGGGGACGGCGCCGGCTCCGGCACCGGTATCGGCGCCGGAATCGGCGTCGAGATGGAATTCCCGTCGCCCGCAGAGGAGTTCAGACTCTCGCGGCTACGTCCCGGCGCCGCCTCCGTCCGGGTCGACCTCCCCACCCCGCAGATCCTGCTCTGCGTCGCCGGGCAGGCCTGGCTGCGGGCGCCCGGCGGCGCCGGACTCCCGCTTCCGGCGGGCGCGTCGGCCTACCTGCGCCCGGGCGCCGGGCCGGTCGCACTGACCGGCCCGGGCGCGGAGCTGTTCCGGGCCACCACCGGGTAGCGGCGCCCGACGGCCGCTCGGACGTGCTCAGGCCCGTGCAGGGTGTCCGAACAGCAGGTCGTAGCCGTCCGGGAGCTGCTCGATCACCCGGTCCAGCAACTCCCCCGGGACCAGGTCGGCGACCGTGCTGAGCACGGCCCCGATGTCCCACTGCGCCGTAGCCGGGGTCGCCCCGTCGATCCAGCCCACCACGGCCTGCACGAAGCGCTCGGCAGTCAGCGGCTCGGCCGCGGGCCCGGCGTCGCGCAGCAGCGAGGCGTAGGTGACGGGCAACGCGTCGGCGAGTTCGCCCCGCTCGGCCCCCACCAGGTGTTCGCCGAGCAGGGCCAGCACGACCCTGGCGGCATGATCCGCCTCAGCCTCACCCCGGTACTCGCCGCGCTCGACGACGCGGGCGAGGAAGTCCTCCCAGGAGATGGTCATCGCGTCCTCCTTCCGGTCGGCGGGCTCCGGCCGGACCGGCGGCGGCCTGCTCGTCCTGGGCCTGGAGGGAGGTCGCAGCCTGTGACCACCGTGGGGCGTACCGGTGCCCATGCTGCTCAGCGTAGCTCGCCACGGCGCCTTCGGAACCGGCCTTCTTCCTCAGTACGGCGGGACCGTCGGGACCGGGGAGGCCGAGGAGCCCTGGAACTCCACGGAGGCCGGGGAGCCCTGGAACGCCGGGGACGCAGGTGAGGCCAGGGAGGCCGGGGACGCAGGCCGGGCGGACCGACACCCTTGTCGATCACGCCACCGGCCCGGGACGGCGGTTCACCCCGCCGAGGCGTGGCACCGCCGGCGCGGCCGCCGGGACGGCGTCACCATGCCGGCGGCCGCACCGGCCGGTACGCGCTGCGCCGGGGCCGTCGCGCTCACCGCTGCCGCCGGGGCCACCGCCGTGGCGGCCCCCACCGCCGTCGCGGTCGGCACGGTCGTCGCCGCGGTCACCGTCGTGGCCGCCAGGAGCGCCTGGGCGCGGGCCGCATCCGCCATAAACGCCGAGAGAAAGATCCGCTCGGCCGGGCTCAGCGCCCGCGAGCGGCCCGATTCGCGGTCCCGCGCGACCACCACGGTCCGCGCCCGCATAAAGGTGATCCGATCCCGGCAGACATTCACCTCGACCTGCGCGGAACTCCGTCCGAGCCGTTCCACGACGAGCCGCACCGACAACGGCTCGGGCCGGTGGTGCAACTGTTCCAGGTAGTCGATCTCGTGCCTCGCGATAATGAACCCGAAGGGGAACAGTGATTCCCGCACAGCGATTTCGTGATGACGGAACAGGTCGTAAATCCCCTCCTGGACGTAGCCGACCAGGCGAGCGTTGTTGATGTGCCCGTTCTCGTCGACGTCACTCCACCGGGTGGGACAGGACAGCACGTGCACGCCCGGTCGCTCCGCGCTCACTGCCGGGTCAGCCCGGCAGCGGCGGGGAGCAGCGCGCGCTGCAACCTGGCGTAGTAGCCGGAGTGTTCGGCCGCCATGCGGGCCGCGGTCCACCCCTCCTCGGCGGCCTCGGCGGCCGCCTGGACGACCAGACTGTCCAGCACCGCGTCGACCGCACGGCACAGATCGTGAACGGCCGCGAGCCGCTCGGTCACATCCGCTCCGCTCCCGGCGTTCCGGGACGGGAAGGCTGCCAGTGATTCCATCGCGAGCTGAAGGTCGTCGACTCCATCCGGCCGGTTTTCCGCACGGAAATTCCGCATGTTTTTCTCCATGACTCATTCGGCCGTTACGGCCCAGTAGCTAGCGTTCGATTACACCGGATCGGCGTCGACCCCCCGACCCCACGACGCTATCCCAGCCGACCGGGGTCGACGGATGGTTTGCCGACCGCGACGGGAAACTGACCTCCATCGGAGTAGTTTGTCGGTGTACACAATATGCCCCATCAGCCGAATGCCGTCCGCAATTCGGGTGGTATCTCCGACGCGCGCGCCCAGATCGGCCCCCTGGGGTCCAGAATCTGCTACCAGCCACTCCACCACCTCGCCTTGTACAGGTGCGCGCCGCGCAGCGACCGCGTTCCCTCCGGCCGGTGCAGGGTGATCACCGAGGTGCACCAGTCGCACGGTGCCGCATGCTCGGGCGCCACCGTGAGCAGCCGGCCGGTGCCCGGCTCGTCGCCGACGCTCTTGAGGTCCCGCTCGGCGGCCGGATCTGTCAGTCGCACGGCGGCGAAGCGGTCGGTGGCAGGGTCGTAGCGCCACAGGCCGGTCAGCGCGGTCACCCAGAACCGCCCCGGAGCCGCCAGTACGGCGGCCAGGTCGTGCCCGCCACGGCCGGGCAACGGGCTGCTCCGCACCGCGGCGAGAGTCGGCGCGGCCTGGGTCCCGCCGACCCGCAGCGCGGTCAGCGCCGTGTCCCCGAGCACCCAGAGCAGGCCGCTCCGCCCGTCCCAGTGCACCCCGTGCGCACCCGGCAGCGGGAACTCCGCGTACGCCGCGGCCCGCGGGCCCTGCGACGCCGCGTACAGCCGCACCCAGCCGCCCGTGCTCGCCGCCACGGCCACGTTGCCGTCCGGCAGCAGCTCGATGCTGTGCGGGTTGACCGCCGCCCCCAGGTCCGCCGCCCAGTGGATGCGGTTCGTGGTGGTCTCCACGACGGCCGCCAGCCCACCGGAGGCGGTCGTCAGCAGGTACCGGCGCCCCTGCCGGACCCGGGACTTCACCTCGTCCGGGTTCGTCCAGCTGCGCGCGGGCTCCAGATCCGCCAACTCCGGCGCCCGGTCCGCACTCCAGCCCCAGACCACCGGCAGCCGGCCCGGGCCGCGACAGGCCATCAGCTCCTCGGCACTCTGCAACACCAGCACACTGCGCGAGGCCTGGTCCACAACCGCGACCTGCCGGCCGGGCGACCTGGCCCACGCACCGCTCCCGGGCACGCAGAGCAACAGGGCGACCGCAAGGGCAGGCAGTGTTCTCCTCAGCACGCCTTCACCGTCCGTGCTGCGGGCCCACTCCGCTCGGCGGCGCGTCCGAACGGCCGATCGACGCGGCGGCCGCTCCGGCCGGCCCCGGTCGTCGGGTTCGCCGCCGACGGCGGCAGATCCGCCTCGTTCACCGTCATCCGCACATCGTGGCGCGACGCTTGCACCGACGGCCGTCGCAACACGGCCCGGCACAGCGGCCTGACCGCCGGCCGCGCTCGTTCCGCGTCCGGGGACTCGGCGCGCGGCGATCGGCGATTCAGTACCCGGCGGCTCAGCGCCCGGCGACGAGGTCCGCGACCCGGGCGATCGGCGAGGTGGTGGCCCGGCCGGCCGACTCCTGCCGGTCGGCGGCGTGGTACGCGGCGTACATCGCGTGCACCCCCAGCCAGCGCAGCGGCTCCGGCTCCCAGCGCCGCACGGTGTGACCCACCCAGGGCAGCCGGGTCAGCTCGGTGTCCCGGCCGAGCACCAGGTCCCGCAGGGTGCGGCCGGCCAGGTTGGTGGTGGTCACCCCGCTGCCGACGTACCCGCCCGCCCAGCCGAGCCCGCTCACCCGGTCCAGTTCGACGGTCGCGCACCAGTCCCGGGGCACGCCGAGCACGCCCGCCCAGCCGTGGTCGATCCGGGCGTGTGCGGCAGCCGGGAAGAACCGGTCGAGAATCGCCCGGAGCTGGCGCACCGTCTCCACCTGGGTGCTGCCGTCCGAGTCCGTCCGCGAGCCGAACCGGTACGGCACACCCCGCCCGCCCAGCGCGATCCGGTCGTCGGCGGTGCGCTGCGCGTACATGTAGGCGTGCGCGAAGTCGCCCAGCACCTCCCGGCCGTGCCAGCCGGTCTCCGCCCAGAACTCGGCGGGCAGCGGCTCGGTCGCGACCATCGCGGAGTTCATCGGCAGCCAGGTCCGCTTCTCGCCGCGCAGCCCGGCGGTGAACCCCTCGGTGGCGCGCAGCACATGGTCGGCGGTGACGGTGCCGTACGGGGTGACGGCGCGGGGCTTGCGGTAGCCGGAGCCGGGCAGGATCGCGGTGACCGCCGTCCCCTCGTACACCTCGACGCCCAACCCGCGCACGGTGCGCGCGAGGCCACGGGCGAGCTTGGCGGGCTGGATGCGGGCCCCGTACGGGCTCCAGCAGCCACCGAGGGCACCGGCGACGTCGATCCGCTCCCTTGCTTCCTTCCCGCCGAGCAGCTCGACGCGTCCCTCCCCGTAGGCCCGCTCACTCTCGACGTGGGCGCGCAGGCGCTCCAACTGCGGCTTGCTGCGGGCCACTTCGAGCACGCCGCCGCGGACGATGTCCGCCTCGATCCCCTCGGTGGCGGCAATGTCGACGACCTCCCCGACCGCCTCGTCCATCATCCGCTGCATCGCGGCAGCCCGCTGCTGCCCGTACCGCCTGGCGAACGCACCGCGCCCCGCGAAGCCGTTGTACAGCCAGCCGCCGTTGCGGCCGGAGGCGCCGTAGCCGCAGAAGCGCCGTTCGAGGACGGCGATCCGGAGGGAGGGGGCGGCCTTCTTCAGGTAGTACGCCGTCCAGAGCCCGGTGTACCCACCGCCGACGATGCACACGTCGACGTCCCGGTCCCCCGGTAGCCCGGGCCCCGGCTCGGGCACCCCGTCCGCCGCGTACCAGAACGACACCTCGCCGTTGACCGCCGCCACCGGAAACCTCCCACACCCTCGCTGACCTGCCCGGACGCTACCTCCGGAGCTTCGGCCCCAACCACCCCTCACACTGCAAGGATCGCCGTCCCGGATCAGCCACTCTGTCAGTCCCGCAGCAGCTCCAGGGCCCGCGTCCAGCTGTACGAGCCGGGCACGAAGTCCGCGATCCGCACCCCCATCCGCCGCAGCTTCGCCAGGCTCTCCTCGTAGGCCGGGTGCGCCGCCTGCGCCGCGCTCAGACACGGCTGCACGGCCACCGGGACGCCCCAGCCGTACGACTCGCAGAGGATGCCGAGGGCGAGGGTGTCCGAGATCCCCAGGGCCCACTTGTTGACCGTGTTGAAGGTGGCCGGCGAGACGACGATGGCGTCCGGGTCCGGCAGCGGCCGAGGCTCCCCGGGCTTCCGCCAGGCCGAGCGGATCGGATACCCCGTCTGCGCGCTGATCGCGTCCGCGTTGATGAGCGCCATCGCGTTCGGAGTCGCCACCACCCCGACGTCCCACCCCTGCTGCTGAGCTGCGGCGATCAACTCTCCTACCCCGCCCGCGACTCCCGCCGCACACACCACGACGTACAACACCGGCTTCCTGGCCTCGGACACCCTTGGAATCCCCACTCTCGAACCACCAGCGAACCCCAGAACAGTAAGCTGCCCGCACGGTCCGCTCCGTGGTGTCCGACATCGGTGAGAGCCTCGTCTCCGACACCCGCCACTGGGCCGGCTGGGCCCGCCGGCCCGAGGCGGATTGGCGGTCGGCTGATTGACCGCCCTCGCGGATCTTCTCACCGCCGGATAGCGCGGCCACAGGCCGTCGTTCAGGCCTTGGCCACCACCAAGTCGGCATGCACCACCTTCCCGAACTGCTCCCCCACCGCACCCCAACGCCCCCGTGTCAGGTGATGCACGGACGGGATCCGGCTACATCGTGAAGAAGCTCGACGGAGTCGAGCCCCATCTTGTACCCCTGATGAAGGACGATCGAATCGTGGACCTGCACAACCACATCTCGGTGCTCCAGCACGCCGCGTAACGAAAAGGAACTCCACATGACCGAGGACGGCCGGATCTTCCGTGAGGCGTGGATCGCCGGGGTGCGCAAGCACTTCCCCGGCGATCCGAAGCCCGGCTACATCGCGCCCTGGGAGGACACTCCCCCGTGGGAACGGGCTTCCGCGGCGGCAAAGTGGCAGCAGGAGACCGGCGCCGACATCTTCGAAGCGATCGAACGCCGCGTCTGAACCGGATCACTGTGCGCGCCTCTGCGAGGTCGCGGAGGCGCGCACGATCCTCGTGAGCCTCAGGTCCGGATCCGGGCCGGTGGGGCGATGGAGGGTGGGGAGCAGCGGGGGGTGGTGGCGCAGACGGTGAGCGGTCTCGGGTTCGGGCCGTCAAGGATCTGGACGGACCAGAGCACGGGGTAGGTGCCGCCGCAGATGCCGCAGTTCGGCCGGGGCGGGACGGCCGGCATCGGGGGCGCAACGGGCGGCGGCGGGGTCGGCGGGGCAAGCGGGGTCGGCGGGGCGAGCGGGGGTGGGGGTGCGGTGTGCCAGACGGGGAGGTCCGCGGCGAGTGCCTCGAAGTCGTGGCCGCACTCGGAGCAGGTGTCCAGGACTGACTCGGTGCGCATGTCGCCGCAGCGCGGGCAGAAGGTCACCGGCTGCTCGTCGGCGACGGTGCTCTCGCAGCGTGCGCAGACGAAGTCGGGGTCAATCTTGGACGCTTGGAAGATCGACCCGAAGACCAGGAACGGGTTGGGCTCGCCGTCCTTCTCGTACGTCGTCTGCACGACGGAGGCGATCGTCCTGAGCCGGTTCTTCCGCTGCCGCAGCCGTTTGAGGTCCAGGTTCACCACCTTGGTCTGCCGGCAGTCCCGGCAGGTGCAGAGTGTGCGGACGGGCAGGCGCGAGCGGATGCCGAACTGGCGGTGCAGGAACTCGAAGGCCGGGCGGTCCTCCTCGGCGACCGCCACCTCCACGGAGCCGTAGCCTCCCGCGCTCAGCCGGCACTCCACCGCCGCCGCCAACCGTGCGACGTCGGAGGACAGTTGGGCCGGCACGCCGTCCGGACGGCTGCCGATCATCACCGGGATCGCCAGCAGGGAGCGGGCGGTGACCATGTCCATCGCGAGGAAGCCGGCCGGGGAGCGGAAGACGATGCGCTCGATGCCCTCCCACAGGGACGGGCCGGTGGAGCAGCGCCCGCCGGAGAGCCGCTCGTTGACGCGGGCGGCGACGCCGCCGACGAGGCGCTGGCCGGTCTCGTGGTGCCGGGCCAGTGTGTCGGCCCGGGGTGCGCGGGCCCACCACCGGGGCTGGGGGAAGCCGGCCGCTCCGGCCGCCGGGTCGAGGCCGGTGAGTGCGCGGTCGAGGGCGAGCAGCGCCGTCCGGAAGGCGGCCACGTAGGGGTCCTGCACGCCCAGCGCGATCACCGAGACCGCTCGGTCCGTCAGGTGCAGGGAGACCGAGGTGCGGTCGTCGTCGGCGGACGCGAGGTGGAGGCGGGCCGCCAGCGGCACCTGGTCGGGCAGGAGCATCGCCGAGCGGACGGCGGAGCCGCGCCGGGCCTCCACCACGGTGGCCATCTCCGAGGTGATCTGGAAGCCGAGCGAGCGCAGCACGTCCACGGCGGCGACCCGGACGCGTCCGGTGTCGGCGTGGACACGGCGCTCGGCATCGAGCGTGATCGAGGCCAAGGTTCCTCCGGAGGAACGAAATTGGGGAGCGGGAACGGGACGGTCTCAGCGCGCAACCGTAGCGAAAGCAACGCGCCGCCGTGGCCGGAACGGGCCGCCGGACACGTCGGGCCGCGGGTGCTCCGACCGCGTTCGTTCGCCGGGGTGGGCGGGTGACCTCCCGGTCACCCCACCAGTTCGGCGGCGGCGTCGGCGCAGCCCCAACTGAGGGTGACCCCGGCGCCGCCGTGGCCGTAGTTGTGGACGATCCGGCCGGCCGGGTCCGCTTCGAGGCGGGGGCCGCCGTGGCGGGCGGGGCGCAGGCCGACGGTGTGGCCGATGACGCGGGCACCGCGGAGTTCGGGGATGCGGGCCGTGCAGCGGGCGAGGATGGCCTCGGCGATGGCCGGGTCGGGTGTGGTGTTCCAGTCGTCCGGTTCGAAGGTGCCGCCGAGGACGACGTCGGCGCTGCGGGGGTGGATGTAGGTGTAGCCGGCCGGGTCGTCCTGGATGCGGGTCGAGCTGGGCAGTCCGGGGTTGCGGACCAGGACGAGCTGGCCGCGCACCGGGTGCACGGCCGGGTCGTCGCAGAGCTGTCGGGCGGCGAGTCCGGTGGCGTTGACCACCACGGGCGCCCAGGCCAGGGCCTGGTCGAGGGCGTCGAGGCGGCGGTGGACGATCTCGCCGCCGTTGTCGATGAACCGGCCGAGCAGCCAGGGCAGGTAGAGCGGCATCTCGACGGCGGGGGCCGTGAAGGACCAGCCGTCCGCGCAGTCCAGTCCGCGTTCGGCAGCCGTCAGCCGGCGCAGGTCGGGGACGGCGTCGCCCCACCAGGGCAGGCCCGACGACTGCTGCTGGTGTTCCAGCATGCGGGTGCTGCGCATCGAGACGCCGGGTACGCCCTGCGCGGCCTGGCGGGCGAACTCGGCGAAGGCGGTCGCGGACCAGTCCGCCACCCGGCCGCTGGTGCCCGTGGCGACGGGGAACCAGACGGCCGCGGCCACGGCGGAGGTCGTCGACAGCAGGCCGTCGGCCGTCACCACGACGACGCGAAGTCCCTTCTCCTGCAAGCGGATCGCCGTGGTGAGCCCGATGATCCCGCTTCCGACCACGACGACGTCCGTCGCCCCACCCACTGCATCGCCCATCGCGAACTCCTCCTCCCGAGGGCCGCCCACCGGGTGTCGGCGGCCGTCTCCAGGAAATCCGGCCGCACCGACGGCCGTCCAAGACCAGTTCTGTCCCGCGGCGATAAGCCGCGCTTATCATCGCCGGATGGATCTGCGTCGGATGCGTTACTTCTCGGTGCTGGCCGAGGAGTTGAACTTCACCCGCGCCGCGCGCCGACTGCACGTGGCGCAGCCTGCGCTCAGCCAGCAGGTCATGGCGCTGGAGCGGCAGCTGGGCGCACAGCTGGTCGAGCGGACCAGCAAGGGCTGCGCGTTGACCCCGGTCGGGCGTGCGGTCGCCGAGGAGGCCCGGCGGGTGCTGCGGGAGGTGGCGGAGGCCGAGGAGCGGGTCGCGGCGGTGGTCCAGGGGCGGGAGGGCCGGCTGCGGGTGGCGTACACCCGCTCCGCCCGCGGCGGGGCCTGCGACGTCCTGGTGACGGAGTTCCGCAACCGCTACCCCCGGCTGGACGTCGCCCTGCAGACCGGCTGGACCTCGCACAACGTCGCCGAGCTGCTCGCCGGCCGGCTGGACGCGGCGTTCGTCCGGCCGCCGCTGGACGTCCCCGGGCTCGCCTGCCGGATCATCGCCGAGGAGGAGCTGCTGCTGGCCGTGCCGGCCGGCCATCCGCTCGCCCGTACCCGGGCCCGGATCGGCCGGCACCGGATCGCGGACGAGCCGGTGGTGCTGTGGCCGCGGGAGAACGGGCCGGGGATGCACGCGCTGATCACCGGGCAGCTGTGGCCGGGCCGGTCGCCGCGGATCGTGCGGGAGGAGCCGGACGACGAACAGCTCCTGCTGGCCGTGGCGGCGGGCTACGGCATAGCGCCGATACCCGAGGGCCGGGCCCGGGTGTTCCGCATCCCCGGCGTCCGCCTGCGCCGGCTCACCGCCCCGGTCCCGACCGTCACGCTGGGGCTCGCCCACGATCCGCGGACCGCTCCCCCGGCCGTCCAGCTGCTTCTCGCGATGGCCCCGCCGCTCGTGGAGGCGCAAGCGCCGCCCGGACGCGGTCGGCCGTGATCCCGGCCTCCGACCCGCGGCCCGCCCCCGTCCTGCCGCGGGGGCGGGCACGGTCGTCAGGGGCGGGCTCAGCCGATGGTGGAGCCGGTGATCGGGGCGGAGAGCTCGACGGTCTTGCCGTTCAGGGCGGTCTTGACGAACTGCCAGGTCAGGCCGGTGATGACGCCCTTGTCCAGCGGGGCCAGCCTGGCGAAGGCGGGCTGGCTGAGGTCGATGTGGGTGGAGTCGCAGGAGGGACACTGGTCCTTCACCGGGACGGTGATGGTCTTGCCCTGGTAGGTGACCTTGACCGAAATGCCCTTGCAGACCGGGTCGTTGTTCGGGTTGGCGGTGGTCCACCAGGTGTGCGAGACGGCAACAAGCATCTGGGTGGCGGCATTGATCTGGGTGCCGCAGGCGCCGTAGCCGGCGTCGTTGTAGTAGGTGGCCTTGCCGGTCATGGGCTGGTTGATCGGTATCGCGGCGCTGGCGGAGCCGGCCGTGAGGGCGATGAGGGCGGCTGCGGCGAGCGGGGCGCCCGCGAGGATCCTGAGGTTCTTGCCGATGGCGCGCATGGTTCGTTCCCTCCTGCTGCGGTGAAGGTCATGAGCATGACAGGCGGAACTCGACGCATTCGTACGACAGTTCGCCAATCGAATGTCCGCCCTCGTGGAGAAAACGTATGCGCCCGCCGCAGGGTGGTCCAGACCTCCGCGATGTTGACATGAACACAAGGCAGGGATCTTTACCAATGCGTCCGAAGGGGCGAAGATGCGCGACAGACCCGCCACGGAGGGTATTGACGGGCCGTCACCCGAGTCCCGCCGGAGCCCCCGGCCGGGTTACCCTCGTCCCGCGCGGCGACCACCTGCGCGGCCGACCGAGGGGGGAACGGATGATCGGGGACCTGCTGCCGGACGTCGTGGTGACCGAGGTGGCCTACGACGACCCGCCGGAGGCCCGGCTGGAGCCCGAGGAGGAGCCCCCCGTCGCCCGGGCCGTCGACAAGCGGCGCCGCGAGTTCACCACCGTCCGGCACTGCGCCCGGGCCGCCCTCGCCCGGCTCGGCGTCCCGTACCGCCCGCTCGTCCCGGGTCTGCGCGGCGCACCGAGCTGGCCGGACGGCGTGGTCGGCAGCCTCACCCACTGCGACGGCTTCCGCGCGGCGGCCGTGGCCCGGGCCGGCACCCTCGCCTCCGTGGGCATCGACGCCGAGCCCGCGCTGCCGCTGCCGGAGGGCGTCCAGGAGGCCGTCGCGCTGCCGGTGGAGCAGCAGCGGCTCGCCAAGCTGGCGGCCGAGCACCCGGACGTCCCGTGGGACCGCATCCTGTTCAGCGCCAAGGAGTCGGTGTACAAGGCCTGGTTCCCGCTGACCCTGCTCTTCCTGGACTTCGACGAGGCCGAACTGGACCTCTCCCCCGACGGCACCTTCACCGCCCGGCTGCTGGTCCCGGGCCCGGTGGTCAACGGCCGCCGGATCGACGGCTTCGACGGCCGCTGGGTGGTCCGGGACGGGCTGCTCGCCACCGCGATCGCCGTCTTTCCCTGAACCGTCCGCCCCGGCCGGTTCACCCCGGCCGGTTCACCCCGGCCTGTTCACCGCCGCGGCATATCCTCGACCCCGTGACGGTGACCTATGTGATCGACGGCAACGAGATCAAGACCCTGGAGGACTTCTGGGCCGTGGTCGGGCGGGCCATCGGGGTGGACGGCTACTTCGGCCGCAACCTCGACGCCTTCGCCGACTGCCTGCGCGGCGGCTACGGCACGCCCGAGAACGGGGACTGGGTCATCGAGTGGCGCCATCACGAGGTCTCCCGCCGCAACCTCGGCCACCCGGAGACGGTCCGTCAGCTGGAGCTGCGGCTGGCCCGTGCCCACCCCACCAACCGCGCGCGCGTCACCGCCGAGCTGGACGCCGCCCGGGCGGGCCGGGGGCCGACGGTCTTCGACTGGCTGGTCCGGGTCATCGAGGAGGAGCACCCGGGCGGCCTGCGCCTGGTCTGAGCCGCCCCGCTACAGCACGTCCGAGAGCCGGACGAAGCGCCGCCCCGCCGCCAGCAGCCCCGGCACCGCCGCCGCCACCCCGGGGGCGGTGCCGCCGCCCGGGTGGTTCAGGTGGCCGATCACGATCGCGCCGGGCGGGGCGGAGGCGACCTCCTGCCGCACCTCGGAGGCCGGGAGCGTCGCCCCGCCGTCCGCGTTCACGGTGAAGCCGGCCACCAGCCGGCCCAGGTCGGCGACCACCCGGGTGGCGACGTCGTCGTAGTGCGCGGTGCCGGAGCGGAAGAACCGGGGCGGGTGCCCGAGCAGCTCGGCGAGCTTGTGGGCGCTGCCCACCACCTCGTCGTACACCTCGCCGACGTCGCGCGTGCCGGCGATGCCGTAGGCGGAGCGGCCGGAGACCGAGAGCGGACGGTGGACGGTGCCGTGGTTGCCGATCTCGAACAGCGGGTCGGCGGCGAGCCGATCGAACTCCTCCGGGTTGGCGTCGATCCAACGGGCGTTCAGGAAGAGCGTGGCCGGCACGTCCTGCGCCCGCAGGAAGTCGATCAGGTCCGCGTCATAGCCGTCGCCTCCGGGGCCGCCGCAGGCGTCGAAGGTGAGCGCCATGGCGCCCTCGCCCTCCGGCAGCGCGGTGATCACCCCGTCGACCTCCAGCCCCCATTGGCTCGGAGCCAGTGCGCCGTACCGCTCGACCACCTCGGCCCGGGTCGGCTCGTGCGTCGATCCCCGCGCGGGGTCCGGCGTCGGTTCCTGCGCGGGGATCGACGCGGCGGCGGCCGCGGTGGGCGCTCCGGACGACGTCGCGAACGGTGGGTCGGGCGGCGCCGCGGACGATGTCACCGAATCCGCCGAGGCGCCGCCCACCGCCGAGGCCGAGCCGGTGCCCGCCGCTCTCGTCCGACATCCCGCCAGTGCTCCTCCGGCCACCGCCACGAGCAGCATCCGCCGACTCACCGACACACCCGTCTCCCATTCGCGCCATTTCGCATATGAACCGATTTCATGACTATGAACCGACCATTCGTCACTCACCGCAACTCGACCCCGACCCCGACCGCCCCTCTTCACCGGCCCGCCCCACCGCCGTGGGCCCCGACTCACCCCCGGTTCACTCGCCCGGGTAGGCACGCGGGCGACCCGCCCTCCTCGATCCGGAGACCTCGATGCCGACCGAGCCCAGCACCCCACGCTCCGACCAGCCGACTGACCAGCCGACCGACCAGCCGACTCCGCAGCCGGCGGCCCGGCCCGCCCGCCGTGACCTGCTCCGCACCGGCCTCGCCACCGGCGCCGCCACCACCCTCGGCCTCGCCGCCGCCCCCGGCGCCACTCCCGCCGACCGCACCCTCACCCTCACCGGCCACCTGCCCACCGGCGCCCCCGACTTCCTCCACCTCCCGGTGGAAGTGCCCGAGGGCGTCCGCGAGATAGCCGTCTCCTACGGCTACGACAAGCCGCCGGTCCCGGCCGGCACCCCCGGCAACTCCTGTGACATCGGCATCTTCGACGAGCGCGGCACCGACCTCGGCGGCTCCGGCTTCCGCGGCTGGTCCGGCGGCTTCCGCACCGAGTTCAGCCTCTCCCGTAGCGCCGCGACCCCCGGCTACCTCCCCGGCCCGATCAACCCCGGCACCTGGCACGTGGTCCTCGGCCCCTACCAGATCGCCCCGCAGGGCCTGGCGTACCACGTCGAGGTCACCTTCCGGTTCGGTGCGCCCGGGCCGCAGTTCACTCCGCACTACCCGGCGGAGCGGGCCCGCGGCCGCGGCCGGGCCTGGTACCGGGGCGACTGCCACCTGCACACCGTGCACTCGGACGGGCGGCGCAAGCCCGAGGAGGTGGCGGCCGGGGCGCGCGCGGCCGGCCTGGACTTCATCGTCTCCACCGACCACAACACCAGTTCCTCGCACGCCGCCTGGGGCCCGCTGGCCGGCCCCGACCTGCTGATCCTGCCGGGCGAGGAGATCACCACCCGCAACGGCCACTGGCTGGCCCTCGGCCTGAAGCCCGGCCAGTTCGTCGACTGGCGCTACCGCTCGCGCGACGAGGAGTACCCGCGCTTCGCCCGCCAGGTCCACCGCTCCGGCGGCCTGGTGGTGCCCGCGCACCCGTACTGCCCGTACGTCGCCTGCCAGTGGAAGTTCGGCTACGAGCAGGCCGACGCCGTCGAGGTGTGGAACGGCCCCTGGACGTACGACGACGAGTCGGCGGTGGACACCTGGGACGGCCGGCTCGCCGTCGCCCTGCGCGAGGGCCGCTCCTGGCTGCCCGCCCTGGGCAACAGCGACGCGCACAGCGAGCCGCAGGTCATCGGCTCCCCGCACACCGTGGTGCTGGCCGAGGACCTCACCCGGGACGCGATCCTCGACGGGCTGCGCGCCGGGCGCAGCTGGCTGGCCGAGTCCTCCGCCGTCACGCTGGACCTCACCGTCACCGGGCACGGCCGCCAGGCGGGCATCGGCGAGGAGCTGACCGTCCCGGCCGATGCCCCACTGGACGTCCGGCTCACCGTCTCCGGGGTGCCCGGCGGGACGGTCCGCCTCCTCACCGACGAGGGGCAGATGCACCAGGAGTCGCTGTCCGCCGACGGCTCCGGCACCGTGATCTGGCGCACCACCGCCTCGCTCGCCGCCTACGTCCGGGCCGAGGTCCGCCACCCGAAGGCGGACGGCACCCCGGGCAGGGGCAACTCGATGGGCCCTGACCTGCCCTGGGGCCCGATGGCGGCGCTCACCAACCCGATCGTGCTGCGCACCGGCGACCGGTAGGGGCCGGCGGCGGTCCCCTGACGGGCCGCCGACCGGTCCCGGGTCTGCCCTCCGACCCGCCCAGGAACCGGGTGGGGGACGACTCGGACCACCCGTTTGGACTAGGTTGATCTCCGAAACGCATCAGTCGTAGGGACGAGGCGGTCGGTTGTCCGGATATGGGCCGACCAGCTCCTTCGCACTCCGACCGCCCCGCCCCGGCTACCCGACCGTCCCCGGCCCGCGAAGGGATCAGCAGCTGTGAACCGTACGACCGTAGGTGGGCCGGAGCTCGGGGGCGGCCGGGGCGCCGGGGGCGTCCTCGTCCTCGTCGACCCGGGCGGGGCCGGGAACAGCCCGGTCGCGGAGCTGCTCGCCCGGGAGCTGAACCCGAGCGTCCACCTGCGGACGGACGACTTCCTGCGGGTCATCCGCAGCGGCCAGCTCCCGCCCCACCTGCCCGAGGCCGGTCACCAGAACGCCACCGCCCTGGCCGCCACCGCCCAGGCCGCCTTCGCCTACGCCACCCGCGGCTACCAGGTCGTGGTGGAGGCCCCCGCCGTCCCGGCCGCCCTCGACACCTTCCGCCGCGAGAGCCGCACCACCGGCGCCGCCCTCCACTACGTCGTCCTCCACCCCGGCCCGGCCCCCGACGACGCCACCCACACCCTCGACACCACCGCCCTCACCCCCGAGACCACCGTCGGCGCCGTCCTCACCGCCCTCATCCACCGCACCCACCTCCTCGGCTGGTAGGCCGGCCCGGGGCGCCCGGGCCCCGCCGCGCCGTCGACCGCCTCCTCGTCCTCCTCACACCCGCACCCCGCCGGCACCCGGCCCACCCGGCTACGCCCCCACCGCGCCGTCGATCGCCTCCCGCAGGAAGTCCGCGTGCCCGTTGTGCCGGGCGTACTCGTGGATCAGGTGGAGCATCACCAGCCGCAGCGACACCTCGGCGTCCCACCGGGCCTGGTAGCCGGTGACGTCGAGGGAGTCCGCGGCGAGCTCGATGCGGCGGGAGTGCTCGACCTCGGTCCGCCAGGCGGTGAAGGCCTCGGCCCGGGTGGCGCCGGCGGGGTCGTACGCGGCCTGGTAGTCGCCGTCCTCGGACCAGACCAGCGGCAGGTCCTCGCCGTTGATGACCCGGCGGAACCAGGTGCGTTCGACCTCCGCCAGGTGCCGGACCAGCCCGAGCAGGCTGAGCGTGGAGGGCGGGCTGGAGCGCCGGCGCAGCTGCTCGTCGGTCAGGCCCTCGCACTTCAGGGCGAGGGTCGCCCGGTGGAAGTCGAGGAAGCCGCGCAGCATCTCGCGCTCGCCGCCGGTCAGCGGCGGGGCGGGGCGGTCGTCGGGGACGTTCACGTGTCGTTCTCCTCGCGGTGGTCGGCAGTCCCCGCGGACTGTAGCGAACCGACCGGCCGGTCCGAAGGTCGTTTTCCCCGGCCGTCCCGTCCGGCTGTCACATCCGTGCGCCCTCCGGTGTCTTCATGTCCGGCAACCCGCCGCACCACCGCACCGGGAGGACACCATGGCACTGCGACTGCCGAAGGCCCAGCTGCCCGCCGAGCTGAGCGAGAACATGATCAAGGGTTTCGGGAGCACCCTCGAACCCGTCGAGGCGATCTGGCACAACCCCGGCGTCGCCACCGCGAACCTGGACTTCTCCCGCCGGGTCGCCGAGTGGGACGCGCTCGACGAGGGCCTCAAGTCCTTCGCGCACATGGCGGTGGCCGCACAGGTCGGCTGCAGCTGGTGCCTGGACATCGGCTACTTCCAGGCGCAGAACCAGGGCCTGGACCTGGCCAAGGCGAGCCAGGTGCCGAACTGGCGGGCGTCGGAGGTGTTCACGGCGCTGGAGCGGGAGGTGATGGAGTACGCCGAGGCCATGACGGTGACCCCGCCGGCCGTCACCGACGAGCTCTACGACCACCTGCTGGACCAGCTCGGCGCGGCGGCCATGGTCGAACTCACCGCCTACGTCGCCTTCGTCAACATGGCCACCAGGAACAACACCGCGAACGGCGTCCGCTCCCAGGGCTTCTCCGACTCCTGCGAGATCCCGCTGGCCAGGCGCACCCCCGCCGCCGACGCCCCGGCCGGAGCGTCGCCGGCATGACCGAGGACCCCTTCGTCACCCACCGCAGCCTGCTCTTCACCGTCGCCTACGAGCTGCTCGGCTCCGCCGCCGACGCCGAGGACGTGCTGCAGGAGTCCTGGCTGCGGTGGGCCGAGGTCGACCACGGGCAGGTGCACGACCCGCGCTCGTACCTCATCCGGATCGTCACCCGCCAGGGCCTCAACCGGCTGCGGACGCTGTCCCGCCGGCGCGAGCAGTACGTCGGCGAGTGGCTGCCGGAGCCGCTGCTCACCAGCCCCGACGTCGCCGAGGACGTCGAGCTCGCGGAGAGCGTCTCGTTCGCGATGCTGACCGTGCTGGAGACGCTCGGGCCGACCGAGCGGGCGGTGTTCGTGCTGCGCGAGGTCTTCGAGCTGCCGTACGGGGAGATCGCCGAGGCCCTCGGCAAGACCTCGGCCGCCGTACGGCAGGTCGCCCGGCGGGCCCGCGGGCACGTGGCGGCCCGCCGGCCCCGGGTGCGGGTGAGCCGCTCCGAGCAGCAGCAGGTGGTGGAGCGGTTCCTGGAGACCCTGCGCACCGGACGGTTGCAGGACCTGATGGAAGTGCTGGCGCCGGACGTCGTCCTGATCGCCGACGGCGGTGGGATCGCGGCGGCCGTGCCCGCCCCGGTGCACGGGGCCGAGGCGGTGGCGGCGCTGCTCGCGCGCACCGGGCGCCTGCCGGTCGCGTTCGACACCACCACGGTGTGGCTCAACGGCGCACCGGCCGGCCGGATCGACATCGGCGGCGAGCCCTCGGTGGTGAGCCTCGCGGTGGAGGACGGCCGGATCACCCGGATCTACGTCGTGCGCAACCCGCAGAAGCTGACCCGGCTCGACGCACCGGCCGACCTCGCCCGGTAGCCGCCCCCCCGGTCGCGTGGTGGTGCTCCCAGCCCCCTCGGAGCACCACCACGCTCCCACTGCTCCCCGGACACTCCACCATCACGTACCGTGTTCGGACCACCACAGGTTTGGGTACGTACCTCGGCGCGCCCGACGGCCGGGCGCCCACCGAGCAGGAGACCCAGCGGCCCATGGACCACAACCGCATCCCCCCGACCGTGCGCCGGACGTACGGTGCCGACGACCTCAGCACCGCCCCGTCGTTGGGCGGCGGGACACCCTTGCACCATAGCTGACCTGCGCTCATGGCAGCACCATCAGCACGGAACCCGTTCCACTCCGACCCCCAAAGCCCCCAACCACACGCCGTCCCGAGGAACCGAAGACCATGAACCAGGACCGCATCCCCCCGACCGTGCGCCGGACTTACGGCACCAACGATCTGGCCCAGGCGGCCAGCTTCGCAGGCGGATTCATCAACTTCGGCTACTGGCAGGGCATCGATCTCGCCGCCCCGACCCCAGAGGACCGGGTGCGCAGCCAGGAACAGCTGTACCGGCGGGTGTTGCGGGAGTTCGCCGAACCGCGCGAGCGGCTTCGGCTGGCGGAAGTGGGTTGCGGCCGTGGCCTCGGGAGCGCTCTCGCCCTGCGGGAGTTCCGCTTCGCGGCGGTGACCGGGGTGGACATCCACCCCGACCAGATCGAGCGGGCCCGCGCCGTCAACGCGAGAGCCCTGGCCACGTACCCCGATCGGCTGGCGTACACTCTCGGCTCGGCGGACGAACTCCCGTTCTCCGACGGCTACCTGGACGGCGTCTTCTCCGTCGAGGCGGCCCAGCACTTCCGCGAACTCAACGGCTTCGCCCGCGAGTCCGCCCGCGTCCTGCGCCCAGGCGGCCGGCTCGTCGTGACCACCTTCTTCACCGCCCCCGGCCCCGACGCCGCCGAACGCCTCAAGATCATGCTCGCCAGCTTCGCCGACGGCCTCGACGTCCCCCACCCCCTCGACACCTTCACCACCGACCTCACCCGCCACGGCTTCACCGACATCACCACCGAATCCATCGGCACCCACGTCTGGCCAGGCCTCGACCGCTACCTCACCGACACCGTCCCACCCGCCCACTGGACCCGCCACTTCCTCACCGCCTGGCGCGACGCCCTCCTCGACTACCACGTCATCACCGCGACCCGCATCTGACCCCGAGCCCGACCCCTCGACACCCGGGCCCCTCCACACCGCCGACAGGCGGGCCCGGAACATGCCTCAGCCGCGACTTCAGGACCCCTTGACCCCCAGTCGCCCGGGCGTAGCCATCGCTGCACGTCAGCCGGTAGACAGCCCGCGCTGTTCGTTCACCGAAAGGCACCTCAGAGACGGTGGTGAACGACGCGTGGTCCCCGGCAAGTCCCCCAATCTCGCTCCTCCCGACCAGCGCCGTTCCATCGCAGCAATTCGTCAAGACCGCTTCAGGCCGCTGATGCCTCCGCTGCTCCGCGCCTCGGGCACGCCGGAGGGAGGCCGCCACCCAGGCGGCACGGCCGGGAGGCCAGTGCGTGCTTCAGTTGCGACCATCAGCCGACCCGGAGGACAACCGCCACCGCCCACCAGATCGTCGGCGGCCTGTCCCTGACGGCGTTGCGGTCCTCGGCCGCCCCGGAGGATGACCGCCACAGGCCAGACCGCCCGCACCATCGATACCCTGCTGTACTACTCTGCCAGCGTCGGCAAGGACGCGGCGGACAAGTCCGGCAAGGGCGTCGTCATCATGAGCCGTACAACATCACACCCACGCCCAGTCGTCCGGCGTGGCTCACCTCGTCGACGTCCTACATCTCTTGAAGCGGCGGCGATCTGACATCGAGGCACCAGCCGATGCGCCAGTCCCCCTGGCCCTGTTCAACCGCTCTGCTGGCGTCCTCGGACGCGTCCGGCGAGTGCAGTAGTTCGCCACGGGGTCGCCGCCATTGCGCACACAGCAATCAGCATGCTCGCCCCCGCCAGTGCCCAGCACGGCCGGCGGCGCCACCGAGTCAGGGACGGTGGTCCGCTTCCGGCGGGGAAGGTGGCGGCCGACGATACCGTGCTCGCGCATCAGCCGCGCCACCCGCTTGCGGTTCACGTGGTGTCCGGATCCTTGCAGGTCGGCGTACACGCGCAGGAATCCGTAGGTCTCGCCGGAGGCGGCGTGGATCTCGCGGATCTCTGCCGCCAGGGCCTGATCGGCTGCCTGCCGAATGTCACGGGCCTCCGCACCGGCCAGCCACCGGTAGTAGCCCGAGCGGGAGACCTGCAGCACCCGGCACAGCCGCTGGACGCCGAACTCGCCGGCGTACTCGGAGACGAAGTCCCAGCGGCGGGACGTCACTTCATCTCCTTGGCAAAATACTGGGCCGCCCGGCGGAGGATCTCCCGCTCCAGCTGCCACTCCTTCTCCGCCTTCAACAGCCGGGCGTTCTCCGCCCGCAACCGGGCCAGCTCCTCCTGGTGGTCTTCTGCCCCGGCCCCGCCGGCTGGAGCTTGCCTGCCGCCGTCGGCCGCACGAACCCACAACCGCAGCGTCTCCCGGGTGATCCCCAGGTCAGCCGCGACGTCCTTCATCGTCCGCTGCCCCGCCAAGGCCCGCCACAACGCCACCGCATCCACCCGGAACTCCAGGGTGTACTTCCGCCCTGCCATATGAACCATCTTCCCGGACCATCAAGATCCACCATCAGAGTGTCCACATCACAGGGGTCACCTCACCCCAACAACCAGGAACGAAACGCCCTCTCAGTGCCGCCTGGGCACCATCCGCGCCGGCCAGTCCGGCTCGCGGACCACGCTCCGACTCGTCCGGGACGGTGCCAGCATGCACCGTCGGGCCCGAGCGGACGACAGGGCCCGACTACTGCCTTGCTCCCGACGCGCGGGCAGGGTCCTGCGGCTCGTCGGCCACACCACCGTGATCGCCCGCGGCGGCCAGCGGGCCGTCAACCGGGTGGAGCCTTTCCAGTGCCGAACTCACGCATTGGGGGCCAGGTCGGTGCCGGCGCCCCGGCGGCGCACGGCGACGAGGTCGGTACGGTCCTGCTCGGGCGTGGCGGCGGGGGCGGGCTCCTCGGAGGAGCACACCGCCCCCGAACCGCAGCCGCCGCCGGTCCCGCAGGAGGCGGCGTCCGAGCGGTGCCCGGGCAGCGTGGTGGTGTCCGTGCCCTCCACCTCGAACCCGGCGTCCGCGATCATCTCCAGGTCGGCCTTGCCGGCCTGGCCCTCACTGGTCAGGTAGTCGCCCAGGAAGATCGAGTTGGCCAGGTGCAACGCCAGCGGCTGGAGCGACCGCAGGTGCACCTCGCGCCCGCCCGCGAGGCGGACCTCCACGTCCGAACAGACGAACCGGACCATCGCCAGGATCCGCAGTGCCCGCCGCGGCGTCAGGTTCCACTCCTTGGCCAGCGGCGTGCCCTCGAACGGGATGAGGAAGTTCACCGGCACCGAGTCCGGGTCAAGCTCCCTCAGCGCGAAGACCACGTCGACCAGGTCCTCGTCGCTCTCGCCCATACCCGCGATCAGCCCCGAACAGGCCGACAGCCCCGCCGCGTGCGCCTTCTGCACGGTGTCGACCCGGTCCGCGTACGTGTGCGTGGTCGTGATGTCCCCATACGTCCCCTCCGACGTATTGAGGTTGTGGTTGTACGCGTCAGCCCCCGCCGACCGCAGCCGCTCCGCTTGGCCGTCCGAGAGCAGCCCGAGACACGCGCACACCTCGACGCCCTCGTTCTGCTCCTTGATCGCCTTGATGGTCTTGCCCACGCGCTCGACGTCACGGTCGGTCGGACCGCGGCCGCTGGCCACCAAGCAGACCCGCTTGGCGCCGCCCGCGACACCCGCCGCGGCCGCCTTCGAGGCCTCCTCCGGCTTCAGCCACGTGTACTTGAGGATCTCCGCCTTCGAGCCCAGCCGCTGCGAACAGTACGAGCAGTCCTCGGGGCACAGACCGGACTTGAGGTTGACCAGGTAGTTGAGTTTCACCCGCCGCCCGAACCACTGACGGCGCACCCTCCCAGCCGCGGCCACCACATCCAGCAGCTCGTCGTCGGAGGTAGCCAGCACGGCGAGCGCTTCTTCGCGGGTCGGCAGCTCGCGCCGAAGCCCCTTCTCCACCAGCATGTTCAGCAGGTCCATGGCGCTGATCCTCGCTCATGAGGCCCTGCTCGGCCAAGGGTAACCAGTCGAATCGTCGTGACGGGAGCGTGACTCTCACAACAGCCCGAATCACTTTACCAGCAGCGGGAGTTGTGATGGGCTGATCATCACCATCAGGACTCAGGCGGACCGGCGCGGCGGGCCCGCGTGCACCCGGGGGCGCCCCGCCGGGGGCGGGGGTCGAGCGCGCCCGCCCGCCCGGGGGCCGCCCGCCCCGGGGCACAAGCCGGCGCCCCGCCGGGGGGGGCGGAC